>NZ_CP041349.1 GCF_009834365.1 Komagataeibacter xylinus | reverse complement strand
AGGGCCAGCAGCATTTCATGATTTGCAGAAACAGGGCCGATTGTCGCCACGATCCCAGGCGGGGAGGACTCAGGCAATGATCGTAGCTCCACCCGGATTTTTGCGGGGATCACGCCAGAAAGTACCACCTGCCAACCGGGAAGCAATTTCGGGAGGAATAGACAGTCTCCGGGGTATAGCCCCAACCGCTCACGCACGATATGCTGACCGGGCGAATTCAGGTTCTGGTCGAATGCAACAGGTTCTTCGAACTGTACGCGTTCAAAATCGTAGCTCCATGCAGGAAGCTGGAGTGCATCGGTGAGGATGGCCATCGTCCCGGCTGGATCGTTCACCAGACGGTCATAATCGACGATAATAAGATTATGCGCCATATCACCATGATAGGCTTCGTTGAAGGCTCGCCAGCAGAAGCCGAACGGACCGTCTGCCGCAAGGATGTAGTCTATGCGGCTGTAAAGATTGCCCCGGCGTTCGATGGGCACGATTTTTGATCCCAGCAGCGGATTTTTCTGAATGAGGCGCTCGAAAGAATCAATAATCCAGACCGGGTCCCTTACGCAGCAGATGACTTTGGAACCGGGAAAGAGTGCGTTTGCCAGTCCGAGACGGGTGCACCAGATGCGGCTGTTATCAATGATCATCGGTTGTTGACCTTCGGGCGCTGACAGCTTGCCGTAATAGTTCAGCAGCACGCCCTGCAGGACACGATCGCGGGTTTTGGTGTCAAATTCGGTCTGGTATTCTCCCTCGACCATGACTGAGGTGAGTTTAACGATCATTGGTGCAACGGGAGAAATATACCCCGCTTCGGCTACAACCGGATTCTGGCGTAGGATTGCGGCTAGCAGGGTCGAACCTGAGCGTGGCAGACCGGACATGAAGTGGACGAGCGGTGAAAGCATGAACACAAAGACCACAAAGTTCGCGATCTCCGCATTCTAGAATCTTGATAAATATGGCCTACTACCCATCCGGGTAGTCGATATGTTACAATATGTTTCAGTTGAGTTGTCCATACACATCATGGATGTATCAGGCCAAGTTGAATGGCGCGTACGACAGCCTGCACACGATTGTGGCACCCAAGTTTCTGCATCAGGTTCTTTAGATGATGCTTGACGGTATTGTCGCTTATCGAAAGAATGGAACCGATCTCGGTTGTGTCCTTGCCCTGAGCAACCCAAAGGAGACATTCTTGCTCTCGCTCTGTCACAAGCGGGCGGTCATCATGAGCCAGCAGTTTGGCGAGTTGACAATAACGCGTGTGATATTGACCAACAATCAGTTGAAGCAGTGCTTGCGTTCGGAAGTCGATCTCTTTTTCAGGGGAAGCCACACTCACCAGAAGTAGTATGCTCGGGGTTAAGTAAAACGGGATGGCGTGCCCAGTCTGAAAACCAATATCCCTGAATTCATTCATTATTTTTCGCTGGTCTGCATTCCGGATATAGACCTGCTTCCAGTCATAGGGCGTCAGGCCGTGGCTGACGGGATCTATGACGGGATCAATCTTCTGGTAATTATTCCGGACGTAGTGTTCCAGCCATTGTTCAGGATAGGTCGTGTCGATCAGGTAGCGCTCACCAAGCCTGGTCTTGTGGACTGTCCCCGCAGCATGAGCAAACGGCCCAAGTCGGGCCACGAGTGTCCGAAAAGACCGGTTCAGTTCATCTATTTCGGATGCCTGCCGCATTGCAGCAGCCAGATCGATGACGTTTTCGAAAAGATAGATCATTGTCCGGTCAACGACGCCTATATACAGTCATCACATCACGTGCCGGCACTACCATTTGAAACGCACGCCAGCGGTTACGGCGGCGGAGCCTACGTTGCTACCTGTATTGGTCTGTCGATGGCCACCAAATGCGTTTACGACGAGGTCCATGCCCTGTACGCCTTTTACGGGATAAGCTGCGGTGATCGTTGTCCCCTGCTCCAGCGGAATAGGGCTGCTCTGGCTATGTTCGATTGCAAAAGGACCAACATGATCCAAATTCTTGAGGCCGGGCGACGTCGTAAGCGAGCGAGGAGCGGGAGCGCTTTGATAAAAACTTTCCTGTAAGGTGCGCGAGTTCGGTGTTGCGGACGGATTGGAAAGCGGAATCGAATGCGGTGAAGATGACGAAGCGTTCTGGGGAGTAAAATAAGCGACCCCTGGTGCCTTGGCTGGCGTGGCAGATGCCTTCCATGGAATACCGAACAGGCAGAGCTGCAAGGTCAGTGGAGCGTATGTCCGAAGAAATAACACTGGTCGCATTCGCATCACAGTATGGTATCCTTCGAAAAGCATCATGTTTCCCCAACGACAACCGGGATATGTTTGCGGTCTGTTGTGCGTACGACACATATAGCGTGTAAATGCCTTGCTGTCCGTCGTGTGAGCATGCGGATCGAGGCGATCAATGTCCATGCGGTTGAGGACGCAATGGATTGTTCCCAATCTTTGGCGAGCCGCCTGCACCGTCCCAGCCAGGCGAATGTCCGTTCAACCACCCAGCGGCGCGGCAGGATCTGAAAGCCTTTCACCGTATCGGACCGCCTGATGATTTCGACCGTCCATTTTCCCATGGAGGCGAGCGCGGATCGCAATTTCTCGCCAGCATAGCCGCCATCAGCGAAGATGTGGCGCAGCCAGGGAAAGCGCCTGCGTATTGCCGCCAGGACATCAACGGCCCCATCACGATCCTGGATATCGGCGGCATGAACGAGGAGAAAGATCAGGAAGCCGCAGGTATCAGTCACGATATGGCGCTTGCGGCCCTTGACCTTCTTGCCCGCGTCATAGCCCGAAAGCCCGCCGCTTTCCGTAGTTTTCACCGACTGGCTGTCAATCACGCCCGCGCTCGGGGAGGCTTCACGCCCCTCGATCTCGCGCAGGCTCATGACCAGCACCGTATTCATGACCTCGAACAGCCCGGTATCACGCCAGGCGTAGAAATAGCGCCTGACAGTCGAGACCGGCGGAAAGCATTTCGGCAGCAGGCGCCACGCGCACCCGGCCGAGGCTATGTAGAGCATCGCATTGACCACCTCGCGCATATCCGTCGTGCGAGGGCGACCGCCCCGTTTCGCAGGGGGCACAAATGGCATGATCAAAGCCCATTCCCCGTCCATCATATCCGATGGATATCGCAGTCCTTCCCGGCTATGTTCACGTCGGGCAATACCAGTCCATGTCACCATTCACTCCATCTCTTCGTAAAGACGGATGAATCACAACAGGCTGGTATTGTTCAAAAACTTTCGGATCAGGCTCTAATGCGATTTGGTTCCATCAATATATATTTCGGTATATTTCTACACAAGCAGAAAAGTGACCTTATTGTGCGCCAGAAGTCTTCTTAGTAAAATATCCCAATATTACACTTGGATGGCTCACGAACTATAATGTAATATCATCTCGTTGTTTATATGTTTTTATTGTTCGTGACAAAGAAGTTATCTTACCCTACTTAGGGTAGCCTGTATAAACATGCTCGGAAAACCTCTGGTGCTCGTCTAGCAACAATCATGTCCCCTGAGACGATGATGCGTATATGTGTACAACCCAAACAGGCTGTTCCGTCCGACGCTGTGGTCGTAAATTGCTTTTCTTTTGGTCGAAGGACGTCTGCTTTATGGCGAAAAAGCCGGTGCCGCCGATTGAGCCCGATGACTGGGATGATGACGAGGCGGGTTTCCTGCAGCCCCTGGAGCCACCGCCGCCCGTCCGGGATCCGACGGATCTCAGGCCGCATACGCGCCAGCTCACCGACCTTCTCCGGGCCAGATTTCCCGACAGATGGGTCGGTGTGGAAATCGGCACGCTTCCGCTTCGGTGTGAGGACGACCTGCTCTCCGATTTCATCGACCTTGGCGATGGCCTCGGGGTTCGCCTCGATTATGATCCCGAGGAGCCGGAGCGGGTGCTCTGGATCAGTGCCGGCAACCGTGACCATGGTGGTGAGCCGCTCGATTTTCCCCGCGATAGCGAGGCCTGTCGCGGACGCATGCTTTCAACCGGGGAAATCGCGGAACTGCTCGATTTTCTCGACAGGGAGGCCGCTTACTGATGCCCGCTGGCATGGCAGACCAGCCCGATGCGCCGCCATGCGTTAATCAGTGTGCCCTGCGGCACGTTGCGCTCAAGATCGTGCAGCAGGGTTTCCAACTCGGAAAGGGAAAGGGTGCAGGCGACAAGCGCCGGTGACAGGACCGCAGTTCCCGTCATCACGACGTGGCTGAAGACCTGGATGGTCGGGTCCACGAGGCGGGCCAGCGCGTAGACGGCCCGGCAATGGGCGGCATTCTGCATCACCGGGCTGTAAATCAGCCGGGGCGGGGCGTCGGGCGCCTCGCCAGCAAAACGCTGTCGCCACCGTTCATCTTCCGGGTGTCCGGTCAGTTCGCCGCCATGCCGCTTTGTCTCCACGACATGGATGCCCCGCGGGCTGAGGAACAGGTGGTCAATCTGGGTGGTCCTGCCGTCACCTGTCGGCAGTATGGCGTTGTGCAGCACGGCCAGGCCGCTCCGGTCGAGTACGTGGGCTACGGCGCTCTCTCCTTTCTCGCCCTGGATGGCGGCGCGAAAGGACCGCCAGACCTGCGCCTCATGGGCCGTCAGGCGGCAGCTGCCGGGAGGCTTCACGCGATGACGTCGAAGTCTTACCACGCAGTCTCCCCCTGTGGTTCCATGGCCCGATAGCGTGTGCCGTATATATGTCTGTCATGCGACTGGGGCAGGAAATACCGGGAACCGCGTATGTTCCGGGTGAGAGTCCGGGTGCATGTCCGCAACGTGGATGCGGATCACCAACAGTGCCTGCTCAACCGCCAGCCTGAACGCAGGAGACCGGACAATCGGCGGCAGGCTCGTCCAGCTCCGCAGGGGATTCAGGATCCCGCCTGAACCCGGTATTCTCGTCCCCCCATTTCTTGAGGGCCATGATGACCGGCTCCAGGGTCCGTCCCCGCAGCGTCAGGCTGTATTCCACCTTCGGGGCACCTCGGCGTAGACCGTCCGCAGGACAAACCCGTCCTGTTCCAGTTCGCGAAGCTGCGCCGTCAGCATGCGCTGGGTGATATTGGGCAGGCGCCTGCGGATTTCGTTAAAGCGCAGGGTTCCCTCAAGCAGGTGGTAGAGGATCACCCCTTTCCATTTCCCGTCGATCAGCTGAAGCGTCGCTTCAACGGCACAGCCGGGACTGCAATCAAGTGATTTATGCCGGATACGGGCCATGACGGTATCATTTCCGATACTATGGGCGTTAAAAGTGCGTTCTTGTCCGAACCCAGCATAATGCTCACTGTTCTCCTTCATCAACACAGGAGCAGACATCATGCGCGCCGTCGGTTACCAGACGCCTCTCCCGATCGACAATCCCGCATCCCTTCAGGACATCGATCTGCCGAAGCCGGTCCCTTCAGAGCGGGATCTCCTGGTGGAAATCAGGGCTGTTTCGGTCAATCCGGTCGATACAAAAGTCCGCCGCAGCGCCACGCCGGATGCGGGTCGATGGCGGGTTCTGGGTTGGGACGCCGCCGGGATCGTTGTCGGCACCGGGCCTGACGTCACGGATTTTGCCATCGGGGATGAGGTTTTCTACGCAGGCGCGCTCGATCGCCCGGGAACCGATGCCGAATTCCACCTGGTCGACGAGCGGATTGTCGGCCGTAAGCCCCGTTCCCTGAACTGGGCTGAAGCCGCGGCCCTGCCGCTGACAGCGATCACCGCCTGGGAGATGCTGTTCGATCGCCTGGATATCCGTCGGTCAATCCCTGGCGTGAAGCCGGCCGTGCTGATTATCGGGGGTGCGGGCGGGGTCAGCTCCATCGCCATCCAGCTGGCCCGGGTCCTGACCGATGTCACGGTCATCGCCACCGCCTCCCGGCCAGAAACGCGCGACTGGGTGACATCCCTCGGGGCACATCATGTGGTGGACCACAGCAGGCCTCTTGCCGCGCAGGTCGCGGCCCTTCCGACCGGTGCGCCCGGCTTCGTCTTTTCCACGACGCAGACGGATCGGCATATGCCAGAGATTGTCGCGCTGATCGCGCCCCAGGGGCATTTCGGCCTGATTGATGACCCGGCCGCGCTCGACGCCCTGCCGCTGAAGAAAAAAAGCCTGTCGCTGCACTGGGAGCTGATGTTCACCCGTCCGCTGTTCGGCACAGCCGACATGGGCAGGCAGGGCGAGATTCTCAACGACGTCTCACGCCTCGTGGATGACGGGCGTATCCGCACCACGCTTGGAAGGAACCTCGGCCTGATCACGGCGGCGAACCTGCGGCAGGCCCATGCCCTGATCGAGAGCGGTCAGGCAAAGGGCAAGATCGTGCTCGAAGGTTTTTCGGGCTGAAATGGAGAAGACCATGACTGAATCCGCAAAAGCGCTCGTCGAGACAGGGTGTGGAACATGGGCGGAGAACAGGCCTCATGACTGATGAAGAGCATCTGATGACCCTGAACCGTACCGGTGGACGGTTCGATCTCAACAGGATTGCGGCAGCGTTCCCGCAGACCGCGGATACGATGCTGCTGGATACCTATCTGACCGACAGGCCTGAAGCCAGCATCAGGGTGTTCCGGATCTATCGGGACGTGCCGCCGCATTATCATACCCAGTGTGATGAAGTCCTCCATGTGCTTTCGGGAGAAGGGACATTCTGGATTGATGACCCGGCTGAGGAAGCGCCGTTTGTCCCCGGGCACCTGCTGGTCTTTCCGCGGCGTGCGGTGCATGCGGTGCCGCGTATCCTGCGTGATCCTGTCATTTTTCTTGCCATCGACACACCGCGTCGGGCACCGGATGACGTGGTGTTTGTCGATCCTGCCGAAGGCACGCCTTCCGGTTTCATCAAGAGTATCTGAAGTCATGTCGCGGGTCACAGACGAATGGGAGTTGTGTCCCTGCAGCGCATGCCCGCAAAACGCGGCGTAAGCCCAGGGCGTCTGGTTATAGCTGCCTCTCCCGGAAGGCCCGGTTCGGGAAACATCTCTGTTCAGCAGGAAAAAAAGAAAATCAGGGGCGGCCCCTTCGGGGTTCTCTCACTCTGGTTCGCTAAGCGGCTGCGCCGCTAACCTCACTGGAGCCCCCTGCGGGGTCTCCACGCTTTCGCGCAACGGTTCGACCGCTCGCCCGGGGGTTCTTTAGGATGAATACTTATGATATTACTGATAATTCCGCGATTAATAAAATGGGCATAAGGAAATAAAGGAAATAAAAACAGCAGTAAACTAATATTTACTTTTAATATATTGTCTTTCTTATTGTATTTATATTCTGTCTGTACTATTCTTTATTTGTGGAGAGGGAAATGGTTCCCGCCACAGACGCCCCGCCCGGTGCTGGAACACCGGACAGGGCTGACGCCAGACAGAAAGGTTAGGTTTCATGTCCAACGCTACCAACACAATGACCGCCGCCCTTGCTTCCGCGCAAGAGAAGAAAGCAGCCAGCAAGGCAAAATCAGGCCAGAAGGCCCCTGCTGCCCGCCGTTTCGAGGAAGCGGCCCGGCGCGCGCCTGTCATCACCATCGAGGCCGCCGAAGCCCTGATCCCCGTTCCCGACCAGATCACCAAGATCGTTTCCCATTTCGGTCTTGAGGACTTCGACGCCGACGCCCTCGCGGAAACGGCCCGGCAGGCTTTCACCGTCATCGCCCGCAGCCTCTCGCCCGTGCTGGTCGTGACCACATGGAACGGCGAGCAGAACGACAAGGGGCTGGAAATGCACCTCCAGCGCATGGCGGGCGCCGCTGTCGCGTCCGCCTTCGGGGCCGCCCAGTTCTATGACGCCAAGCGCGCGCAGGCCCGCGAACTGTCCTCACAGTTCAACGAGTATCGCGAAGAGG
The DNA here is from genome assembly GCF_009834365.1 of Komagataeibacter xylinus. Taxonomy (NCBI): domain Bacteria; kingdom Pseudomonadati; phylum Pseudomonadota; class Alphaproteobacteria; order Acetobacterales; family Acetobacteraceae; genus Komagataeibacter; species Komagataeibacter xylinus. The sequence continues at coordinate 226,025 of NZ_CP041349.1, read as the reverse complement.
ACCGGATGGGCGTCGACGGGCTGGAAAACAGGGCGGCCAACGCCCGCCGCTTCGCAGCCGAGCAGGGGATCAAGGCCGCCGCTCTGGTCGCGTCCGCCCGCGGGGCCCTTGCCGCCTACGAGGACATGATCGGCACCCCGTGGAAGCCCTACACGGCCAGCAACGCCCGCACCATCGACCAGCGGGCCGCAGCCGCCGAGATGGACGCCCTCGGCTTCTGACCGACCCGGCCGGACCCACGGCGGGTCCGGCCACCCACGGCTAGGTACCTTTCCGCAAGGATCGACCCGCATGAGCGAATATGAATCCATGGCAGACCGCGACGAAGCCCTTGAGCTTTCGCGTGCTGCGCCCCACCACGCCTGGGTCCTGACGGACCGGGACGTCTGGCATCGCAATCCTTTTTATCATGGCCCGGAAATGCCGCACCCCGAAGATGACGGCGCCCATGACTTTATTGCCGACCACGGCATCGACGCATGGCGGGAGGCGACCAGGGCCGCAAGGGCCGCAGCCATCGCCGCAGCCGAAGCGAAAGCGCGCGAGATCTCGGACGCCCCCGACCCCTGGTGGCCCGACGATCCAACGCCTTGAGAGACCACGCCGCAGGAGCCCGGAAACCGGGTTCCTGCTTCTGGTGTCCGGGGTCGCCATCGTGCTTGTAAAAAAATGCCCTGAAACCAGCATGTCGCCGCGAGGCGCCCGCCTCAAGCCCGCTACGCGCCGCGCTTCGCGCGGTGAGGACACGCCCCTTTCAGTGAACAGGGCCGCCCGGATCGCAGGGCGGTGCCCCGCGCTCCGGGCAACCCGGTTCACCTCAGGGGCATGCCCTCAGGCCTGACCCGGGCGCCTCGCGGCCCTCCCGGCGGGCAGCGGCCTTCCCTGATCCGCTCCCGGGGAAAACAATGTAGGCCATGCAGTATGCCGGACTGTGGAGATGACAAACCTACTGTGTCGCCCTGCCGAACATGAAGCCCAGCTTGCCGTCATTCATGATGTAGGGCGTGCAGGTCATGCCGGGATGGACCGCGTCGTAGGCTTTTAGCCATCTTGTCGAGACCCAGCCGGGACGCAATGCGAGATTCATGCTCCGGACGTAGCCGTTCGTAGGCGGTGCGTTCGTGGCGACCGGGAGTACCGCCAGCGCGGGCGCAAGGCTCGGGGCATCGTCCCGTGGTTCGCTCTGCAGCGGGATCGGATGCCTGAAATCCATCATGACCCGCTCAGGTGCATCAAGGGCCATGCATCTGTACCCGTCGAGCGCACGGACCGGGGTTCTATGCAGCGCGAAGGCCGGGTGGCTGATGCTGCAGGTGATGGCCGCAAGGATCGCGGCCCGGTGGGAAAACCTCATGCTGGACTCCTCGTCAGCCGGTCAGGATCGAACTGGACGCGGCACTGCCCATTTTTGCTGCGACCGCCGCGCGCCATTGGCCGACCGTGGTGGTTGAACTGATATTGTTCCCCGACATCGCCGTGCTCGATATGTAGGACGACATGAGGCTGCTGTCGTCGGCCGTCGCGATTTCAGCGCCCGCGCTCGGGCCAAAGTTATAATAGGCCCGGGCATCAAGGGCTGTCGGGTTGCTGATGCCACTCTGCTGCAGGCTGGTTGCGGCATCCTTGAGATACTGCGCTGCAGCCACTGCCTGCGTTGCCGGATCCTGCTGGCCCGCCGTGCCGCTGGTGATGGATGAGGCCAGCGAGGGGTCTGCAGCCAGTGCCTCTCCAAGGGTCTGGCTGTAGGTCCCGTTGCTCATCTGGAACGCGCCGGTGATCGTACTGCCGTTTCCGGCCGTGTAGAGGTTCTGGCAACCGGATTCCACCACGCAGGTCGCGGCCAGTGCTGAGGGATTGACGCCCAGCGCCTCGGCGTTCTGGGCTGCTGCATAGCCCCAGGACTGCTGGTATAGGGTCTCGAGCGCATCGCTGTCGGACGTGCCTGCTGTCGTTGTCTGGGTGACGGTGCCGCTTCCGCTGGTGGCCTGGGCTGTGCCCGTCGTGTCCGGGGTCCAGCCACCGAGCCCTGGTTCCTGATAGGTCGCGTTGACATGTGTCGGGAGGCCGCCCGGCACGTTTACTGTCTGTGCGTGCCCGATCGGTGGAACGAGGAGGCCGCATGTTACTAGGACCACGGTCGCTTGCGTCGTGCGGCGGCATGGAAAGGGGAGCCGGATCACCTTGGCCTCCTGTTGCGAGGCGGACAGGATCGGCCAGCATCATGCGACCTGTGTCAGTACTTCGTACGGCGTTTCGGTTCCGGCCCTGAGCGTGTCTATTGTGGACACGCTCAGGGCATCCGTCCGAGCGCAAATCCCGCTATCAGGACGATGGAACTGTATCCCAGGACGCGAAAGGCCGTCTGCAGGTTGTACCGTCTGGTCATGGCCGTGGCCTGGCTCTCGATGGCCCCCCTTAATCCTTTCGTCATATCCGCGGTGATCGCGAGGAGTTTCTTCTCAACCAGTTTTTCGTTGATGGTGCGCAGCGTGTGCACCGCTTCAATGCCGTCCCTGAGGTGACTGCGGATGGCGATCGTGTCCTGCGCCAGGGTTTCGCGCTGCTGTTCGGCCACCAGCCTGCTCTCGGCAACGGAGCGGATGGAGGCGCGCCTGGCTTCAATGCAGAGGGTGCCGATCTGGTCTATCGCTGCGACCAGCGCCGAAAGGACTTCGACTTCGGGCGCGATCGGACGCTCGACCCACTGGGCGGCGACCCGGCGCAGGTTCTCCATTCGGATCGCGAATTCACGGTCCGCCGCCTCGATGTCGCCCTGGGCTGCCATCAGACATTCTCCATCACCACGTCGGGCAGCCCCTTTGGCATCCGGGGCAGATAGTCCGCTCCGAGGTCGCGCAGGAAGAGGGGCACGTCCCGTTTGAGCCAGCGATTGACCCGTAGCCTGTCGAAGACCGAGCTTTTCGGCTGTCCGGGAACCGGCTTGTTCGCAGCAAAATCCATGAATGACTGCCCACGATCCGCGATTTTCTTCAGCCCGTTGATTGCGGGGAAAACTCCATGCGCGGCGCCTCGGTCCAGAGCGTTGAGCACCGCTTCGTTTTCGAGGATCTGGCTGACCGCCTGCGGTGTATCGATACCGACGGGAAGCAGGCCCTCATTTATGACAATAGCCGTGCGGGGCGGCAGGAAGCCATGCTGCTCCTGAAGGTCCTGCAGATAGTCGATGTCCGCATTCTCCATACCGATCATGAAGATCGTCACAAGCGAGACCCCGAGCTCGTCCAGCGCCGCGACAAGGGGAGATGAGCGGATCAGTTCGTGCATCGCGGTCCATCCTCCCCCGATGTCGAGAATCGCATCATGGCGGGATTCAACCAGCTTCTCGATCTGCCCTTCGAGCCAGGCAGCCTGCCCGGTCGGGGACATGCTGTCCGCTTCCAGAACCTGCGGACCAAGCGATGAAAGCGTATGCGAGCGGTTCATGGAATCCGTGTTCCAGATCTCCGGTCTGCCTCCCTGCTGGGCCGTGATCTCGGCCAGTGATTTGAGGAATGTCGTCTTTCCCACCCGCTGGCGCCCGATGGCGACGAGCAGGGTTGGGCGTGTCACCAGCACCGTTGGTTCTGCGGCGTCTGTGGTCGTGGCGGATGCCATGCCTTACTCCCGATGAAAACCGGGCTCCTTCCGCTTCAGTCGCGCAAGAAGGTCCCGCTTGATGGCCTCAGCCCGGGCGCGGCCAATGGGAAAGTTCTTCTCCCCGGTTGTCTCGCTGCCCGAGCACTCTGGTACTGTCGCGGGCAATGATGCGACCTGCGCGTTTTTTTCGGCGGACACTCTTTGTGCGGGTACAGCTGATGCATCGGGGAGGGGGGGAGGTTTTTCTGGCCATCATCGACAAGGTCGGGCTTCCAGTCCTGCGGCAGCCGGCTCGGATGGGTGGTGTGGACGGGGGGATCGACTTCTACCGAGGCGGTCTGTTCCTCAGCATGTCCTTTTCGGGCGTTCCTGACCTGTACCCAGAGCTTCCTTACCTTCCTGAGGCCGGAGTGGTCTGCGGAGATATCGAGGCCGCTTTCGCGCATCACGGCGATGACGGGCTTCCATGAGCCACCAGGCGGTCTGATGGCGGCAACGGCGTCATGATGCTCGGTTAGCCAGAGCAGGACGGAACGGGTCGCTGCCTGGGTGGTCATGGCAACTGCGTGTTCGCGTAGGCGCTTTTGGACATCGATATTGGCCACGGTCAGTATCCCTGTTTCCAGCGTTCAGAGGTTATGTGGGGATTTTCGGCTTCATTGCCACTACAGCGCTCCCTTTCCGCTCCCCTGCCGCTCCCTTATCGCTCCTTTATCGCTCCCCTGTCGCTCCCTCTGATTTAAGGAGCCTCATATACACCATTGCACCGTTGGTGCGGGCGGCTTCGCCGCCAGGAGCGGGGGAGTTGGAAAGGGTGTAAGCAATGCTTAGACCCTTCCGGATGCCGCTGAGCCCATTTTAACAAGAGGTCGCATGTTCCCCGCGCACAATCTCCTTAGGAAAAGGGGAGATATGAGATGCGAGATACCATCCCTAACAGGCCGCGAGTCAGGAAACTGCTCAGTGATCCGGTTCAACCTATTCTGCATAAAAGCGAACGAGACTATCTGACATTTGAAGACACCCGGATCTCAGTTCAGGAAGTCACCGGAAGGCGATGGATCTCGGCCCGGGAGATTTGCTCCATATTGGGCCTCAGCAATCCTTCTGCGACGGTCAAACGGCTTGATGATGATGAATATTGCCGTATTGGCGTGGTGACGGCAGGAGGGACGCAGGAACAGCTCTTCGTCAGTGAAAGCGGAGCCAACCACCTGACGTTCATTTCTCGAAAGCCTGTTGCCAAACGGGTTCGGCGCTGGATTACTGGAGAGGTGATGCCACAGATCAGTCGAACCGGTGCCTATATCCCCGGTGGATGCCCCGGAAGTGGCGTGCAACTTACAGTCACCAGCAGCCAGATGGATCTTCTCAGGCGCCTTTCTCGGCCCGGTCCTCACATGGTTTTTGTGATGCCGGGACAAGAGCCATACATTGAGGAGGTTGATCCTCACCAGTTCATTCACGATCTGGATCGTCACGACGTGGAGGGGCTGGTTCATGCCATGAACCTGATCGGGTCGGTCTGGAGCGTATGCCGCAAAATCGACGGGGTGATGTATTGTTCCGCCGTTCTGCAGAGTGGTATTGGTCGCCAGCTTGATGACGCCATTCGCATCGGGGTAGACCTGTCCCGCAGCATCATCGTGCCCACCCGAGAGAAATCATAAAGCCGCCACGGTTGTGATTCGATCTTTCCGTGTCACCTTAATTGAAAGAGACAGCGTTGATGAAAAGTACCGATCTGATTGACCGTATCGCCGAAGCCACGGGCGGCACGAAGGCCGATGCGAAGACCGCTCTTGAGACCGTCCTGACCTCTATCGTTCAGGCTGCAGAGGTCGGCGACGAGGTATCGCTGCCCGGCTTTGGCAAGTTTACCGTCCGGCACACCGCTGCCCGCATGGGTCGCAATCCGGCGACCGGTGCTGAGATGCAGATTCCGGCCTCGCGCAAACTGGTTTTTGCGCCGGCCAAGGCCGTCAAGGACCAACTCACCGGGGTCAACCAGAAGAAGGCCTGAACGGTCGCATGATTCCGCGTCACGCTTCCCGTGATTCTGACACGGGGGGTGACGATAATGAGCGAGTCAGTCGGAAAACCTAACACGACCGCAAGTTGGGACGACGATATCCGGGAACGGCTTCGAATGATCGAAGACAAGCTGTCCCTGATCATTGAAATTCTCGCCCCGAAGGAATCTGATGGTCCGACACTTGATGAGATCCTCGGCCGACTGGTGACACTTGTCGCCGCGCAGTGCCCTGTTCTCAGGCATATTGACGCCACAACCGGCAGAACCCTCGATATTCAGGAGGGCCGGGCGCCCCTCACCTCTCGACCCGAGGAAAAGGACGGAACGGGTGTCTGATGATGACGTTCCGGAAAATCTCGGCTGAGAGTAGTGGTCGCCTGATCACTGCCTATTTCACGCAGGAGCTGCCAGAGCCAGAGCACGATTTCCGTACCCGGCCCGGAAAAGTGCCCGACGCGGATGGTGGCCGACTGACCAGCTATTACACCGGTCGCGATGGGCGGGCCTCGTGGCGACCGGACATGCGACCCGAGATTGCAGCGGCTCTTGGCATTGATCCGAAGACACCACCTAAGAACGCGCAACTCAATCGCCTGTTTGAAGCAAAGAGGGCCGATAATGGCGATGACTGGTCAAGGAATGCCCGCAAGATCAGTGCCTATGATCTGACTCTGGCGCCACACAAATCAGTTACGCTTGCGGCCGAGTTTGCGCCGACCGAGGCCGAGAGGGCAGCCATCTGGCACGCCATTGATCGGGCAAACGACGCCACCATGCTCTATGTCGCGCGGGAAATCGGCTTCGCGCGGCGCGGTCATGGGGGCGAAGACGGTGCCAACCCGGGCGAGGTCGCCTGGGTGTCATTCCGGCATGATACCGCGCGCCCGACGGTCGAGGCGCGTGACGCGGGGACAGGTCAGACCTATCTGATCGATACGCCAGCAGGCGGCGATCCCCATGCCCATATCCATAATGCCCTGTTCAATGTCGTGGTTACGGAAGAGGGACATGTGGGTTCACTCGACACGAAGCGGCTGCGATCGCGCGTTCACGAATTTGGAGCATATTTCCAGGCACAGCTCGCCGATGAACTGCGCCGGATCGGCATCGCCCAGCAATACGATGCGAGTGAACAGGCGACGGTCATCTCGGCCGTGCCGCAGGATATATCGGATTTCTTCAGCAAGGGACGACGCAACGTCATCAGGGCGGCCAAGGAGTATGCCGCGGCGGAAGGAGCGGACTGGGCGCATATGCCGATCGAACGCAAGCGCCGCATCCTGTCCATGGCCGGCCTGGCAGCCCGGCTCGACAAGGACAAAGGTACGAGTGACCATGAGATATGGCACGAGCAGGCCAGGCGTCTTGGCTGGGAGAAAAAAAGTCTGCTTGGCACGCCAGTAGCGCCCGTGGGCGCCAGGGAACAACGATACGATATTGCCTACCGTTTCGCTGCGCGCCATCTCGCGAGGGAGTTTGAAACAGCCGCCGTGATCGATCACGACAAGCTCAGAACGTATGCGGCCCGGGGCCTGATCGGCACCGGCATCGAGGGTGGCGTGAAGGACATTGATCATGTCGTGGCCCTTATTGAACAGCGTGGTCTTGAACTCGGCGGGGAACGGGTCTCGCTGATTCAGGAGATGCGTGGCGACAGGCTGAGGGTGACGAATTCCGCGCAGATCGCCATTGAGGAGGACCTCGCGATTCAGGCGGCTCGTGCTTCAGGAGACCGGAGCGGGGCGCTGTCGGACCGCCAGATCACGGAAGCGATCGGACGATCACCCCTCGACTTCGCAAGCGAGCATGGAAAGACCCAGAAGGCTGCGATCTACGCTCTTGGCCGGGGCGGTGCGCTCTCCATGCTCACCGGCGTCGCGGGTTCCGGGAAGACGGCCCTGCTGTCTCCGCTGGTTGATGCGTGGAAACATGATACGCGTTATGACACGAATGGTCGCAGGGTTATCGGGATTGCCAATGCCTGGCGCCAGGCGGACGCATTACGTGAGGCCGGCATCTTTGACACAAGCGCGATGCTGCCCTTTTTGGCGCGGCTGGAGCGCGGTGACGTTGATGTGGACCAGAATACGGTGCTGGTGATTGACGAGGTCGGTCAGGTCGGCCCGCGCCAGATGCTTCGCCTGTTACAGTTGCAGCGCGATACCGGTTGCACGATCAAGGCGCTGGGTGACCACGAGCAGGCGCAGAATATCGAGGCAGGGGACGCCATCGAGATGCTGCGCCGGGTCCTGGATCCGGAAGATATGCCTGAGCTTCTGTCCAGTGTCCGGCAGGTATCTGCAAGAAATCGCCAGATTGCTGATCTGTTTCGTGGCGCAGAGCCGGAAGAGAGCGATCTGGAATCCCACGAGTTCAAGGGGGCTGCGGCCAACGCGCATACCGACGAGGAAAATGATGACGACGTCCGTAACAGGTTCCATCTGAAGGAAGTCCGGGACGCGATTGATATGAAACGGGCGGATGGAACGATCCGTCTGGTCGGCGGCGACCATGAGGAAGTCCTGCAGGATATTGCCCGGCTGTATGTGACGCGTCGCGATGCCCTGGCCGCCGAGGGTGCCGGCCTGCGGCGTGGCCGGGCCAAGACGATCAGCATGTCGGCGCTGACCAATCAGGATGCTGCCGATCTGAGTCGGGCAGTCCGTACAATCCTGCAGGAGCGCGGCGAGATCTCGACGCATGAAATCACCGTGCAGGCTATTGATCAGCGCGGCGAAACCTATGATCTTGCGATCGCTATGGGCGACCGGCTTCGGCTGTATCGTCGGACATGGGGCAGTGTGGATGGAAAGGGCGCCACAGTCGGAAATAACGGTGATGTGGTGGAGGTTCTGGCCCATGGCGATGCGGGGCTTCGCGTTCGCACGAAGGACGGGCTTGTTGCCGATGTCGAATGGCGGCGGTTTCGTGACGCGAAGACTGGTCGGCTACTGCTGGGGTTCGGGCATGCCATGACGATTGATGCGGCACAGGGGCTTACTTCAGACGAGCATATCAATGCCCTGCCGCGAGGCGTTGAACTGGCGACGGGATTTACCTCATACGTCGCGGAAAGCCGGGCGCGCGGGACCACATGGACCATGATCTCCGATGGCGCGACGTTTGAGGCGGTCCGGAACCAGAGGGCGCTCGGGGACACGACGCCCATCACCAGTGACGACCTGTGGAATCATGTGGCAAAGAAAATGGCGCATAAACCCTATAAATCATTGGGTACGGATCTGGTTGCGCGAACCCGCAAGGCCCGGGATGCGAGGATCCGGGAACTGATCGCGCTTGGGCGCATGCAGGAGACACTGACGAAGTCAGGTCGCCCCTATGGAAGGGAGATTATTCTGGAAACGCAGGCGCGGCAGGCCGAGCGCCTGCATAAGGCGCGTCTGGCCGAGATCGACACCAGGCTGCAGGTCATGATCAGGAACGCACCAGCGGTCATGACGGGTGCGGAGCAGACGCTTCGGAGCCAACGGGCCGCCCAGGTGCTGGGCAGGCGTCCCCCTGTGCCATCTGCGTCGCCAGGCGCCGCCAGCTAGAGCGTCCGGCTTTCTGCTGTTCTTACCGGATTTGAATCCTGCCGACCATGTGCCATACCGCGACAACATCTCAGATCTGACGCACGCTTTGGTCATTTGCGCAACGAAGTCGGCTGCGTATCGTCAGGCAGGCGGGGAGCAGCAGATAACAGGCCAATGATGGACGATGTGTCTTTCCGGGGAGATCCTGATCCGTTCGACTGCTGGTTGAAGAACGAATTGCGTGCCCGGTTCAATGATGTTGTGCGTGAACCGATCCCTGAAAGTCTGCTGCGCATTATTGGCGCGACTGAAGCTTCCGGGCATGTTCACGCCTCAAGACCTTCCTGGACCGAAGAGGAAGCTGTGTCCGAGTGTTCTGCTGACACCGGATCCAGATGATCTCTTATCGCGGATATGGCGTCTTGATGCTGGGCGGGAAACGGGTAACAGGATTGCCGTAGAAAGCAAGAAGTGTTGACGGTCAGATGAAATACAGATGAGCAGGCACAGGATCCTATTGGATATCTGCTCAAGAGCATACCTGTTCTGCAATCTGCCAAATCGTCGAAAACGCCGAGGACTATTCCCAATAGCGGTGTTATATACAGGGCCACAGTTTTTTCGTCTGTTAAGGTGATGGACAATGCCCGAAGAACAACAAAGACAGTTGGCGCTGACCGTGGAAATCATAACTGCTTATGTATCGGAAAATAAAATATCGCCGGACGAACTTATCAGGCTGATTGGGACTGTTTACAATTCATTGTCCGTCCCGACTACTTCGGGCGTAAAAGAACAGATACCTGCCGTTCCCATCAAGCGGTCCGTATTTCCGGATTATATCATATGTCTTGAAGATGGGAAAAAGCTGAAAATGCTCAAACGGCATCTGCAGGCATCCTATGGCATGACGCCTGAAGAATATCGGCGGAAATGGGGACTTCCATCTCATTACCCTATGGTCGCTCCCAATTACACAGTACGCCGATCGGAACTCGCAAGAGAGATTGGGCTGGGGCGGGATATAATGTCCACTGCCACCAAATCTGGTGATGAGGGCGCGACGGATCCTGCATTGCCTGACAAGCCACAAGGAAGGCGTCGGGGCAGAAAGAAAGCTGTTCACTAGAAGTGGAACGCGCCGTCGGACCGGCCGGCGCGGCGCTCTCCTGGCTCAGGAACGCGGCAATATACGAAGGCAGAACTTCTCTGGACCTGTGACGGTTTTGTGCCGGTATGTGATCTCTTTTACGCGGCTTTGGCCTCGAAAGCGAGTGGGCTGATACTCCCGAGATAGGAGTGGCGCCGTCGCGGATTATAGAAGCCGTTGATGTATTGAAAGATGGCGGCTATTGCCTGACGCCATGTTGGCCAACTTTGTCTCCAGAGCATTTCGGCCTTCAGGCTTTTGAAAAAGGTCTCGATCACGGCGTTGTCGTAGCAATTTCCCTTGCCGGACATGGACGGTGTCATCCTGTATTCAGTCAATTTTTTCTGGAAATCATGGGAACAGTATTGGCTGCCGCGATCAGAATGGAAAATACAGCCAGGTGGTGGATTGCGTAGACGCACCGCCATATCGAGCGCCCTGATAGCAAGGTCCTTTTTGATCCGGTCACTGGCGGCCCAACCGATAACGCGGCGGCTGAACAGGTCAATGACGACAGCAAGGTAAAGCCAGCCTTCGCTGGTCCAGATATAACTGATGTCGCCTGGCCATTTCCGGTTGGCGGCATCAGTCATGAAGTTGCGGCCCAGAATATTGTCTGCAAAACCAAGGGTATGATGACTATCGGTCGTGGCTTCGTGCCGACGCGTACGCACGGGACGAAGATCGTTGGCGTTCATCAGTCGCCCCACACGATGCTCACCAACAGCAAGCCCTGCTTCCTTGAGCTCCATGGTCATCCTCGGACGGCCATAGGTCCGGTTGCTCAGGGCAAAATGCTCGCGGATATGCGCCAGGACCTTCAGGTCGGTGCGCTGGCGCTCGCACATGGGCCTGGAAACCCATGCCCGGTAGCCACGCGTCGAGACCTGCAGGACCCGACACAGGCGCACGATGGGCCAGCGGTCACGATGCGTCCCAATAAACGCGAACCTCACGTCTTTTGGCTCGCGAAGAACTGCGTGGCTTTTTTTAATATTTCCCTCTCCTCCCGTAGGACACGGTTTTCCAGGCGAAGGCGCTCATTCTCCCGGACGAGATCCGTCTGCGCTTCAGCCGCTGTTGCTGTCAGATCGCTCGACCGATACTGCGAAATCCAGTGGCTCAGCGTTGATTTGCCAATCCCCAGATCCGCCGCCGCCTGCGTCCTGGGCAAACCGCTGCTGAGCGCGATCCTGACCGCCTCGCGGCGAAACTCTTCTGTCTGCTTCAATGCCATGGTATCATGCCTCTCTTGTTGAAAGCTTTAAACGCTCAGTCAACCGGCACAAAACCGTCACAGGTCCACTGCAACCGCGGGCTGTAAATGGCCGCATAGCCATGTGATTTCAGAGTGCAGCAGTTGGTATTCGATCCTGCCAAATGCGTTGGCCGATTATATGGTCAAGTCTGTGTCCCCGGTGCTCAGACAGGAAAGCCAGTTTGTCCGAAGGAGCGTTTCCTTTTTAGCCACGGTCTGCCCATTGCAGTTCGATGTCACAATCTAATGGTCCTGATGCTAGCGATTGTCAGCCGTCCGTTCGATTACGCCAGAAGCGAGAATAGAGACTTCGTATAGCAGCATCAACGGGACAGCCAACGACACTTGAGTAATCACATCGGGAGGAGTGATTATGGCGGCGATGGCGAACGAACCCACGCAGGCATAGCGCCGAAAGCTCCTTAAGTGACTTCCCTTTATGAGTCCGAGATAACATAGAGCTGACAAAATCACGGGTAATTCGAAGGCAGCACCAAAAGCCGTAACGATTTGCATCACAAGGCTTAAGTATTCGGAGATTTTGGCCTGAAGTTGTATTTGAGTGCCATCAGGGCCTCCTGCGGCCTGGAATGAAAGAAAAAATTTCCATGCCAGCGGCAGCACCACAAAATATGCCAAAGCGGCTCCCAACAAAAAAAATAGGGGGACTGATATTAATAAAGTCGCAAAAGCTCGCTTCTCCTTGGGATAGAGTCCGGGCGATACGAACATCCAGACCTGCAACAACACAAATGGTATTGATATAAATACGGAAGAAAATATTGAAAGCCTTATGTATGTAAAAAAAGCTTCGCTTAGTGCAGTAAAAATGAGCTGGGGATGATCGCCTTCACGGCGCAGTAAGGCTGTTAATGGCTCTGCGACAAAGTCATATATCCTGTCTGAAAAATGGTAACAGAATATAAAACAGGCCACGATACTGCATAGTGACCAGATTAGGCGCCGCCTGAGTTCCGAGATATGCTCCCATATGCTTACGGGGCTGTCTGCCAGGCGGGCGGTTTGAACATGGTCCATCATAAAATCTCCGAAGCAGAAGCTTATTTCTGCTCATGAGGCGGAGCATGATCTGGCGGCAGTACCGCGTTGACCCGCTCGGCGTGGTCTGCCATCACGTTCGTTGTGTTGTGCGTGGACATCGCCACGATGACTTTTTTTTGCTCGGCGCCAGATCTATATTCGGTATGTGGCTGAAGACAATCCATGATGCGACGAGGATCAACTGACTGCTCGAATGATCGCACTTGGTTTCGAATTTCGCTGAGTTCTAGTTCTCTACTGATGTCAGAAATTCTTTGGACAAACTCACCACGCAATTCACCTATTTTTTTTCGGGCTTCCTTTAGACCGCGCATGATGACAGGCAGATCTTCTGGCCGCAGAAGCATTACGCTGAGCCCCGCTACCACCAAAATTTCGCTCCACGAAAGTCCAAACATGTATTTTTGTCCTTTTTACCTGCAGTTCTGGTGATCGACAGAACTTTTTTAGGTTGGTCCATTCGTGGCCTCTCAGACGTCAATAGTTTCGGCCACATTCCTAGTCATATGGAAACCCGCTCTCCAACATATCCCTTTTCAGCGTGAAATCTGTGGTGCCATAGATGACGGGCACCAGCGTCGCACCGAGCAATTAGACGGCTCCGCACGGCGAGAATCATGTGGATTGTCGTAGGAACCCGCGCAGGCAGCGATCGCCTCACGCCAGCGTTCCACGATGTAAAGGGATCGTTTGCCTGTGCTTTATGGCAATACGCAGCGCGGGGAATTCTTAATCAAATGTGAACCTATAGTTGGCTTCATAGGGCACTCCGAAGCTGAGGTCCTCTAGCGTACACGTACCTGACAATGCCCCGCCCATGGTCTGCACGCGATCGACGTAGCGCGCGCCACTAAGCAGTCCCCTGCCCCCATGTTGCGTAACCTTCAAATGCAATTGCGGCACGTCGGTATGCCTCGCCGAATGTGTCACCTCCATTACGGTGGCTCGAACGGATGACCCATCAGATAGTAACCAACTCGGGCCGGCCGAATGTATCCCATAGTACACATACCCTTCGAATAATTCTGCCGCTGGTTCGTCGAGCTTCCATTCTAATGCTCCTGTCGCGGATCGGTGGCATACATATATTTGCTGCCCCTCAGCATGGAGCATGAATTCCTTTCGCGGTGCTCCACGGGAGGTAGGTTGTCGAGACATGGCAGCACCAGAAGGAAGTAGAAGGGCTACAAGAATTCCACATCGAAGTATAAAACGTATGGGGGCGAGACTGTGACAATTCGTTGGATGAAAGATCATGCCGTTCTCACAACAATCGGACGCTCCTTTGTAACCACATTGCCGTCCTGTCACGAAGGGACAGCCTCTTTGTTGATATGCTCAGTGACTACAGGGCGCTTATCCTCCAGCGAGGTCGGCGGATCGTCGGTGCTAAGATCGCTGATCTCCTTACGGAAGACCTTGAGACCCCTCCCAAGATCACCCATCGTAGATGAAAGGCGTTTCCCTCCACCAAAAAGAACAAGGACCACGCCGAAAACGAGTGCCCAGTGCCAGATACTAAATGAACCCATATTTTATCTCCTCAGTGTTATGCGCGCGCCATCGGTTGATTGGGCCGACCGGGAATAACAGGCCGCACCGACATGGAAGTTCCTCGTCTCTACGCGGGTTTCGTCTCATGACTCGCGCATGGGGATGAGGAACTCGCCGCTGCACCTGGAAGCACCATGAGCGCATAATATTGAGGTCGCCATTGTACTTAGGTTTAGTGAGTCAAAAATTGCGGCAATCCAGACGGTGGCTGTTGATGTGTCGCATGCGGCTCTCCGTGCCATAAATGAACATCATCTCATGTGAACCGCGATCGACAGGAATGGGCGTGCGGATTGGGACGCACCGGTACGCGGAAGTATGAGTTAAGGCGCTGTATTGTCCGCGCCCAATCTGGTGACTGGGTTGGACCGTTTGGGTAGCTGTCTTCTATCCGCACGAAGTTCGGCATGGTCGGCTGAAATCATGCGTCAATGCCCGATTGCAGGACATTATGACAGCCGCGAAGGCTACGTAGTGTCTCGACGACGGCGGTCCAGCCAAGGATAAAATGCGACCAGACGCGGTCAGGTCTGTAAATCTCCCCTGGATTAATTTTGCAAGGATGGTGTCGCTGTTCCGAGCAGTTCGTCACTAGGCCATCCCAGTCCCACCTGTCGAAAAGTGAGAGCTCAGCCCGGTTTAGGCCCGTTCAGCTCGGCTGCAGTTGTGGTCTAACCTAACTGACTGCAGTCGCGCTGCGGCTCCATTGACCTGCTGGCGCTATGTGCTCCATAGAGCAACGCTTTAAGTTTCTGAGCTGACATAAGCAGCAGAGAACGCGTGCGGCGGTCATGTCGGCGTCAGGCCTGTCCCAGCCCCTCTGTCAGGGCCACTGAAGCCACAGGCATTGGCACCCGAGCGCGGCTGTGCCGGCGCAATGTTGCCATAACTCGCGTGGCTGTCAGCTCGGCGTCAGTGACGAGGCGTATCAGCGAGACCCTAATCGCGCGCGCCGCGCCGAAGTTTGCCGGAAGCGATGCGGTATCAGCGCGATTTGCTCGTCGGACTGAAGCGGCATGGTCAGCCGAAAAGCAAGGCAATGTCTATGTTCAATCATACCACTCTAAGGCAGCCGGGCGTGAGAAACCGTCACGGGCCGACCGCCTTAGCGGATCCTGTCGCTCGGTCGAGTTCAGCGAGGTCATGCCACAACCGATCGGTCATGACATTAATATCGCTAGAGACGATGGAAGGAGCCCGGGTTTTGGCCAATAAAGAGAGGTTTTTCCGTTCTCCCAGGATAAGCCGCCCCCGCCAGAACAGCGTAACGGAAACGGCTCCCGTGAGACCCTGGCCGGCGGGGTGTTCAACGTTGATCCTCAGGTGTGGGGGCGGCACGCCAATTTTCTCAAACGCCCGTAGTTGTGTTTCTCCACGGGGGCATGCAATGCCGCGCACAACAGCGTCATGGAGTGCCGAATGCGGATAACCGTTGAAAGTGCCAAACACTGTCAGCATGATACCGGCCTGTACTCCTGGGCATATCAACTCATGGGTTTCTTTTCCATACGCGCTGGACAACCGACCAGACACTAAGGCGTACGTGCAGGCGAGGACAGCCGACATGTGACGCCATTTGTTAAGCTTACGTAGAGAACGTCTGCGCATATTTTTTACAGTCTTTCAATTTATTCATTAGAAGGTTATTTCGCCGTGGATGCCGAATATCGCTTCGTTTCGGACGCGTCGGCCGGCGTTGTCGAGCACGCCTCCACTGGGTGACAGAATCCCTTGAATATCCGGCTGCAGCATCAGCCATGGATTGACTTGCGCCTGATATGTCAGTTCCAGGTGATATTCCCGCTTTTGCCCCGGTAGGCCATCCACCCGGTCGGCTCTTGCCAAAGAGTGGCTCGCGGCACCCACCCCAGCGCCAAGTCCAACGATATCACCATCCCGGTTAAGAGGGTTCTTCAGAGCAATACCACCGTCTACGGCGTAGACGATCTGATTGCGGTCGGTATCGGCAGTCCAGTTACCGCGAATGAAAGCGTCGAGTTCGCTTGAATTCCGGAACTTCTGCAGGGTCTGATCAGCGATGGCATAGACGGACCAATTGGTTTTGTGCAGGCGGCTTGAATCAACCTGGTCCGGAAATCGTCCCGTATCGAAGTAACCACCAATTTTATATATGCCTTCTTTCCCCGCTATTCGCCTACGATATTGGGATTCTGCAAAAAATAGTGCGCCTGTTGAGAAGTTGAACCGGGTTCCAGACGGATCGCTATTCTGGCTCCACGGATCCTGCGTATTGATGAACGGTGCCCCGATGGGGTTATCATCGCCGACTGCAAACAGAAAATTCCAGCATTGCGAGAGCGTGTAACGTAGCCTCACTGCAGGGGTCGCCACGGGAGATACTGGGCCTTGGTCATACAGATCGTTATCGGGCATCATGGGCCATGAAAAAGAGGCATTCAAAAAGCTCAGAGCGACATCGCTGATCATGAAGTCATGTCCAAGATCCAGCTTGCCGATTTTGAATGCAAAGTGCCCATGTGCGAATTTTTGACTGTACCATAACTCGTAAAGCCTAGTGTTGTCGTCAGCTTCAATATTCGAAGTCTGATTAAAAACATAAAGAGGATCATTACTGAAAGGTCGTCCACGAATTTCCATGGCACTGATGTCAAATGTCCCTAAAGGCAGCCCGGTCAAAGTATGTAAATCCGCCAGCATTTCAACCGCCGTTGACCCGACGTAGTTATTTGATGCTTGCGCTCCACCGACTGGGTCGGCCCAGAACTCGTTTGCGTCGGATAAACGGATGTCAATTCCTCGCTTGAGAAGCCAGTCTCGGGCACCTCCCCAGTTCCCGGAAAAATGAGACATTGGGTCAATGCTGTCCGGAACGATCTGCTGCGGTGTTACGCCGGAACTGAAGAAGCGTACAGGGGGAACCTGAGCGCATGCTGTAGTGCATGCACCCGAAAGAAACGCCATGCAAAAAAAAGAATCAGACCACTTCAATCATCTTCACCAATTTGGCTCGCGCGAAGTGGCGGTCTTAGAGTCGATCATATACGACACATTATACATTCTACGTATCAGTTTCTGAGAACATGACGCTATCTGTCTATATTGTTGGAATGGCATGTTATTTTCTTTATAGCATTACGCCGTTCCCATAGGCGTTACATTCGTCAAAAAGTTATTTTTCATCAGATCTATGAAGGTCTGCATTCCAGCTTTTGCAATAGTGTTACCTATATTAACGAACTCCGCGCTCATCCATGGTTTGTCTTTTGCTAGCGTTAGGCATATCGCGTATGAAGCGCCAGCAAGGTAATATTCAAGCTCATCTGCATTCCGCCCTTCGTTGAAGCACTGGCGCGCGACTTCCTGCCCAATGAAAGACGGATCAAATTTTACCCGCAACGACACGTGGCACTCCATTTTGCAAGGACGTGATTTCGAAAAAAACAGGCGGGCATAACAAGGGAAAAAACCGCTCCCGCCATTTAACGCGGGAGCGGTCGGTTGGTCAGAGGGGCATAAAGTCAGGCCGCCCGGTCGGGAATCGCGCAAGCACGTCTGGATCGAGATTCAGGGTCTGTCTGACCATTTCCGGCGGCACATGCGTCAGCCAGTCGGTCAGTGACACCTCAGCGAAGCGATCGGATTTGAATACCGAAATGATCTGCAAGACATCATTTCCCGTATTTTCGACGTAATGACCGAGGCTTTTCTTAATATACCACACGTCGCCCGGATTAAAGTTCGCGGTCTGCGCTTTTGGCCCCGTATTAAACACCGTCACGCGCGCCTTGCCTTTGATGACGAACGCCCATTCGTCAGCGTTTGGATGCCAATGCATTTCGCGCATGCCGCCCGGCTCTATGGTTTCCAAAGCGGCGGCTACAGTCTTGGAGATCGGAAAGTTCCGACTGTCCGCAACCTGCGCCATCCCTCCATGGGTACGGGACAGAGGTTGTGCTTGTGAAAGTTTGTAGATGACTTTCTGGGCACCGGGAACGACCCGGGCGTTTTTCCGATCAACCGGCAGATCCGGTGGGATGTCGCCCTGGAATATCCACAGGTTGTCAAGCGGAATGTTTTTGAAGGCCGCTTCTGGCACGCCGAAGTTTTTTGCAAGAACTTCCGGCGGAGTGTGAGCGAGCCAATCCGTCACCAAGAGGGTATTGAACTCCGAGGATTTCCCATTGTCGAATGCGAGCAGGAATTCTGCGCCATCGGGTCCAAGGCCCTGGAGGGAATGCGGCAGACCGGGAGGGAAATACCAGAGATCTCCAGCCTCAACATCATCAACGCTCGGACGCCCTTCTTCGTCAAGGGTGGTGATGCGGCACTTGCCCGTAAGCATGATTGCCCATTCTGCCTGCTGGTGCCAGTGCATCTCCCGAATGCCGCCAGCGCTGAGACGCATGTTGACACCCGAGATATCCTCGGAAATGGCAAAGTCATCCTGGGTAATTTCTCGAGCCCAGCCACCGTTCTGGATACGTTTATGTGCGTTGTTAAACGAAGCCCAGAATAAGGGCATACCGTCTACGTCAGTTGCCGGCGGAGACTGGAAATCCGGAAACTGCGAGGCGAGCGCAGGGTTTTTCGGTCCCGGGTCGGAACGGCTTGAAGGCGAGACAGCATTCTGCATGCCCTGTGCCGGACGGTCAGGATTTCCGAACGTAGCCGCATGTGCGGCGCCGGCAAGTCCGAAAAAGCTCGCGGCTGAAAGAAATCCTCTGCGTTGCATTGGGTTCATGGTATTCTCCGTTGGTTACCATGATTACAATAGGAACCGGCGCTCAGAGTATCTATTGTACTTAGGTTTAGTTCACGGACGCAGTATCTAAAATTAACTTTACGGTTATGATATTTTTTGCAGTGGCAAACCTACATCGCGCTGATCGTCCGTGTGCGTGCTTACGCCCGATTTGATGAGACCGTATTCGGAAAGTCTTTTTCGTTGTCAGGTCAGTCCGTCGGATTGCACCGCTTTTGCATTAGAAACTTCGCCACTCGAGATCACGTCACCGCGTATTCATATCTCTTCAGGAGGCAGCGATAGAGCATTACAGATCAGACATATGGTAGTGCCGCACGCTAACTGAACACCCGCTCATGAATGTACGTAATCACGGATCATTGACAACAGCAGTCATGATGAACCGCTATTATCATCAGTCTAAAACCAGAGAACCTGGTGGGTGTGACGTAAGTTCTTCTTGATGCCCTGCAGGATGCGATGTTCTCATCGCTCCGTGTAACCATCTTTTATCTGGTTGCCTTACGATTGTGGTTTAGTACGTGCCGCGGCTTCTTCTCGCTGGGCGCGGAATAAGTCGGTTCCTGGGGAGTCGCTGCTGTCTCCTGATCACCGAGACGTTCAGGTTCACCGCCCGGGCGCGTATGATGAATTTCTGGGTCAGCACAAAATCCCGAAAGTGGCGATAGAATCAAAGACGCGCAGCTCGCCAGAAAAAAAAGTTTACGCATAAATCGGTTTACCTCCCTGATTGAAAAAGTTATCGCATTTAACATATGCAGGTTATTGCACGATGCTATTATGGTCGGCTGGTGCCCGCCGGACGGGCACTCCTGTCGGTCGCAGTATTTCGTTCTCCGTCGGCGACTGACCGAAAAGGATGGGGCAAACTGCCGAAAAATGGCGCTCCAAGAAATCATACCTTGGTATAATCGCTCGAATGTCTCGCTTGCCTTATCCTCGGGTGTTATGCGTCCAGACGCAAGCGTGCGGCCGGACAAGCAAAAATCCAAAGTGGGAAGTTACCAAATGGTTGAATTACCCTGGAAAGAAGCCCCTGCTGATACAACCCCTCAGCCTCAGCGCGGGAACCGCGGCGGCACGGTCCTCGGACCGCGCAATCTACCATTAGAACGCGAGAACCCCGACCTAATGGCGTCGCCTGATACCGACGCGGGAACCATTCCCAACCTCAAGTTCTCGTACGGTACGGCGCGTAACCGTCTCGGTACCGGAGGATGGGCGCGCGAAATCACCGAGCGTGAACTCCCGGTGGCAACGACGCTTGCCGGTGTCAATATGCGACTTAATCGCGGCGGGTATCGTGAACTCCATTATCATAAGGAAGCCGAATGGGGCCTGATGCTCGCCGGTAAAGCAAGGGTAACCGCGCTTGACCCACAGGGGCGCGACTTTATCGATGATGTTCAAGCTGGCGATATCTGGAATTTTCCAGCTGGTGTCCCTCATTCCATCCAGGGTCTGGAAGACGATGGCTGCGAGTTTCTCCTTGTTTTCGACGATGGCAGCTTTTCTGAAAATGAGACTTTCCTGATCAGCGACTGGCTGGCCCATACCCCCCGGCACATTCTGGCCAAAAATTTTGGCGTGCCAGCCGCGAAGTTCGATAATCTTCCGAAGGATGTCGAGCATTCACGCTGGATATTTTCAGGAGCCGTTCCAGGGCCGATCGAAGATGAACGGGTGCCTTCCCCACTGGGACAAAGCCCGGTTAAGTACACACATCATCTCATGGAGCAGAAGCCGATAAAAGCAGCGGGGGGTGAAGTGAGAATTGTCGATTCAACAAACTTCCCTGCCGCGTCAACGATCGCTGCTGCCATTGTGGTCGTGGAACCGGGACGGCTAAGGGAACTGCATTGGCATAGCAATAACGATGAATGGCAGTATTTCATCCGTGGTAAAGCCCGGATGACCGTTTTTGCGTCGGGGGGGAAGGCGAGGACCTTCGACTATAGTGCTGGTGACGTCGGTTATGTCCCGTTTGGCATGGGTCACTACCTCGAAAATATCGGGGATGAACCGCTGGTTTTCCTTGAAGCGTTTAAAAGCTCCCAGTTTGCTGACTTCTCAGCCAATCAGTGGCTGGCCCTGTCTCCACATGATATGGTGAAAGCGCATCTGAATGTTGATGACGAGACCATAGCAGCGCTTTCGAAAACCAAGCCTCTCGTGGTCTGACGTACGACGCTTTCCAGTAAGAAATCCCATCGGTCTCCGGTGAGACCGTGGTGCACTTCCACCGCAAGGTCTGCTATACCCCTCTGCCTGACTCAGGCAGAATGACGACGTTGGGAGCCTATGTTGTGACGTTCTCGCCGGTATTATCTTTCCTTGCCATGAGTGGAGGTGCACCAAAAAGATTTTACATCCTTGGGGCTCGATGCATCGCTTTTATTGTTGCGATATGCGTATTTATTCTTAATACTCTGACACAATTCCATGATGCCTTTGCGGTTCTTTATGTCCTCGTCGTGTTTCTGGTGGCAGATACATGCGGCGTAACAATTATTCTTCTGACAAGTGCAGGCTGCATCGCGCTGGCCTGTACGTCTTTTTTGCTGAAGCACTACGGTGAACCTCTGGGCGGCCCATATGCTCGTCTGGCCGTTAGCATCGTTGCAATTGGTGTCGCCGCACAACTTTCGGCAAGAAACAGGAGAACGAGGACATTACTGTCCGAACAAGTGCGGATGCTTGCCCTTACCCACGACACAGTGATCATTCGTGACCAGGACGATACGATCACCTACTGGAATGATGGTGCAGTACATCTATATGGTTGGCGAGAAGACGAGGCGGTTGGAAAAAAAAGTTCTGACTTACTGGGGCGCAGTCCGTTGCCTGCTCATGCAGCGCACGACCTGAAGTCTTCTGGGCAGTGGAACGGCGAGATTACCCGTAATCGCAGATCCGGGGAAACCATTGTAATTGACACAAGATGGATTGTCAGGATCGATAGCGACGGGAGAGAATGCGGCGTTATTGAATTCGGGGCTGATTTGACCGAACAACGTAAGGCGACTGCGGAACGTGAGCGTTCAGAGCAACGATATAGTGCGATCTTTCAGGCCGTCGGGTCCGCCATCTTTGAAGTTGACTGTTCGGTTATGAACATATTAATCAAGGACTGGGAAACACATAGTTCTGTACTGTGGGACGCGCGCGTGGATAAATTCCAAGATTATCCATATATTCGCGATGCAAACGGAGCCGCAGCACTCTTGCTGGGTGCGTCGTCGCCACAAGATCTTACTGGTAATTCGCTCCGAAGTCTCTTCAAAGATCAGGCGGTCTTTCGTGAAGTTCTAAGACAGCTGGCGTTAGGTTACAGCGAATATGAAATCGAAACAACGTTTAACGGCAGCAATAATGCGACACGTGATGTCTTTTTGCGTGTAACCCGGCCATTGAACGATGTGGAAAACCGACATGTTCTCGTGATGGCCTTGGATATCACGGAGCGAAATGAAGCGCAGATGAAACTGCGGGTGGCGCAATCGGAACTCGCACATGCTGACCGTGTCACGACGCTTGGGCAGCTCGCCATTTCGATTGCACATGAAGTCAATCAACCGCTATCCGCGATCATTACATTTGCACGTTCAGGCCAACGTTGGCTGAAAAGGCCACAAGCTGACATCAACGAAGCTTTGTCCTGTTTTGACCAGATCGTGCGCAACGGCACGCGCGCTGGGGAGATAATCAAACGCGTCAGATCCCTTACACGGAAGGAACCTGCCAGCCGGGCTCTTCTTTCCCCCGCTGTCTTGTTGGAAGAGGTTATCCTGCTGCTAAGAGGTGAATTATCTTCGAAAAATGTCGAGTTACGCGTCATGGTATCGCCTGGCTTACCGGCTATTTCGGGCGATAAGGTACAGATACAGCAGGTCATCATGAATCTGATGATGAACGCCATTCAGGCCATGATGACAATTACCGAACGACCGAGGTTACTCGACATCATGGTTGCAGACGGTGAATCCGGATCCAATGCAATTCGCATGACATTCGAAGATTCTGGTCCTGGTTTCTCATGTCTGGACCCGACTGAACTTTTCGAACCGTTCGTCACAACGAAAACCCAGGGCATGGGAATGGGTCTTTCGATCTGCCGTGAAATCATCACAAGTCACGGGGGAACCATTGAGGCAAAAAACAGAGTCCCTTGCGGCGCCAACGTAACGGTGATGTTAAACGCTGCAGGATCATCCCATGGAAACTAAATCTTCCGCGGGTGGCATGCCCGAAGAAGCTAATGGTCATGTACTCGTCATTGACGACGATGCGGACATAAGGGCGTCGCTCGACAGTCTCTTTCGGTCTGCTGATCTCAGGGTTACAACCTTTGGAGATCCTTCGGAATTTCTTGAATCCCAACTTCCGCCTAGTCCTTGCTGTCTTGTCCTGGACGTAAGATTACGGGCCACCGACGGCCTCGACTTTCAGAAGTATCTCATGGAGTCCGGGGCGAACATTCCGGTTATTATAATAACTGGCCATGGCGATATTCCGATGACCGTCAAAGGAATGAAGGCTGGTGCTATCGACTTTCTGGCAAAACCGTTCACTGAGGAGGCTATGCTCCGCGCAGTGTCTGACGCACTCAGCGCCTCATTGCGCTATGCGGGAGAACAGAAGAAGCTTAGTGAAACAAAACTACTCTACACTAGCCTATCACCACGTGAAAAAGAAATTATGGCGTTAGTCGCGAGTGGCTTGATGAATAAACAAATTGCGGGCGATTTGGGTCTCAGTTTGATAACGGTAAAAATTCATAGAGCTAATGTAATGAAGAAAATGGCAGCACAGTCACTTGCTGATCTGGTGCGTCTCGCCGATCTACTGGATGTTAGAGATCATGCTATTACCCGTTACAGCACGCGGAAATAATCCTGCGGTCGTGTATGCACGATCAGTTAATGTATCCGGAAAATGAAGGTGCTTGTGAGGTGTTCAGTCTCGGGATTTGGTGGGTTGGATTGATGAAGTATCTTTATGGTTCTGACGTTCAGATTCTGCAGATGCTAAGAGGCAGCGCCATTTGTTAGGACAGTGTTGGGCGTTGAATAACCTGTACCCGATTGATGTTATGTCGCCATTCTGACGGCATTGCTGCTGGCCATCTGGTCGGGGGTTAACCCCAGACCAGATGGCGTTGGTGCGGTATGATACGCCTCATCAGGCGTAAGTTCACCCAACGGGGTATGCAGACGCTGCCCGTTATAATGGGCGATCCCCTTTGCGAGACCCGCGCGGAGATCTGAGCCGGTCTCAGATGCATGCAGGTAGACCCACTCATATTTCAGTGACGTCCATAGACGCTCGACGCAGACATTGTCCAGCCACAGGCCTCGGCCGTCCATGCTGATGCGGATCTAACTTTCCTCCAATACTTCGGTGAAATGGGCCGTCGTGAATTGCGAACCGTGGTTGGCATTGAAAATATCAGGTGAACCGTAGCGCGTCGGTGCTTCTTGGAGCGCCTCGATGCGGAACTCGGCGCGTCGCCTAACCCATGATCGCCATGAGGTAGAGGAAGCCTCTTCTCCTGGAGGTGTAGGTACTATCAGAACGCCAGGTCTGGTTGGGCCGGTTGATCGTCAGATCCCGCAGCAGATAGGGATATTTCCGGTGCTCAAGATGCGGCACTGTTGTGCGGGGCTTCTGGTAGATTGCCCGCGACGCCATCTTTGGCATGAGCCTGCTGGCTCGTTTGCGGCCAACTTCGTGGTCCAGACGCCGAAGATAACGCGTCATCTGCGCTGACCCTTAATACGGTGTCTTCAGGAGCTGTACCGCGATTAGCCGCTTCCACGCCAAGTTCACCACGTTTTCGGGCATAGGCCGGTAATAAATGCCAGACCACTTAAGCTGAAGTCGCGTATGTATGGCTGCACCACCGAGAGCCGCGGCTGTATCAGGTCGGTCATCTGCGGCCTCTAATTACGCCCAGCTGAGCAAGAGGCATCCCTAAAAAAATCTCGTTTCACCTACAGTTCGCCGATTTTCGCATGTAGCTTTTCTATATCAACTGGACTGGCCGACGCTGTTGACCCCGACTTCCCGGAAAAGATACCCGTCATCCCCGCGATAGCGTGGCATTTCCGTTGGGCGATCATCGTCTGATACACGCCATGTTTAGACGCCAGCTCTGCCAGCGTCAATTCGCCACAGACTGCCTTGAGTGCCACTCGCGACTTGGAATCACTTGATTACCGTTTTCTCGTAACCTTACCCATAAAACCCGTCCTCTGTTCAGGTTGGATTATAGCTTAATCATCGGTCCGAAGATCCGGGACCACCTCTTCTTGCCGCCGCCATTCAGGATGTGACGGACGAGAGCGTTGAACTGGCCTATGTCGATCAGGGAGGGACATACCGGCGAGAAACCTGCGAGAGCAGCACGGGCCTACAGGATCGCCCTTGAGGTCGTCGGCTGGCCGAGCGATCTTTCGCATGGGCATCACGCTGTGGTACGCCGGTTAAGGAATACGAGCGTTGCGCTTCAACACTCGCAAGTCTCCATGTCATTGCGTTCGCGTGGTTCATGCTTAGAAATGCTGCTATACTCGGGTAAGATACATAATACTCTCGAGGTCGTATATGCGTGTAATTAATAAAACGATCAGACAAAGTCAGATCCGCATTAATATGTGAAAATTATGTAGCAGACGGCCCATTACCGTGGCCTGTTAAGCCAGTGAAACTGAAAGCGTTGGCCATGGCGCGGTTTCCTTTATCATTAGGATGCAGATGATCCCCGCTATCAAACTGCGGTGCCATTCGTTCCGGTGCGTCGCGTTCAGCAAGCACTGCGGCAAAATCGGCAACAGCATCGAATATTTCCGCGTTTCGAATCCAGGTGTTCAAACGGCGACGCAAGGTTTCTTTTGGGGGCGTATGGTAGTGTCCGGCAAACGGTGTATCAGGAAGCGCCCCAGCGAATGGTGCTATTGTAGAGGCGGTGACATGAATCCCTGCGGCATGGGCACGTGCAGTTATCATTTTGTAGGTTTGGACCATTGTTTCAAACGATGGTAATGAGACGTCCCTCATAAAAGGGGTGCCTGGAAAGCCGATATCGTTAGTACCCAACTTGAATACTAGCGCGCGTGCTCCGGGCTGGGCCAAAACCTCGCGGTCTAGCCGGGCTAACGCATTGGCACCCATGCCATCACGTAGAAGTTGCGCCGCTGATATACCGGCGTTGATCACAGCCAACCCCAAAGGAGCCGCCCGGTCGGCCAGAAGGCGGGCCAGCGTGTATCGGCATCCAAGCTCGCGCCGGCCCCGTCCGTGATCGAATCTCCGAATGCAACAATCGTGCCGCGTGAGGGTGCTTCAACGAGTACGCTCGCCAGAAACAGCCGAACCGTGGTCGTAGCAGTCGCCTTAGGGCAGATAGCGTCAACCTGTTGACCGGGCAGCAGATACGCGGTGCTGCGGCCCTCCCAATGAAAGCTATTGATGGTGGGTGCTTGCGCGAAGTACATTGAGACTGAAAGAACATCACCTGTATTTACTACTAGGTCGACCGGGTCGGTCAGTACCGTCGCGCCAGGTGGCAGAACGATCGATCGTGAACCCGCCACAGTGATGGTCCCGCGCTGTTTCGGATCAATTTCCGCGCTGTCTGCAGCCAGGGCGCAAGAAATAGCGTCAATATGAACGGACTCATGACCATAGGCGTTGGATAGAAGCAGTCGCGGTGCGCGACCTCCGTATCCGAGTCTCACGCGCTGTCTCACGGTCATGTCAGCAAGCGGAATCAGCTTGGTAGGAAAGATGCTTTCGTCTTTCCAGACTGGCTGAGGGCTTGCGTACCAGGATGGAACGAGGGGTTGGTGGTAACGTGAATTCATCATGCTTCGGTTATGACTCCGGCTGGACTGGTGAGTGAGCGGCGGTGAATATGGCTGCAGCGGGAAAAAATCGGATTCCAGACTGATACATCGTCGTGACTGTTTGAACTGACCCTGATCGCGATCGTAACTATGGGGGTTGACTATCAAGCCAGTACAACAATATGGGCTCATACAGATTTCTGATCTAATGGACTAACCTTCCTGAAATTTATTATGAAACCCTTCTCTTCTTTGTTCTTCTAATAATTTTTTTTGATCAGCGAGGTACAGCATAGAGGTCGACAGAATTATTCAGGCGCCTTTTGGCAACTGGTTGTATTATGGGGACTCGAGTTAAGCTCAGACGTAATAAGAATCTTGAAGTCCGCTTTTTTTATCATAAAAACTACGTAAGCATGTCTTAAACCCGTGCGTCCAGAGGACCGGGATGTCGGGTCCCCGTAGGCACTATTATAGATCGGACTGGCGTCCGTGTGTTACACTTTGGTGTGGATTCGGTCGTTTGTCGGTCTTTGGCTAACACTGCAACTCTGGTAGCCAAATAGATATCCTAGAAATTTTATATCGTTTTCTGTGATTGATGGGTTTAAATGTTTCAAATAATATAAAAAAATAAATTATTTCTCGATATTATACTTAAATATATATTGACTTTTGTTTATGCCTAAAGATCACCGACACTGGTTACGCGAGTAGGCACCCGCTATCCAGAAACTATGGAGAAAAGAGCATTGATTCGATGGCGGCTATCGGGAACGACCCCACGGCCCTAGGCCATACAATTTCCTCTCCATATCCCGGAGAGGAGGGGTCACACCGCATAGCTGAACCATAGCGTCTCGCCATGAAGGAGAGGCTGGCGCCCGCAAAGCCGGAGAGCTTTATGAACGACGAAAATAGGCCGCGGAGCCGAACGTCGGAATTATCGAGAGTGTTCGAGGCATGGGCTGTAAAAAATTCAGCTTACGCGGCCATACAAGAGTCGTGAATAATGAGACTTTCGTCGTGCTAGCATGCACCTGTATAAGAACGGCATGAATACCGGCAGCATAATCTGTTTTAATTTTATCGTTACGATAAAAAAATAGTTGGTCAATTAGCTGCCATAATGCAAATGATAGCTATGTTTTTTTCGATATCACCCGGCGCACCGGACGTTATGGCCGATGTTCGCTTATAGCAAGATATTGCTCTCTTCCGCCTGTTTAATGAGGGTTCGAGTATCCTCGGGAAGCAGCCAGTCCTCTGCCTGCAGCTTGAGTGCTACTTCACGGACCTTTGCGACGAAGCCGGCATGATCACCATAGCGTTCCTCCAAAGATAACCGGGGGTCATTGGTAGCCAGTCGCTCATCGCGACTTATTGGAAATGGAACGAATCCCCCGTAAAATCCGGTGCCGCGCCCAATGCCATACCCTGAAATCCGCTCATTCCAGCCGGTATAGGTGCCCAGACACACGATATGGTGTAATGTGGGTATGCCAGTCATTTCGTTTCCGTCTTCATTGACACGGGGTACAAGAGAAGGCAGGACGCTGCGTATGATTGGTGGCTGCATGCTTACAATGCCACTTAGATCAATATAATCGAAATCGTGCCCTAAAGCATAATCCAGAAAGGGGTTGAGTTTTCCGTCCGGGACTGGGGTATTTGGTATCCTAGGCCATCCCATTGCAGTCGCCGTAGGTTCAACCAGTTCGCCCGCAGCAATCGTCGGGTAGCTTGAGGGCGGTGGTTCGCGTTCCTTCATCACCCACGCAATAAGCATCCTGTTTACAGCCCTCATGGTCGGTCCCAGCGGATTGGGGTTACCGGACATGACTGCTTTCGGCATGCCCGGAAACCATTGTCCCTCCTGTAGGGAAAAGCTCGTCGTCAGGGCCCCATAATGTGTGACGCCAGGAAAGTAGTAGCGACGGACATTAGACGGGAGCGGGATGTCTGCAAGGGCATCGGTTCCAACTAAGTTTGGTGACATACGCAGTCCCCAAAATTCCGATGAACCGAATGTCTCGATTATTTTCGGAATTGTGCCGGTAGCACGACTCCGAGTAAGCAGACTGCTGATTCCTCTTCCTCTTACGGAATCATCATAACTTCCCCACCACAACGTTCCCTCACTGCCGAGTTCATAGAGATTGGCTGCCCCAGATGGCGAGCCAAACCGGACATTGAGCGGTAGCTGTCGGGCCGCGATATGGATGTTCATGCCGTCAAACACCCTGCGACCGTCTTCCCCCTGATTGAAACCCAGATGGACGAAGCTACGCAGAAAATTACCCGCTTGGGATACGCCCGAAGCGACTGTCCATCTTACCGCACCTACCAACGGATTTGGCTGACCCGAAGTATCGCTGGTCGCATGGCGCAGGAATGTAACGAAATCACGTGTCGCGGCAAATCCAATACCAAGTATCTTTGGATCAACCGCTTCATACACTAGCACATAGGCGAAATGGGGATCAAAGCCCTCACGCAGACTGATTTTCGTAGGATCCGGCACGCCAGGAAAGGGCACACTGTCACAGTTCCCGAAACACCAGTCTTCTGAAGCTACTTGAACGGGCGGCCGGTCATCGGCTTCAAAACGGAGCAGGCGAGCGCTCGAAGTATCAAGCGAGGCCGGTGCAGGGCAGGGGATCGGACGGCCGAGGCCCTGAACAAGCGGCAGGGTCACACAGGCTTGCGGCATGTCTCCGAGCCGCACCAGAACAGATCCGGTCAGCTTGTCGCCGTTGGGCTTCCTTGCCACCGGAACACATGCAGTCTGGAGTTCATCATGTGGCGGAATGTCTCCCTGCCAGCCGCTGATCACCCGTATATGGCCATCGGGATCAGCCTGGGCGCGCTCGGGCGTAATATTCTCACCTGTTGCTAGCCCGAACACGCTTAGTCCTCGATTAGGGATGTCATGGAGTACAAGGCCGCTGGCATGTTGCAGGTCTATTGGCTTTATGATCGCGAACGTCGCAGAATAGCTGACACGTTGGCGCATCTTGGCAGGCGCAAGCTTCAGATCGGTGATGATCGCGTTCGGTTGGATGTCTGGGTTAAGTTCACCATGAAACTCGCCGCGTAAAATTTCATATGGATGCGCACCTTTCTTTTGAGGGAGTTGCCTTCTGCTTCGAATGTCCAGTCGGATGATCATGATCTTTTTTCGGTAAATTAAAAATATGATACGGTAATTTAGCCCACCAGAATGTCGTGGGAAAATATTTTTTTCCGATTTGGCGGCAAAGAGACGGGGGATGGTCAGTCCGGTTGGGCTACGCGTTGACAAGCAGTCCTCGGACGACACAATACACAAGTGTTATGTGCCAGCCCAAAGCGTATGCATGTAGCGCTTGCGGCATGACGAAACGCATCTCCAACGGAGTTGGCGCGCTTTCTTCGTTAATCAGTTTCCGGCCGATTTCTTTAGAGCAACCATGATAACCGCGATCAAAACGTGTGTGAAGAGCGGTCAACACAGTTATGCTTTAAGCATGCCCTCAATGCGTGGGTCACGCGTGTAATCTTTGGTAACCGCGCCTTTGCTATCGATAATCCCCATTCGCAGCAAAGCCGCACGGGCTGTCCGCTTGCTCTTCATGTTCGCAAGGGTTTGCTTTCTTATTGCTGCCAGAGCCCCCTGGTGGGAGTTCGGTTTCATGATACTACATATAATGCAGCCAAGTGACGAAGTCACCACGTTTTATGTCAGCGTGCCGGATGGAGATGAGCCTCTATTTCTCGGCGCCTGCGGGATCTCGAAACAAGTAGTCTTCTGGGCTTCAGTTGTCCCAATGGACTGGAGAACACACTCGGTTCAGAGGCTTCGGCACAACATCATTGGCGGATATGATCGTCACGACATGGGTTTTGCTCTGCTTGGTGGAAAAGGCGGTGGCCGGCCACCTATTGTCGCATCCCATGACCACCATCCGCCTGCGCCGAAAGTCATGTTGTAGTAGTTGTCTTTCCCGGCTCGTCTGGCGGCATAGGCCTCGTCCGTGCGGCCAAAAACTTCCATTGGATATCCGGCACTCCGCGCAGTGTCCTGCAGGATGAAATCCGGGAAAACGAGATCCCGTTCCGCGTCGAAACGCAGTGGTTTTTCGAATGCGCGCCCCGCTGCCACGAGGGCATCGGCTACCGCCAGTTCATGACTGCTTTCGAAAGGAAGCATGCTGCGAGAGACGGTCATCAGGGCACCGGTCCTGACTTCCGCCTGGATCCAGCCCCTCCACCGGCTATTGGGCGTTCCGATGGTTCGTGCCGTCACATAGAGCAACGCTACAACGTGTGCCTGCCGCGCCGCTTCGGGCAGAGCGAGCGTGGCTGCCGCCAGTTGGTGCGACCGGGCAAGACGGTTCCTCTCGGCTGCAGGCACTGTCAGAAAGCAGCGGTAACCGTCGCGCTGTCCGTTCAGGGTCATGGTGAAATTGCCCCTGGGATCTGGTTCCAGAGCCTCCACGAACCCGATCAGGAACAGATGGTTTTCCTGTCCTTCTGTCCTGATAACGGCATGGAGACGCCGTCCGAACTTTTCATGCCCTGGGGCAACAGGGCAGAGAAGATCGGAGATCAGTCTGCCCTGCGCCCGGATCCGGGTTCCGGCAGAGGCAATCCGACCCAGGGCCACCGTCGGTGTGCGGTGTCTGGCAAATTGCGGCCGCCATTCGGTCAGCCCCGCCCGTTCCCACAGGAGATGGAGCAGCCCGAGAGGCGTCATCCGGCGCTGTCGCGCCTGTCCAGGCCGATCTGAAGCAGGCAGCGGCGTGTCATCGACTGGCCGGGGTGGCCCCTTGCGGCGCAGGCCGATCGACAGGGTCACAGCGACATCCCCATCCTCACCCTCGCGAATTACGCTATTTACATAGCTGGCGCGCCCACTTTTCTCCGGATCAGGCTTGTAGAACGGGCATGTCTTTTCGTGCAACGACCCTTCATTTGGCCAGACGGCGAGGTGATAACTGTGACTCTCTGCCCGGTAACGGATCTGTAGAGGTAGTACGGCGCCGCGATGCTGGCATAGGCATCGCGCTTTGTCAGAACGCTCCGCGCTCCGGCTTTCATCATATTTTGCCTTCAGGCGGCGTTCCCAGCGCTCCGGGTCAGTCCGGCGCCATTCGAGCTGGAACCTTTCCCCGCCAGGAAGGATGATGATCGTGCCCGTCATGCCGAGGTTTTTTCTCGCAATATCCTGATCTGGGTGAGGATTTCCTTTTCGGTCATTCCGGTGCTGGTCGCGCCCTCCTTCGGTGCGCCTTTTGTCATAGCGTCCCTGACACCCAATATAAGCAGTGCCTGACGCCGGGCTACACCGGGCTGCCGGTCCACGCGGCGTTCAATAGCCTCCAGGCGTCCAAGCAGGTGACCGTCGATGGGAGGTATGGTGCGGGGCGGTGTCTGAAAACCGGGTTTCGGGGTGGAGGCAGCATCACGCAGCATATAGGAAAACGGTGTCAGTATGTCTGTGCCGGCTGTGTGTTCATTCCCTTCATCGTCACTGGCGGTCGCAACCCGGCGTGGTGCGGCGGCGACCGCTGCACCGATCTGTGCAAAATTGCGCAGGATGTCTTGAGAACCTGGACCGAGGCGGTCGACTGCTTCCTGGAGTGCGCGAACATCCGGCTCGTCGTGTACCGTGGTCAGTTCAGACTGAAACAGGCCGCCTTCGATCGTCGCGAGGAGGGCGAGCAACTGCTGGTCCGGGGGCACCCGATTCAGGTCCAGCGGCGCTGCAAGCATGACCGGCTGAGCCATGCGGATCGCGCCTGACCGCCCATTGACGGCGGCAAAGAACGTCTTCGAATGGACGATGCGGCCGGCATACATCGTTATGGCCTCGCCCTCGATGAGTGACTGAAGGTCTGCCCAGGGAATACGGGCGACTTCCCGGACTTCGGCACCTCGTCCTTCCCGGTAACTGCCAGCCGAGTTGCCTTCGAAATGCGTGGCCTGACTGACCTCGATCCGATCGGACTGCTTTTCGATCCACTCGCGCGTGCGCATGGCATCCTGCAGGCGCATGGCGTGGGTGAGGTTGGCGTTGCCGAGCAGGGTAAAGGCTTTGTCGCCGATGCGTGTCGTAAGACCCGGAAGATCCTGAAATCCCAGCCAGAACATGCAGTTCAGGCCGCGTCCCATGGCCAGCTGCCGGTCCATGCCGTCCGTGACGTAGGCGGAGAGTTCGTCGTAGAAAAAATGGAACGGTGCGTCGCCGCTGCCTGCCTTGAGCTTGAAGACCTGCTCGGCGGGGCCGTCAAGGCGGGCGCCAAGAAGCTGGGCCATGACGCCGCGACCGGCCGCGACCACGATCTTGCCCAGTCCGGCCAGCGTATCCGATGAATTCTCCAGCGCGGGCAGCGTGACGACGAGAATGCGGCGGTTCAGCACCACATCGCGCATGTCGATATCAGGGATCTGGGCACGGAATATGTGCCCGAGACTGACGCCAAGCTGTGTGAAGACCCGGGTGAAATACATCTTGGCGTAGCCATGCTGCTCGCTCGGTTTGTTTTCCTTCTGCTCATTCCACGCCAGAGAGGAATCATATCCTGGCAGTTCGCCCAGATAGGCCTGGGCCGGATAGAGGATATCATCGGGAATTTCGGGAACGCTGATCTCGATGGGGTGATCGGAGCCGGGGTTGCGAATCAGGAACACACGATGGCGGGCCAGCGTGCCGATCCAGCGCAGTTCCATGGCGTAGCGCATGGTCTCGATGTTGATCGGCACGCCGTGCGTGTCGCGCATCCAGGTCAGCACCGGCGCGATCGTGCCGGCAAGGCCGACGGCACGGTCCCGAAAGACGCCGTTGGCGTCGTTGCTGGACGGCTCACCAAGCTGGCTGACCAGCATTTCA
Source organism: Komagataeibacter xylinus (assembly GCF_009834365.1). Classification (NCBI taxonomy): domain Bacteria; kingdom Pseudomonadati; phylum Pseudomonadota; class Alphaproteobacteria; order Acetobacterales; family Acetobacteraceae; genus Komagataeibacter; species Komagataeibacter xylinus. The sequence continues at coordinate 192,365 of NZ_CP041349.1, read as the reverse complement.
CGGATGGCGTCGGCATTGCCGGTTGCAAACGGATTGAACGTATTGGACTGGCGGATGCCGCTTGCGGTCAGAAAGTTGAGATTGAGAACCTGGTCGTCCAGCCCGAAGCGGCGGGCGAGCGCCAGCACATCGCCGTGGACCGTGTTGTCACCCTTGCCGTCGATCAGGATGAACCCGGATCCGTGCGCAAGAGGATTGGCCAGCAGGGAGATGGCGGATGTCGTTTTGCCTGCACCCGTTGTGCCGGGCACGGCGGCGTGCTGGCGCCCCGCGTCGGATGAAAGCCAGAGTTGCTGGCCGGTCAGTCCGTCCGTTCCAAGATATATGATGCCTGCCGCCGCCTGCGGCCGACGGGTTTTGGGATCAAGATCGTGTTTGTCTCTCAGTCCGCAATACCTGGGCAGATGAAAAGGCAGCACGGGCTGGCGGGTCATGACCCAGAGCGTCAGGCAGAGGGCGAGGGGAAAGGTGATCCCGACGATCGCGGGAGCCAGCACGCTGAGCCCTGCCAGAATCATGAGGGCGAACCCGGAACTGCTGGATTGCAGCTCTTCGGCGATCCGGACCGTGAAGGGACGCGTGTCGCGATAGGTGGAGCCGTGTTTCAGTTGCTGGTGGACCTGCGGTCCGCCGATCTCGCGCTTCACCATGCTTCAGTCTTCCAGCCCGAAAGGAGATTTTCCGGTGCCGATCGTAGGCGCCACGGGCGCGGTTGGTGCCGTGGGGGAAACCGGCGCCGTCGGCGCTGTCTGCGCGCTACCTGGGGGTTGCGGATAAGTGACGACGGGCCGCTGCGTCATGATGCGTCGTGCGGCATCGATTTCCGCGCTCGCCGGGTGACCGTCGGGATTGTCGACCACATTTCCATCGACCGGCATGCGCGCGCCGGAGAGTGGGGGTAGAATTGCAGGCGGCCGTAGCATGCCAGCGGGCCCCGTGTCGGGAACAGCGCGGTCGGAAACCATGGCCTGACGTGTGCCGATGATCAGGATGGCGGCCAGCCCCCCGGCGATGAGCGCGGGCAATGCCTTTTTCAGGCGCCCGCGTCGTGCTGCTGCCGTTTCTGGTACAGTCGGTGCCGCATCGCCCGTCTCCGTCTGCCCGAAATCAGATCCGAGATGGAAATGGAGCGGCTGTAAGCCTGTCCCGTCGAGTTCAATGGTGATGGGCGCCCGGCCATCAGCGTGGAGGATGATACGGGTCATGGGAAGATCCTTGTGCTTCGGGCATCGGGCGCAGGACGGCGAGTGCGTTCTCAACCGCAGGGATGTAGATCGGACGTTGGTGGCGCCGTTCTTCGCTCCAGTGCGCACGCGCGCCGGCGGCCTCGATGCGGGGATTGGGATGAAGGTCTTCGGCCGGGATTTCAGCAGGAAAGCCGAGTGAATGCAGCGCGTACCACAATGATCGGTCGATCAGCTTCACGATGGCGAATGAGGAGGGTGCCAGTACGCCCGCCTGCCGCCGGGCTTCGTGCAGCAGGGTCATGAGCGCGGTCACGCTCCACCCGCTGCGTTCGCAGAGCGTATCGATACAGTTTGTGATTTCCTTGTCCTGCAGGGCAGAGCGGGCGCTTCGCACAACGGACTCTGGCACCGTAAGCGGCGTCAGAGGACCATGCGGACCATCAAGGCCGGCGTCGGCCAGGCCGGCAGAGAGTTCACCAAGCAGGGCGAGGGCGTCCCGGCGCCTCTGGAGGTAGTGCATCGCAAAGGCAACGAGAAGCACCTGTTCGACAGGGGACGCGGCGTGGATGCTGGTCCAGTGGCGGCCCAACTGGCGCGTGAACGCCTCGAGCGCGCCGGTTTCACTGTAGCGGTCCTGTGCATCGACAGCGAAGCGCGCACCCCATTCGGCACGTGTCAGGGCCGGGTCCGCCGGCAGGGGGATACCGTCCGTGGGCGTTACAAGCCTGTCCAGTCGGCGTCTGACGAAGCCTTTCAGTGTTGGAAACATTTCTGCCTGGACCGCGATCAGACCTTCCAGATCGAGCGCTTTTGCAAATCGGCCGGGGGCAGCACGCCACATGCATAACCCACCCAGAAGGGCAATCACGATGGCCACCGGCCATTTCAGGGCATTGCCCAGGATCGCAAGGCCATAATAAAGCTGGATCGCCCGCACCAGGTCCGGTCGATATTGCGCGGCCTGCAACTGGAACCGCAGGCGCATCAGGTCGGGATTAGACGTATGCAGCAGGTTGATCTGCCCCAGCATGGCCCGCAGATAGAAGGCTGTGATCTGCGTATGCCACAGGCTCCAGGCCATGTAGCTGAACAGCAGGACCCCGACGATGATGATGATCGAGGAAAAGAGCAGATAGTCATCGCTGGATGACCATGGGACGCGGTTTGTGCTCATGAGCGATCATCCCTGCGGTTTCTGGCCATCATCGTGAGGGCGATGTCGTAGAAACGCCGGAGATAGGCATTGCCATGGCGTGGGGTATGAGAGTGATAGAATGCCACGGCCTGCCAGAGGTCGCCGTGTGCTTCGTGCATCGCCTGACCAAGGATCCAGGCGCCTGCCTCGATATTGGCGCACGAACTGTCGCGCAGCGCCGCATATGTTTGCGCGGGCGTGCTGTGCCATCGCCTCGCGATGCGATCAACCCATGTCGTGTTGACCTGCATCGGTCCGAGATCCGCCGTGCCGTTACCGTTCGGGCTGACCATTCCGGGGCGGCCGGCCTCGACATAGAGGAGGACGAGCAGCACGCCGCGGGGCACGCCGGAGATTTTTGCCGAAGCCTCCAGACAGGCTGCAATCTGGCGGCCATTTTCTTCGACGCTCGTGGCGCGGGCGGTCGTGCTGGCGGCAAAGAGGGGAAACGCCCCGAGTGCCGCCAGAGCGAGGCGGGGGATCATGTCGCCCCCTGCAAGGTCGGCGCGACATCAGCGATCCGGCCATGGGCTTCGCCCCAGAAGTCGATCAGATGATTGAGGACCAGCGCGTCGTCCATCTCCGCAAGCCTCATCGTGACATCGATCAGACATAACATCACGACCGTAAATGAACCGGCGCGCACCTTGCGGACGGCATAGCCGAGCGCGCTGTCGGGCGTCCTGCTGACATCAAGGGCAAAGCCCGTCCCTGTCAGTTCCAGCCACAGGGCTTCGGCACTGATCAGGAAAATGGGCAGATAGGCTTCAGGGTGTGCCGCGTCAGCCGGTGATATGACCATCCGTTTTCCGGTGCCACGGTCCAGCAGTTCAATCGGCTTGCCGATTTCGGCCAGAAGCCGTGTCTGCGCGGCACTGATCGCCGCCAGATCGATCGCGCTCATGAGAACCGCCTCCTTTGCCATGTCGGCAGGGCGGTGCGGACCGGCCCGATGAGAAAGCGTCGGATGGAGCGTATCGCGGCCGGCAGCGTCAGCCCGAAAAACGAGATCGTCCCGAAAAACACCACGCCGAAGATCCCGATCAGCAGGGTGGTGAGGCTCCAGTGTGTCACGGAGATGAGAATGGGAAAGCAACTGCGGGCATCGAGAATGAAAACCCGGACAGGATAGGCCGTTGCACGCCACATCACGCGTCTCTCCTTTCTTCCGCCAGAGCGGTGTCTTCGGTGATCAGATCGGCATCAAGCAGTTTGCGGATGGCCTTTCCGAAAGACTGGCCCTGCGCCTCGACCGCGTCGGCCACGACGTCCGGCCAGTCTGTTGGCTCGGTCCGGGTCAGCTTGCGGCGCAGATCACGATCGAAGGTGAGGAATTCGCGGATCGCAACACGCCCGCCGCCCTTGCGGGGCACAAGGCGCTGGTTGATGCAGAACCGGAGCGCCTGAGCGAGGGCCGAGACCAGGTTGTCACGTTCCGAGGGGGGACAGAGCGCGATCGCGCGCTGGATCATGAGGGAGACGCTGTCTGCATGCAGCGTCGTGCCCAGGATACCGCCCATCATGGCGATATTGATGGCTGCATTCATGGTCTCGCCGTCCCGACATTCCGTGATGATGCCATCGCTCATCTCGCGGCGTGTCAGGCTGCGGGTGAAGGTGGGAAAAGTCAGGGTAGGGGGGCGGATCTCCGTCTGGCTGATCCGCGATCCTGAAGGCGGACGCAGGTCGTCCAGCAGGAACTCGATGGGCTCCTCGCCGGTTGCCATGTCGCAGTATACGGTCGGGTCCATCAGTTTTTCGATGGCGAGCCCGAATTGCAACGTGGTCTTTCCGGAACCGGTTGCCCCGCCAAACAGGACCATGCCGCTTTTGAGCCTGTTCGTGTCCCGGATTTCCTGTTCGACCATCTGCTGGTCAAGGCTTGCGGGGCGCGCGGGGATTGGACGCATGACGACGTGGACGCCGCTGCCCCGCTTGACCGAAATGGGTGAAAGATTGATCCGGAAACGCAGATTGACCTTGCGGTCCAGTGCCACGCTGTAGGCCGTATCGAGGATATGGCCGACACCAAGCATGGCCATCCCGTCAGAGGCATAGACATGGCCGACGATATCCGCCAGCGCGAGGGAGTCCGTCGCTTTACATGTGGCGTAGCGGATCACGCCGTGCACCTTGATCGTGACCGGATGGCCGGTCTTGATGTCGATGCGCGAGGCGCCGAGGCCATGCGCCCAGCGAAGGAGGGAGTCCAGTCCCGGCGCGTTACGCCGTCGTTCCTCGACCCAGGCAAACGCTTTCCTGCCTTCATCCGGCCAGGGTTCGTCGGTCGTGACGGGGATGGTGATATTCATCGGCAATGCTCCGGATAACCGTAATCGCTTCCGCGCCGGACGTGGCCCTGAAGCCCCGGCTGGCTCGCGATCCGGATCGTGCGGTCATTGAGGTGGAGGGTGTCTCCTCCTCCCACGGCGTCCTGGTGCTCGAACACGACGCGCGGTTCTTCGACGCGCCCGGCGTTCAGCAGCACCCGGTAGCGGGCCATGCCGGTAATGTCGCGCTGCAGGCGCGACAGATCGGAGAGGAAGATCTCGGTCGCCTGCTTCTCTCCATCTGCCCAGCCTTCGGCCACCCACTGGTTCCAGTGTGACACTTCCGCCTTTGTGCGGGGCAGGGCCGCGGCCACCGGGTGATGCGGTTTGCCCCATGTCCGGACGAGATACGTGCGCCAGTCCGGGGGCGCGGATGTCAGTTGTGCCTCCCGGGTGATCTCGAAAACACATTCTGTCTCGTGCGCCACCTGGCCGGTGTCATTGAGCGCAAAGGCCATCTGTGCCTCGGTGACGATGGGGGGCTGCATGAGGGTCTGGCCGCTCCCGATCGGAAGCACGATCGACCGGAAATCATAAGTGGCGTCGAGTGTCTCCTCATGGCGCCGCAGCATCTCGTTGATGGCGAATGCCCGGGCGGCCAGACCGCCCTGCGCGCCGTAAATATGCGCGGCTTCCCGAAGCTGGGTGCTTCGACCGGGTTTCAGGTCATCGCCTGGCTCGTCATTGGGGCGGGTGTTCTGAAGGGCCTCAAGAGAGGGAGGCGCTTCGCCGCCGACTACCTCGTCGAGCGTTGAGGCCCCTGTCACCGGTTTATTGATGGGATTGGCAAGGGCGGGGTCAGCCCCGTCCACCTGATCCGCACCCGGCTGGGGCGGCTGTGGCTCCGGGACCAATGTGCCGCTGCGGGCCGGTGGTGGGGATGGAGACGATGTCGGTAGCCGGACGTGCTGCCCCTCCTCAATGACAACCTTCCCCGTGGAGACAGACGCCGCATGGGTCGGGCTGCCTGCGGCCGTCACGACGATGGCCGAAGATAGAAAGAGCGCCATCTTACGCATGCCAGGCCACCGTTATCGCGTGGTGAAGCGGGTCTACCGAGACCATGGCCTGATCTCCGGCCTGATCGCCCAATGTCCGAAGGATATCCACCACGGCGGCAACACTGTTGGTCGCGACGCGCATTGATCGGGGATGGCCGGTGACAATCACGCTATAGCCAATCTCCTGGCCGAGTTTTGCGACGGCCTTGCCCAGCGGGCCGTCCCACACGAACCAGATCCGGCGGGTCAGGTCATCGGGGAGCGGGGGTTGGTTGGCAGATGCCACGACCGGAGACGGGCGGATGCTGCCAAGTTCCCGAAGATCAGTCGTGGTCTCTGCTATTGACCGCTGCAAGGCCAGTTCAGGATTGGCCATGCCGGTCGTCGCAATGGGAGAAGGTGACGACAGGCTCTGCGCACAGGCGTTGAGCGCCATGGGCAAAAGAAAAATGAGCAGAGAATGTTTCATGAGCTTCTCCGGATAACGGAAGAAGCTTCGAAGATCATCTTGCGACTGCTGCAGCAAAAATTGGCTGCGTTGCTTTTTCTTTCATGCAGGCCCCGAGAGCGGATTCGTGTCCTCTTTTGGGGTATGCTGTCGCCGGATTGACGCGCAGAATTGCGTGGGACAGGAGCAACCCTTTTCTGTTTTCGGCTCTGAACGTGAGGGGATCACCGGCAGCCATCCATGTTGCTGACAGTCCTACCAAGCATCTGATGTGCGCTGAACAATCTGTATCGATGGGACACAATGAGGTATGTCGATGATATGTAGCCGAGAGGGTAGAGTGCAGGATGAAGATCATCAGAACGGCCATCGTGATGGCGATCATTGCAGGCACGAGTGCCTGTTCGTCCACGGGTGATGCTTCCATAAAAAAAACAACCATCGCGGAAGTTGATCAGAATATTCATGATGGTGTGACAACTTCATCCCAGGTGCGTCAGATTTACGGTGAACCGGGGCAGAAAACCTATGAAGATGGTTATGAGGTCTGGATTTATAGTTTTACGTCCGGCAGGGAGGATGGTCTTTCAATAGCGCAGGACGTAGTCGGACTTGGCATGCTTGGAGAAAGATCAAATAACAAAAGCAAGATGCTGACTGTTGTGTTGAGTAACGGGATCGTGCTGAAGCATAGTTTTGCCACCTCGCATTTCAGTTCCAGCAGTGGCTTGAGGTAGTAATATCGCAGGCAGGTAATGGTTTGGTATGAATGTATTGATCTGGGCAAGGCATGCAGCAGGGGTTGACTATAATCAAGACGTGTGCCGCAGAACTTAAGTTGGAAGAAACTACCTGCATGGTCCGTAGTAGTGGGTCGCGGTAAGTGCGTATTCGCATGTCTCCTGATCAGAAACACAACTATACGCGCTCCAGACGTATATCCCCCTTTAAATCACTGCATTGACGGGTAAGCGGTCCTTCTGGTGACGAAACCATGGGACCATGCGGCGGATGGCTTCTTCAATCTGGTCCGTTGCGACCGCAAAGCTGAAACGGATGAAGTATTTCCCGTCTATGGGGTCGAAATCAATGCCCGGTGCTGTCGTAACACCCGTATCCAGCAACAGGCGCTTGCAAAACGCCATGCTGTCATCCGTCAGGTGCCGGATATCGGCATAGATATAGAACGCTCCATCTGGTGGCGCGATATGGCGCAGCCCCATTTCGGGCAGGGCACGCAGCAGCAGGTCACGATTGCGCCGGTAGGTTTCCATATGCCCTTCAAGCTCATCGCGGCAGTCGAAGGCGGCAAGGGCCGCGTGCTGGCTGAGGGCGGCGGGCGGCAGGAACAGGTTACCCATCCGCGCGCGGGCGGCTTCCACCTTTGCTGGCGGGACAACCAGCCACCCCAGCCGCCACGGCGCCATGCTGAAGTATTTGGAAAAACTGTTTACCACCAGCGCATTGGGATCATATTCCAGAATACTGTGCGCGCGTTCGCCAAAACTCAGGCCGTGATAGATTTCATCCGATATGATGCAGATCCCGTGCGCGCGACAGACGTCAACAATGCGCCGTATTTCATCAGGAGACAGGATGGTACCGGTGGGGTTGGCGGGACTGGCCAGGATCAACCCGTCGGGAGCAGGTTCAAGCGCGGCAATGGCGTCGGGGGTCAACTGGAAGCGTTCTTTTTCCCCACATGGAATTTCAACCGGTTTCATATGGAGCGAGCGCACGACATTGCGGTAGGCCACATAACCCGGTCGCGCCATGGCTACATGCGCGCCGGGCACAAAACTGGTCATTAGCGCCAGAACCAGCGCGGGTGATGCGCCACAGGTCAGGATAATCTGTTCAGGCCGGAGCGAAACGCCATATGTTTCGTAATAGTGCAGGGCGATCCGTTCCTTCAGGGGCTGGCTTTCCCAATAGCCCATGGGGTCTGTCGCCAGTATGTGCTGGGCGCGTTCGATCGCTGCGCTTGGCGCGCCGGTGGAAGGCTGGCCAAATTCCATTTGAATGATGCTGCGCCCCTGCGCGGCCAGTTCATGCGCCAGTGCGCTGATGGACAGCGCGTGGAAGGGATCGATTGGCGGAACAGGCATCATGACCTCAAGGTGGAAAATAGACTTATAGGGTGATGATCGCCCTGCGACCAGAAACCGCCCTTGGAAATCAGGCGGCCTGCCCAACGCTTTCTACGCGACGTGCCAGTTCCTGCCAGGAACGTGTTGTGAAGGGCAGAGGCTGTGGAGTTTACAGAATTCCATATATGATGCTATAAGGCACTTTATATGCCAAATATGAGTGATAGTAATGGGCTCACCAAAATCCCGTGCGGCTCTTGAGCGACTGGGGCGTGACCTTCGTGGCGCGCGCCTGCGGCGCGGCATAGCGATAGCCGACCTGGCCGCTCGTGCCGGCACGTCAGCAAGTTCCATCGCGCGCCTGGAAAAGGGAGACCCGGGTGTGGGGATCGGCACTCTGGCCGACGTGCTGGTCGTGCTTGGTCTTCTGGACCGGTTGGCCGACCTGATTGATATCCGCAAGGATGATCTGGGACTGGCGTTGGCTGCTGAACGTCAGCCTCGTCGAGGCCGGTCTTCTGCGACCACGTTACGCAGGCAGCAGGATAAGGATAAGGCCACGCATGGGGGAGCGGATGTTATTGATATGGACGGTGCTTCGTTCTGATGCCTGATTTCAGCGCCCATGTCGTTCTTGGCGACAGCCTGACTCCCGTGGGTCAACTGCGTTTTACGCAGGCAGGTCCACGGCAGTTTTCGACCTTCACTTATGATCCGGCCTGGGTCGAGAATTCTCGGGCCTTTGCCATCCAGCCAACCTTTCCCCTTGGCTCTGGGCCGTTTCATGCGGCTGGCCAGCCAAGGAACGTGCGCGATGCCCTTGCGGGTGTCTTTGCTGATGCTGCGCCCGACAGTTGGGGGCGCAGGCTTCTCGAGCGTGCCTACGGTAATGGGCTTTCCGAGTTTGAATATCTCACACTGTCGGATGACGTATGTCGGCAGGGTGCGCTTCGTTTCGCCGATGATAACGGAGAAATCATTCGTGGCGGCGCCGATGACACCATACCGCGTCTGGTCGATCTTGCCGCTATTACGGCTATCGCGCGGGCATATGAACAGGGCAAGGACATATCCGAAAGGGATATGCAGGCGCTCGCTGGTGCAGGTGGTTCGGGTGGGGCGCGACCGAAGGCCAATGTTCGGGACGGCGATGTGCTCTGGCTTGCAAAATTTACCTCGGTTCACGACCAGTGGCCAATAGAACGTATTGAAGTTGCCACGCTTCGTCTGGCAAGAGCATGCGGAATCCGGACGCCAGAGGTCAGGCTGGAACTGGCTGAAACGCCGTTTCCTGTGGCTCTGATCCAGCGGTTTGATCGGCGTGGGGCTGGCCGGATTCCTTATATTTCGGCGAGGACTGCTCTGGGGAAAACCGGAACGGAACTGGGTTCCTATACGGAGATTGTCGATTTTATCCGGACCTATGCCGCCGATCCCCAGGCAGAGTTCCGCGAACTCTTCCTGCGTCTGGTTTATACTATTCTCGTGTCAAATAAGGACGATCATCTGAAAAATCACGGATTTCTCTATGTGGGCGCTGGACACTGGCGGTTATCCCCCGTTTTCGATGTGAATCCAGCACCCGACCGTAACCCGCATCTGGAAACGGCGATACTGGAGGGCGGTCCGCATGATCGGTCCATCCGTCTGGCACTGGAGGCGTGTGAATTCTTCGAAATTACCCCTGCTGAGGCCCGGCAGATGATCCGCGTGACAGCGCGGCGAATTTCGGATGAGTGGAGGCCTGTTCTGCGAGAGGTTGGTGTTTCCGGGGCGATGGCGCGTCATTATGAAGCCGCCTTCATAAACGATCAGATCGGGATCGCGCTAACGATCTGATAGTCACATATGACTGATAATATCGTATAATATGCCAGATACGACACATAAATTTGTCGAATCTATCCCTGCCAGACGTCGCCGCGCTATTGATCGAACAGCATGGTCAACATCATTGTGTCCGCAATGATCGGGATGTGAGGCCGTCAGGAAAATATCGGTCACCTTCTACCCAATGGTAAATTCGAGTTCCGATTGTTCATCAATGGCGCGCAGGGTTTCATACAATCCTGCGGCCACGCCTCTACCTTCCACGATCTCATCCGCCAGTTCATCCAGAACGCCGGCAAACGCTTCATCGGTCGCGAGACCGAAAACATTCATGCGCTCGCTTTTTCTGCGTTCGATCTCGCTGTTTGCTGTTCCCGAGGGAAATACGGTGGCGAGCATCCGCAGGGCTCGGGCAAAGTGGATCCGTTTGTAAAGGCGCGAACGGAGCGCCGTGTCGCCAGGCGTCGTCGAGAAAGACCAGAGTTCGATTGGCCCCAGGACGTTCACCAGAAGCTGTTCATACTTTGCTTCTCCGGCCGACATGTCCACGAAGAATGGCGCACCATTCTTTCCCGGTCCCGGCAGTGCGTTGCGGATCACATAGGCGCTGGCATCGGACAGCTTAAAGCGTCGGATAAGGCTGTCTGCCGTCTCCTGATCACCGCATTTGAGGACCCATCGGGCGGTTGATATCTTGTAAAGGTCCTCGCTGAAATCGGTATGGTTCTGTGAAATGAAGGCGAGTTGGACGTTGTGCTTGCGCCCCTCGCGGCCGTCGCGGACAGCCTGCTTGTCTACCTGGGGCGCTGGTTCGGTACGGTGCCACTCATCGAAGTCGACACGCTTCGTCGTTTCATACATCTCAGTGAAGCGGGCGAGATGATAGTCCCGCATGGACGGGGGCATATGCGGGTCGTCGGCATAATCGGGATGGAGAAAGAAATTCCGGGCCAGGATATGGCGGCCAAGCATATACATGAGCGCTGTCTGGCGGTTGGCCGCGGGAGAGCCGGATGGTGCCACCTCGGCAAGATCGAGAACGATCACGCGCGCGTCCCCCATATCCAGCCTTGTCGGGGACGCCAGCATGGGAAAATTCTTGATCACGTTCATGATGTAGCGATCAAACGTGTCGATCAGGCTTTCTCCAGTTTCCAGGGTGATCTTGGAATAGCGTTTTTCGATTTCCGGGCTGCGGGCCGCAATCAGCAGATCCTGCAGGACCGGTACTGCATGGCGCTGGGCAAAACCTGCAAGGCGGTATTCCCTGAGATTGACAAGGGCATCGACGACATCCCGCCACCATGTCGGATCGTCCTCTCCCGCATGGTGGGGCAGGCTGATGCCCAGCGATGTTATTGCGGCATCGACGTCGGGCTCGATCCCCGGAGTGTAGATTTTGGGCGTGCCCCCCTGCACCCCGGTACAGAGGCGGTAGGCTTCATCAATCACGTCCTCTACCAGATGGTCCATGCCCTCCCACGGCCTGCCATCCAGCGGCGTAGCAAGGAGCGAGATGAAATTCTGCAGGAAAACGCGCTCGAGTGGCAGAGGATATTCCAGTCCGACCTGGGTATCGAAGACATTGACCTCGAAGCCCGGGATTGCCTGCATCTTGACGTAAACCGCCTCGTGCTGGCGTTCGGGGCCAAGCGCGTTGCGCAGCATCTCGATCAGTCCGCGCGAGGACGGCCCGATATCGAGCTTGCCGATATAGGGGAGCTTCGTGCCGTGGCTGCTGATCGCGGCGCTGCTGAGGATCAAGCCCAGCAGAATGGTATTGGCCAGAACGGATTTTCCGCCGCCAGGCGGGGCGATGATAATGTCTACGACGGATGGGCGTAGCCCGCCCCCGGTCGGATCATAGGGCCAGATTGAACCATCGGGTTTGCGGAAGAGAATGGATCCCCTCTGCCACGGTGACGCACTGCGTGCCCACGGCATCATGGAGAACGCGTCACCGACAAGAGCGAGCGATGAGGTCGCAGTCGAACCGAGCGCCAGGGCAGGGACAGAACCCATGGCCGCCTCCAGCGGATCGCCAGAGATCCGCGTTGTCTTGCTGTTGCCCCACGCATCAATTGCCTGGGAGAGGTCCGACGCCTGCCGTCGCAGCTTCGCCTCTGCTCCAACCGGAGCCCAGGTTGTGGCGGTCATGCGCATCCGCACGGAATTATGGTTGTTTTTCTGGCGCTCCAGCTTGAGTGCGGCAAACGCCCGTCGAATGTCGCTATTTCCGGGAAACATCGCCAGAAACCCGGCTCCGGCTTCCTTGAAGCCGAAGGCGGCGCGGCCGCCACCCTCCAGGATCATGGCGCTGCGCCACGGCAGTCTCTTGCGGCCAAGCACGCTGGAGAGTTCGGAAAACGGGCGCGGATCCTCTGGGCCAATCGTCATGTCGACCGGGGCGTATGTATAATCCCCCACGGTCACGAGCTGTCCGCCTTTCGTTTCGGCGTCGGCATTGAAGATCTGGTCCCGGATCGCTGGCCAGAGCAGGCCCTGCGGATGTGGCTGCGGGTCATCCAGATCGTCCGGAAGCCGTGGCATTACCCGGTCACCCAACAAGGTCGGTTTCCAGGCGGAGCCCGCCGTTTCACGATAGGTCGCTTCGCGCGCGACCTGCAATGCCTGATGTGGACCGAGGAATTCGCAGGAAATGTCGAACCCCTGCAAGGCGGCCTGGACGCGTGAAATGAACGATTCATGGCGGGCCGCCATGATATCGGAGCGCAGGGCAAAACGTTGGGTATTGCCCACGCGAGGAAATTGGGAGGCAAGGGTCCGGCGCTCCTCTGCCACCTGTTTGCGGTCCTCACGTGTCAGCACGCTGGGCCGGGTCCACAGGACATAGCAAGTGGTCTCCCAGCGCATGACGTTTGGCCAGCGTCGGCGCCTCTCTTCGATGACGTCCGAAAGGTCCGCTCCGATCTGTCTGGCTATGGACCGGCAACCATTGAGACTCAGGCGGTCAATCTCGATACCTGAGCGCTCGGGATCGGAAATATACCATCCCACAATGGCATGGCCACGTTCTTCAAGGAGACCCTGCAATTCTATACGCTGCTGCTCGGCGAGCGCTTCCACTTCCTGCCGCGTGCACATGCGACGCAGGCCATTGATGCGCAGTACGGAGACATATTCACCGCGTTTGGTGATGAGATGGTCCCCGTGCGTACTTTCCACATCGCAGAATGAGGCAAGGGGCTGGCGCAGCCCGAGGCTGATGCCGGCCAGCAGACTGGAAAGAATACCGCCCATTGATATGATCCTGTCACGTCATGACCGGTTGGGGATCGGCATCAAGCCATTCCCTGACAAGCGCCGGGTAGATGTCGGTGGGGCCGTTATGGAGACGGCCCAGGGGGAAGAGCCGGATGCCGTCCATCAGGGCGGTCGCGCTTTCATTGATCTGCGGGTCAGCCCGGTTCGCCATCAGCAGGGCAGTCGCCAGCAGTCGGGGAGAGGTTGTCTCCAGCCGCCGCCGGGCTTCGGTCGTTCGCGCGTGCAGAGCGCGGAGCACAGCGAGAGCGCTTTTGCATTGCGCAGGCATCATCGCGGTGTCCGACCCTGACGCGATCGCGTCCATTGCACGATGCCAGACGACATCCTGTCCGTTTGGCCCATTGCCGAGCGTCTGCATGAGGGCTTGATGCGCGCAGCGGGTCAGGGTCATGATGCGGGCCTGCGGCAGTTTCGGCCACCATATCAGGACGGCTTCGCGTTCAATGGCCGGACGGGTCGGATCCTGCAGGATGTTGCATAAGGCGCAGACAGGCCCGGGTCCGTCACCATGCCATGGAAACCTGCGACCAGGCGTTATCAGGCCGCAGCAGGCACATGTGAAAAGGCCCGGCTCACCCATCTCCCCGGCGTCTGGCGCTGACGGATCCCATGGGCGCGGCAGCAGCCGGAAAGACTGTGTGAGACGGGCCATTGCGATCGGGTTCCTAGCCGCCGCTCGTGAATTGATAGGCCTGAGCCTGCGTACCAACGGTTGCCGAGCCACCGGACGCGGTGTTGGCAGCCTTGTTGATCCACTGCGGACCCGTTGCGAAAAGACCGCACAGCACGATGCCGGCGATTGCCATACCGACCTTTCCGGGCGAACGGTTCTGTTCGTTGCGGCTCTGCCAGGCCGCCCATACGCCGCCGATGAAGCAGATGAAGGCAGCGACATACATGCATGCAGCAGCGACAAAGCCGCCCGCTGTCAGTCCCTCCTGGGCGGTGGCCTGCATCTGGGCCCCGATACCGTTTGCGCTGCCGGTTGCGGATTGGGCCAGCGCATGGCTGGCAATGAGGATCGGGACGGCCAATGTGCCAAGTGCCGTGACGGCACGCTGTCTGTATCCGGCCCGTTGTGTCACCAGACGCGTCAGTCGCGCCGCGCTGGTGGTGCCTGTGCGAGAGAGGTTCATGGTCGAGGGCTCCGTTGAAAGAGGGATCATGTCCCCCAAATCATTGTTCTGTCGGCAACATGCGACTTCGAACGCTTTCTTTGCGGACAGGACCTAGCCGGACGTTGTCCAGTGGTTCAGGATCCAGGTTGCTTCCTTGACGGGATTGAGGAGGATCACGCCGAAAACGAACTGGATGAGGCAACTGAGTTTTGAGCGGTTTGTTTTTCCGGTCGCTGACGCGTTCCACGCAACGACCGCCATGAACGCCGCCCAGGCGCCGAACATTTCGAAGAACAGGGCGAAATCACTGACGATTGACAGGATGGCATCCTCTGGGCCAGTCCCGGAAATGACGCTTCCCGTCGTCGCTTCCGTGTAGCCGGTGACAGAAGCTCCCAGCGCAACCTGCGTATCGAGACCGGCAGAGGTGGTGGATTTTGTGAGTATCCTGTCAAAAGTGGCAAAGACGCCGGACAGGACAATCCCGATCCAGGGCACCCAGGGACGGCCGACGAACGGGTTCTGGGGCTGGCGCTGCTGCCATAATCCCCATGCCCCGGTCAGGAAGGCAATCCACGCTGCAATATAGCAGGCCATTGGCAGCAGCCAGGCCATGGCGAGAGCGAGATCGTTGACGAGGTTGACCAGACCTTGCACGTCGATGTGTCCTTGCCTTACTGGATGATGCCGCGTTCAGCCTGGATCACCCACATCGTGCCGCGTTGAGAGATGGCGCGCACTCGACCATATCCGCGGAGATCGGTGCCGATTTCGATTTCGGACTGCGGCGGTTGTCCGGCCGGCGCAGCGTCGTCCTGCACCATGGCAAGCTGGGGAGATGCGGCAAGTATCCGGTAGTGCGGCGTCCATGTCGGGGGCGGAGCAGGAGGCATCTGGCGCATTTTCGCTGTCCGGGACGCTGGAGATTGCGGCGGCGTTGGTGCTGGCTGCGGCTCGGCCGCCGCCGCTTCCAGAGCTGCCCGTGCCTTGTCGGCCGCGGCGCGTGTGGCGGCCGGTCCATCTGACGGGGGTGCTTCGGCGTCGGCCACGGCTCGTTTCGCTTCGAGGAGCGACATCCGGCGGTTGAGATCCGAAGCCTTTGCCGTATCTGCGATACGCAGCCGGTCAAGATCCTGCCGGAGCGCTGCGATGTCGCTGCGGGTCCGCTGCACCAGTGCTGCTTCTTCCGTTACAAGCTGCAGCACCTGCAACTGGTCGTCCGATGTCATGGGAGCCGCTTGCAGCCGGGTTGCTTTCTGGACCGCATCGTCGGTTGGAACGGCCGTTTCGATGCCGATATCGTGTCTCTGCGTAGGCGTGTTCTCAGCCGACGGAGTTGCCGGTATTGGGTCGGCGGGATGGGGCGGCTTTTTCATCGCAAGGAGTGCCTTGAGATCCTCATCTGTAGCTGAGACCTGAGGTGCCGGGGGTGATGGCAATGATGTAGGTGAGTGCCCTGGCGCTGGAGACGCTTTGGGGCCTGCTGGTAGCGGGGCGGAAATCATTCCGACTTCCTGGCCCACGGGAGACGCCTGCCTCTTTGTTATGCCCATCACGAGGAAGAGGGAGAGCAGACTGCCGACGGCAGTACCCGCGATGATGACCTGCCTGCGGCGCGGAAGCGCCCTGAAAAGGGCTATTGCATGTGGAACGGGTCGGTTTCTGTCAGGTGCTGCTGTCACAGGTTGCGGGTGAGGAGAGAGAGGCTCGGCAATTGTGTCCGGTTCAGGCGAAGGGTCAGGCTCGGGCGTCGTGCCCAGCTTGCGAAACGGAACAGGTTCAATGCCGCGATCCGCGCTGAACGGATCCCGGGACGTCGTTGCGGTTGCGGCTGAGGTCATGGTGAATGCTGCCTTCTGGTAGAGAGTGCAGAATTCGCCGATATCATGCGACCGGTGCCCGAAAACTTACTTCTTCATGACGACGTCCGACATGAAGATCACGCCAACACTGACCTGAGCGGCAAGATTTACGCGCGGCTGGGTCGGCATCTGCTGCATGAGCGCGCTGTTGACCTGCGAGGCCGCTGCACCGGCCGCCACGCCCAGTTGTTGCGGGAAATTCAGTGACTGGACGTAGTTGACGTTGCCGAGGGCTCCGATCGAACCGGTCGTGTTCGACGTCATCTCGATCGCCTGCCCGAGCCCTTGGACAAAGGCGGCTGCGGCGGGAAGAACAAAGCGCTCGACGTATAGCTGGTCAACGCTTGAGGCCACCGCAGCTTCCATGGTGTCCGGCGCAACCACCATACCTTCGACCTGGATCGGGGTCGGATCATTCTTATGGAAGACCTGATCAACGCGGACAACCAGCCTGTTCAGATGTCCCCCGGCCCTTCTGACGGATGCTTTCATCCTGTCGCCAGCGAGTGGACCTGAATCAGCTTCCAGGATGATTTCTCCCCCGAGATCGCTGTTGGTTGCTGAAACCGTATGGGCGTAAATCCCCCGCCCGGCAGGAACAAGGACGCGGGAGAGGGCCGTCTGGGAATTTGCTGTCGCGGCCGAAGTTATTGAAGGGGAGACCACCGGTTTTTTTGTCTGTTCCCTTCCGATTTCCGTCTTTTCATACAGGACATTTGTGACAGGAAAGCGTCCATCAAGACGGCCCGCGAGATCCATGATCGCATGTCTGTATGCGGTGATGGCGTCTTTCTGGAGCTGTGGGTCACGTGGCATGGCTGCACGGAAGGCTGCATCCGTCTGCACTGGTACGACGGGAACGCTTGGCACGACCTCAGGCGCGTGCGGGGCTGGCGCTGCGGCGGCCTTGGCCAGCGCCGGGTTGACGTCCGCCCCGACCTCCTGGGCGACTGGGGGCGGGGGAAGCTTGTCGTCGGGATGGGCGGGCGTGCCCGGTGCAATATCGGGTGAATACGACTGTCCCGCAGTCTGTGCCCGACCTGCCTCGTCGCGGATCTGATCTTCGCGGAGTTCCTGCTGGCGCGGATTGGAATTCAGGCCGCCGGGCAGGGGGTTGGCGGCGGGCGGCCTGCCGGGGTCCGAGCGTGGAAGCTCCTTACGGTGGATGGTGGAGATGAGCAGCGTGACACCAAGAACGGTGCCTATACTCCCAAGGATTGCGAGCAGACGCCGGTTTCCGCCCCGCGACGCATCACTGAGCAGCTGGTTGAACCTGGGTTTCATCACTGTGCGTCCCTGATATGGGCCGAGACCGTCCGTCCCGCATCGGAGAGAAGGACAACGGGGGACTCATGGAAGGCATAGAGCGTGTATCCCCCTTCACCCTGCTCCATGCTGTCCGAGGAGGGCGTCATGAGATGAAGGCGCGTGCGAAGATAGACCTCGTTTCCAATCCGCCAGGCGCGTACGTCATCGGGTGAAATACCCTCGACGGCCAGCGGAACGGCTGACGCTGGTGGAATGCCGCTTAGCATGGCGTTCATGTAGGGCTCGCCTGTCGCGGGCACTCCGGGGCGGCTGTCGACCGGCTCCCGGGCATTGGGCCCTCCCTCGGACATGCGAACGGTCAGGTTGTCATCGTAGGATCCACGTCCCGCGATCAGCAGGAAGGAGACCGGCTTTGGCGCGTTCTGAAGCGTTACGAGCAGTCCACCTCTGGGCTGGAGCGACATCGGTTCGATATTGATGGTATTGGAGCCCTTGAACGGGACGCAGGTATAGAAACCCGTTGTCTCAACCGCAGGATTCCCGGCCGACGCGCCGCTTTTGCCGGAAGCACAGTTCGTGCTGCCGTCCGGGTTGGCGGAATTGCCAGACGTATTCCATGCGATCGGCCAGGGCTGTCCCGTGCTGTCCACGAAGGACAATGCGGTCGGATAGCCTTTTGTCGTAAAGATCAGGCTTGTCTGCTGACCAGGCGCAAAGGAGACACGGATCGCAGGGCGCGCATTAGGGGTCGCGAATTCCGTACCGACCTGCTCCGTGGCACGACGCACGTCCTTCAGGCGTTCCCCCAGCCGAAGGATTTCTTCGGGGGTGAAAGGAATGGCCTCATGCTCGGCCTCACCTTCGGCTGCCTGATCCTGATCGTCTGCAGGTGTCGTTGCCGCAGGCCCGGGCTGTGATGGCTGCTGTGCGAGTGCCGCAAGTGGCAGGATGGACAGGGTCAGCGGAAAGAGAGAAAGAATTCGCACGGTTGTCACTCCCTCCCCGACGAGACGACAAGCTGTTCGATGGCCAGTCCATCCGGGTGATCCAGGTCCTCCACGCGATCAATCGTCACGGTTGCCATCAGCATTTGCGTGTTCTGCTGGTTCACGTTTTCGCAGGTCTGGATGAAAGGAAACTGTATTACGTAGCGCGCGTGTCCCTGCACGACTGTCTCGGCGCGTACGGTCGCGGCCCGTGTCGGCTGCGCATAACAGAGCAGTTTTGCATCCCTGAGTTTCGCCAGATTCCCCTGCGTAATGAAAGACTTTGCAAAGGTGTTCCATCCGTTGAGCGTGTAGTGAGCGCCCGCGGTGTTCATCTGGGTTGGAAAATCACGATAGTTGATGTTGTAGGGTGCGATCGCCCATTTGACGGCCCAGCCGAGAAGCTGATCCTGGCCAAGTACCGGACTGGTGAGGGCCACGGCCGGTCGGGGAGCATTCTGGCCGTCAACGTAGAAATAGAGGGGTGTGGGCGGGTGTGCACGGATATAGGCGTCGTGCGCCGCGAACACGATGACCACGCCCGCCAGTGCGATGTTGAGCAGCAGTGATCTGTCTACAACAATCCCCTGAAAGTCGGGGTCGGTAAGCCGCCTGGTTACTGCGGAATTAAACAGCCGCATGGCGCGCCTCCCTTACGGGGGCATGAAAAAAGGTGGTCATCACTCTACTCTCATTTCCCGACGGTGATGAGAGCAGGCTGGAAGTCTATCTTGCGACCGGCACGTTTTTTCTTTGACGGTTCCCGCTACTACTCAGGCGGCAATGCCATGCGTGGCGGCAATGCTGCGGCGGTATCGTCTGCTGACCCGGTCACCACCCTTGCGGGTGGTCCAGAAAAAGCATCCGCTCTTGCAGAGGCATTCCCGCCGGATGTAGTGGTGTTCGCCGATATAATATTCGGCCCTCGCGTGAATGAACCAGGGCACTTTGGCGCCGCGTCGTGGCGGAAGCTGTTCCCAGCAGCTTTGGGATTTCAGCGCGCTTTCCGAAATAAGGAAGTCCCGCGCAATTTCACGCGGGTTCTGAAATGCAAAATGGCGGTATGCGATTTCAATGTTGGCGGCCTCGTGCCACCGTACCTTGTCTCCTCCCTTATGTCCTGTGAGGGTCAGCTTGTTGAGGCTGTTCCTGACAAGCCATGTCCGTCCCCGCCGGGCTTCATGAGGAAGCAGGGAGGCCTGTTCCCATGTCAGGACAGCTTCGGGATCTGCGGGAATGGCGCTCCGCTTTTCGGCAAGTATGGTCTCCGCCTGTATTTTTGAGAGCCTGATGCGCGGTGGCAGGCCAAGCTGCTTTCTTTTTGCACGCACGCTCCCGGCCGAGCGGCCAAGCATCTCGGCTATGTCGGCGGTTTTATCACCACAGAGCCAGCGTTGGCCAAGGATGAGCAACTGGGTCCTTGTCCATGCTCCCCTGCGTGCAGGCGCTTCATAAAAAACATTCTGGGGTCGGTCGGCCCATTGCGCGACTGACTCCTTTACCTCCTGCACTGTCAGGGTAAGCATTGTCGCTACAAGGACCTCGTCGCACAGCCTGGCATAGAGGGCGCGCGTCATTTCTGGCGTGGGATAGGTCTGAAGCCATGTAAACAGACCGTGTTTTATAACCTGGCCGAACGATGCTGACTTCATGGCGGTATGCCCTCGTCATCGCGTTTTCGGGATAGGCTGCGTGTTTTGGCAATAATATCTCTTAAGCGTTATATAACCGTCAAGAAATAAATAGCGCAGAACGCGCTAATATGACTCCGGACGCGGTTTCCGGTCCGCGTTGGTGATCAGCCGGGGCACATCACCTGGAATGGACAGTCCAAGGCATAGTGCCTGCCATAAGAAAGGAGACCCCTTTCCTGGCAGCCTCCATACCTTCATGCACCCGGTCAGTGGTTTGCGATATCGTCGAGGTGACCAATAATGGACTCGAGATCAGCGAGGGCTTCGAGTTGTGATTGCGCGGACATTGCCCACGCGGTCATGTCCAGGGAACGCAAAAGGTCTGCGTCGTCATGTATTCCCGGGATCAGGTAATAAACGGAGACAGACAGTCCTTCGGCAATGCGATAAACCGTTTCAAGGCTTGGATTTCTGAGTCCTGCTTCGATCAGGCTCAGGCTGGTCAGGGAAACGTGTGATTTATGGGCGATCTGGCTCGCTGTTGCCCCCTGAAGCGTCCTGAAGATCTGAATCCTGCGCCCAAATATCTCGAGGAGGTCCTGCCGTTCCCCCGAGGTGAAGGCGACACTGTGTGAATAATGATCGATCGGCAATCTGGCCGGTATTTCCGGCAGGTTAAACGTCTTTGAAATATTGCCAATAATGTCGCGTAATTTCTGGATTGCCAGATTGTAGTCCGAACACTGCTTCATGGTTTTTTTCAGCTGCGTGGCGGATGCCGCCAGATCCAGATGGGCAAACCATGTACCTTCTGGTGCACCTTGCGGAAGAATATCGCGCGGATCTATTTCAAATACCCGTAGCAGCGCCGATAATGTTTCCAGGGAAACCGGACGACCTGCTTCGATGCTCCGTATGACCGATACATTCAACCGTGCCAGTTTGGCGAGGTGCACCTGCGTCCAGTCAAGCGCCGTCCGCCTGTCATAAATGATTTCCCCGATGTCTTTATATAATTGGCCGGATGCAAATAAAGCCTCGGCTTGCATCTTGCCATTGTCATGGGACATTTTCGTTTACTCTCACGGCAGGCATTTTCCTCAGCAAAAGAAACTTCCAACATCCAGAAGATATCGACTGGCCGCGTCCTGACAGCGGATCAGCCGTGACGGAACGTCATGATAGTCGAGTTGGAGCCCGTAAAAAAGGTGTCTGAGGTCGCAAAGGCCGCTGCTCTGGTCAGGAGAGCTTGATGGAGACACTCATATGCCTGTTATGCCTGCCGTGGTTATGGCGCTGGCCTCTGGCCCCATATCTGCCACACCTGCCGCGTTTCATCTGGTCCAGACAACCTCTCCGGACACTCCGCCCCGGCCGGCATTGACGTTGCCCTCAACGGGGACGACCGGCGGGGAGACCTTACCCTCACCGGGAGATGCTGGTCAGGAAGGGCCGGGCGTATTGCCGGGTACTGGTACGGATCCTCGAACATCCGGCAATGTTCCAGCCCGTCGATATTTCCATATCGCCAGTGGATACGGAAAGCAGGTTCCACTTGGCTTCGCCGTACGCCAGATCGTTCCGCATGGGGTGCGCGTCGTGTTCGCGGCGGACGTGGACACCAGCGTTCCTGTTGACTGGCAGGGCGGCCGGGAATGGAACAAGGTTCTGGCGACCACGGTAGCCCAGGCGGGCGACGTCATTGATGTCGGCCATAATAAAGTCGCGGTCCGACATCGAATTCGCTGACCGGTCGCATGATGGCCCGACACCTTCGTCGTAACCACCCGAGGAAGGTTCCATGAACAAGCCCTCATCCGTCCGGAAATCCGGACCTCCTTCCCCGATGCCCAATGTCGCCCTTGCGCTGGATGCGCTCGGCGAGATCTGGCGCATCAGGGGCGGAAAGGACGTCATTGCGATGTTGGACAATGATATGACAGCGAGGACGGCCTGGTACGCCATCCTCGCTGGTGTTGCGCCGCATGAATGGCCTGATCTGGTCAGCTCCCTTGACGCGCTGATCCCCTATCTGCGCGGCCGCAGGGACCTGTTGTCGCCGGACAGCCCTTTTGGACGTGGCGTGATCTCGGAAAGCAGGCGCCAGGCGCTTCATCGCCTTCTTGCTCCGCAAAGGATTGCCCTGCTGGAGGCTGTGACGCGTCCGGCTACACGTCAGGAGGCCGCATGATCCGTCTGCGCTTCCGTGTCCTGTTGTCAGTGGCTGCCGCTCTTGTATCGATACAGGGGCATGCGCAGACCACGTCATCAGGCGCCTCTGGTGCCACGACATCTACGGGAAGCGTCGGCTGCGCCGCCCTGACCCAGGCGGCGGCAACAGCCGTAAACGAACGCGTCCAGGCCAACGACGCCTATGAAAAGCAGCCGGATAGCGTCAACGGCCTGTCCTGCCTGAGCAATTTTTTCAACGGCACCGGACTGAATCTCATCACGAACGGCCTTGACCCCGCAGCCCTCCTGCAGGCCGTCGAGGGCCAGATAGGCGGCCAGGTCTGTCAGGCCGCACAGGCGGCATGGGGTAACGCCATGGGGTCGACCCAATGTGGACTCAGTCTGTCAGGCGTTAACCTGGGGCTCGGTTTTGGCTCGAGTAGCGGACTCATGTGCCCGAGCCTGAGCTTCGGTGGTGGTGGTCCGCCAATTGCGACCGCCATTGCGGGGACGTCGAGCGGTACGACTGACCTGTATATCAACGGCTCTCCCCAGCTTCCGACCGGATACAGCCTGAGCAATCTCGTGGACGGAGTGTTCTGATGCGCAGGCTGCAGATGGTTGCCATTGGTGCCGCTTCGTGCGTCTGCGTGCTGGCAGTCACGCCGCGTCCGGCATACGCGCTTTTCAGTGATGCTGCGGTCGTTGCAGCGATCAAGCTTCTCCAGGCGTTCACGGGCAACGCCCTCAATACGATGACGAAAAACCTGACGGACAGCATCGATTCAAATCTCAGTAGCCTTGCAAACCCGAATTCCGTTGCGTCTCTCCTGACGAAGGGTTTCACGCAAGTTGCCAATTACGCGAAAGCCCAGGTCGGTGCCCAGTCGCAACTCATGGATGCCCAGGACGCGGCGATGGCCGGATTTCTACGGCGTCAGCAGGAAACCGGAATCCGGGACGAGCATATGATGAATCCGGAATTCTGCGCGGGCCTTGATGCCCAGCAGTCCACCGTGGCCGCGTCCAAGGCGGCTCGATCCGCGGTGTATGCCATTGCGACCGTGAGCGATCCCCGTGGTGAGGCAGGTCAGGGGACTCCCTCCTATTACGGCAAGTCACAGGGCACGGATGCGAACATGTCCCTGCACCTCAAGCGCTACTGTTCATCCGACGACGTGGCGCAGGGGCTCTGCTCTTCCGTGTCCCGGCTGCCGAACGCCGACCAGCGTGCCGCCAGCCTGTTCGGCGCCGATACCCTGTCCGCGGATGGCGCAGTGGATGCAGCCAATGATTATGCGACCACGCTCATCCAGCCGGTAGCGCCGGCGGCCCTGCGTGGCGAGCAGCTGTCCAGCCTTCGGGGACGTGAAGCCGCAACCCGGCGCCGGTCGTACAACAGTCGTATGTCTCTTGCCCGCTGGGTCACGGGCTACGTCACATCTCTTGGCGTTCCGTCCGTCACGCTGACGCAGGACCAGAAGGCCGAAATGACGGCCGAGGGGCTCGCACCGCTCGACAAGGCGTCATGGCTGCAGGCCATGGCGCTGGAAGTCAATCGCAGGGTCTCCAGCGTAAGCTGGAACGCCTCGCTCCAGGCAATGCCTCCCGCGTCCGTCATGCGCGAAGTTGCCACCGAGATGGCGCAGTCCAATTACCTTGCGCTGCAGAACTACCGTCTCGGGCTCTACCTCGTGACCATGGGAGCTGCCCGGGTTGCGCAGGAAGAAGAGGTCGCCTTCAAGGACGGCCTGACACCGATGCCTTCCCCCACGATCAATCCCTAGAGGTTTGCCATGTCTGAGGCCCAGCAGAAAACCGGCGATATCGAGGATGTGCTGAAAACCCTTGATCGCGTGCAGTCCGAATACAGGAAGCAGGCACCCGGGCAGGCCGCTGCATATGATCGGCTGCGGCAGGAATCCCGTGAGCCTGACGTCCATAATGATCCCGGCTTCCGTACGCGCGTCGCATACGCCGTGCAGGATGTAGAGCGCCTTTTGGGACCGACGCTTGAAAAGGAGCATCCTCTCCGCACCGAGATGACAGAGCGCGCGGCGCATTACCCAGGTCTGAACGAACCTGTGGTCGCTGCGATGATGCGTGAAACGCATCGCCTTCAGCAGCCAGAAGTAAACGCGATCCGGACACTTGCCAGCGAACTGGTTGAAGGACGTCAGGATCCGGACCACCCGGACATCGCGCACACCATCGAGAACCTGAGGGCGACCGTCTTTCCCGAACCAGGGCATCAGCCAGCGCCAGGGCATGACCATGCTGCCGGGTCTGCGCACGATGAGAAAGGTCAGCCGGACAAAACCCGTGGAATGGCGTCGCCGGGGGAGGGCGCTCCGCCTGGACCGGAGCAGTCGGCCAGCAGTCAACCCGGACAGACCCATACGACGGATCCTCAGAAGGACTTTCGAGAGAAACAGACAGGTCCGGCAAAAGACGCGCCGGAAAGCCGATCGACGATGGATGGCAACGGCACAAAGGAAAAGGCGGCAGCGAACACACGGGAAACGAACGGGGCGGCCAGGGATCAGGAGGACGTCAAGGTTATTCGCGGTGGCGGCTTTGCCCGCCTAGCAGAAGCGATTGCCTCGCGCATTGATAGCCAGCCTGCGAGCCCGGCATCATCGTGGATGGAAAAGGCCGCCGATTTCAGCACCCGGCTGCACAACGCGCGTGACGAAAAGAGCCTGGAGGCGACCGAACGTCTGGGAAAGCAGGCGGTGGAGGCCCTGCGTGACCTCAGGGAGCGGCCAGCTTCCTCCATCATGGCGGCGATTTCAGATGCAGGAAAGGGCGACCCTGACGGTGTTGCCGGTGTGTTGTCGGAGATGAAGGCCGGTGGCCGGTATGCGGATCTGCATAGCCAGTTTGTGACGGAGAAACAGAATAACCAGGCATTTGCGGCGCAACTGGAGAATGTCACCAGCAAGCTCGAAGCCTACGGAAAGGGAAGGGAAGCCGCCGAGGCAACAGGCCAGCGCATGGGAATGCCCGGCAGTGTGACGCAGCGCTTCACCCAGATCGATGCCGAGATCGGCAGGACTGCTGCCGAAGTGCCCGGAAAAAAAGAGGGGGCCAGTGCGCTGGAAGACATGAGCGAGAAGGTCCGCGAGATGATGCACAAGGCTGTGACTGCAGTCACGGATTTCATGACGCGGATGAATCCCGGTCCCACCGCCAGTCCTGCGCCGTGACTGTGCTGCTGGAGGACAAACCATGACGCCCTTTCGTCGCCCTGTATTTGCCATCCTGCCGCTTCTGTTTCTGTCGGCTCTTACCGTGTCCGCGGCAGCGCAGACGGTTGTTGCGACCGGTTCGGGAGATGCAGCCAGCAGCACGGGCTATAACGTGACATGGGACCTGCTTGATCCGGGCAGTGACTGGGCGGCGCAGGTCATCCGGTCCGTATTCCCGGTTTTCGGCCAGGATACGGGCGCGCCCAGCATCGGCAATGAGGCGACCGTCATAGGAACCATGATCGGGTGGTTCTCCGGGTTCGTCATGGCATTTGCGATGGCGGTCGTAAGCTATATCTACTTCATGAACATCCACCGGGGTGCAGAAACAGCGCAACTCCTTGGTAACAACCAGACCAGCATGTCGATCGTGCGGATCGGGATTGCGGCCATCCTGATGTGGCCGCTTCCGACAACCGGCTTCAATGCGGCGCAGGCCGTTGTCGTGCAGGGCTCGCTTTGGGGCATCGGTATGGCGAAGGTCGTCTATGACAAGGCGAAGCAAGCAATCGGACCAGACGGCAAGGTCATCGCACAGCCCCTTATCCCCGGCACAAAAGGGATTGTGACCGGTCTTGTGAAAAATGAGTTCTGCCGGGCCATTATTAACATTGCTGCGAATAACACGAACCTGATTGCGGCCCCGACCGGGCAGACCGTCCTGTCCGTGACCGGCGGGAAGATGGGAATCATCAACTATTCTTACAATATGGCAGCCGGCGCAGGAGACGGGACACCAGTTTGCGGGGCCGTAAGTCTGCAGGCGCCCAATACTGACGCAGTGAATCTGGCTGGTTTCCAGGTCGACCAGGCGGGTATGCAAAAACAGGTTCTTGATTCCGTGATCCTTGGCGACATTCGCAGCCAGGTTGCGCAGGTCGCGCAGAATTACTGGCAGACGAAAACGACAGCGTCCCTGGCCCCACTCATGACCATCATCGTCAATGCCACCAACGATTATGCGTCGCGTCTCACGACGCAGGCGGCACAACTGCGCTCGAAGCTTCAGGACACGGTCAACAATCAGACGCTAGCGCTCCACCAATGGGGGATTTCGACGAACGGAGATGCGGTCAACACCAGCAACCAGATGGATAATCTCGGGTGGACTGGCGCAGGAGCCTACTATCTCGAATTCGCGCGCCTCAATGGCCAGACCCTGTCTCTCATGACCGCAACGCCAACCATCACTACGCCATCCTATTCCGGTCTCGGAAACTATCTTGCCTCGGACATTGCGCCCCTGGTGCAGTCTGCGGACACCTTTATGGAGAACATCGACAGCATGGTTGCGACGCAGGATGGCGTGACCGCGCCAGGCGGGAATGCGGACCTGTACACGGGCGCGATACCGGGTGGAGACGGTGCAGGTGTGCTCGACCAGCTGTTCCGCGCTCTGCACCTGAACGATTATGCCCTGCAGATCGTAACCGGATTTATCGAGCCGTCCGGGACGAACGGCTACTGGACGGATCCGTTTGGCAATCTCATGTCACTTGGAAACTGGATGATCACGACTGCCCTTCTCACGATGGGCACTGCGTCGGTTCTTTCTTCTACGGCCGGGACCGTTGGTATCGGCGTGCTGTCGCTTCTGAGCGGGAATCCAGAAGGTGCCGTTGCGGCAGGGGCCGGGCACGCGCTGATGCACTTTTTTGGCGCGCCGATTATCGGCGGCTGTTTCGCCATGCTTATGCCAGGCCTCACTATCGCCTATGTCATCCCGATGATCCCGTTTGTCATGTGGATGTTTGCCGTGGCTGGATGGTTCATCATGGTCTGTGAGTCCGTGATTGCAGCGCCTCTGTGGATGCTCGCGCATATGACCATGAACGGGGAGGGGCTGCACGGTCATGCAAAACAGGGTTATGCCCTTCTGTTCAATGTCATCTTCCGGCCGGTGCTGATGCTGTTCGGGCTTTTCCTTGGATATTTTATATTTGATTCAGTGTCGTGGCTGATCCACATGTGTTTCGGCATTGCGGCCGGACTGGTGCTGTCAAACGGTTGGATTGTCAGCAACTTCCTCGGCATGATTGTTCTGGTTAGCCTCTTTGTCATGATTCATGTCACTTTGGCGTTCATTTCATTCAGGATGATCTCGATCCTGCCCCAACGGGTTCCCGCCATGATCGGATTCGGTGACGTGGATCGCGTTGATATCGACCAGTTCAGCAGGGACGCCGCCGTTGTCGGTATGGCGGGCACGTTGCTCTCGATTCAGCAGTCTCTGGCAGGAAATAAAGCAGATAATCAGAATGGGCCGGGACAAGGCAACGGTGGCATATCTTCTGGTGCTCGGGCTCTAATAAGTGATACAACAATGAAAAAGAGCGTCTGACTTTAGGGTCAGGAGGAACTGAGATGTCGAACTATGGTGGCCTGAGCGGGGCTGCAGCGTTCATGTTGGGACGTGCATCGCACCAGTACGAACAGACGCTGGGAAACTCCATACAACGTGCGCTTTACGGCCGACGGTCTGCGCGACCGACAGAAGCCGATGAACTCGCTGACCTGCTTTCGCAGATGACAAGTTTACTGCGACAGAAGAACGCGGAATCTGACAGACTTGAGGAGCATCTGCTCAGATCCAGGGAATATGCTTCTGGTCTGGAGGCTCAGATCAAAGACCTGAAAGACACCCTCGCTCTTGCAGATGCAGCAACTGCGCGGCAGGCAGCTCAACTCAAGGCTGCTGGGGACCGAGAGGAACGCCTAGCGTGCGATCTTGAGGCAGCCCACGACAAATACCATCGACTTAGCGATGAGCATACAGTGCTGAAGACTAAAGCCGAGAACATGGAACGACGGATTTGGGGCTACCTTTCCATGGAAAATGAATGGAGAAAGCGGCAGCCCTAGTCGCAAGATCTTTGGTCAGGATGGTCGCCTCTACGCGGGAGACCATTCGTGAAACATTTCATTCTGCCTCTTGTCCTCTCCCCATGGCTTGCGGCATGCAGCGCTGGCAACGTGTCATCCGCTGCCCATGTGCATGGCCCAAAGGCTCCCCCAACCAGGCATGCGCGTTATGATCCGCACGCTGCATACGGATCGACACACGTAATCTGGACACCCCCCACGTACGATCGCGCCGGTACGATCGTCCGGCCTGATGATCCACGGGCGATGTCGGGGCGCGAGGATTATGAACACGCCTCTTGGGCAACAGGCGCTCAGGGCGGCGACAAGAACGCGCCTCCCGGCACGTTCTGAGTGCTCCGCCGATCCTGTCTATTCACCAGCGCAATGCAGACGGACTTGCGCTTACGGCCTGCGGGGAATGAGGCTGTCGGCGGTGGCGACAAATTGGCGAGCGGAACCTAGGCGGCGTTCGCGGATCTGCCAGTTGAGCCACGCGTTCTGAAACGCCACGAGTGTCAGAAATGTCCAGAAGGGCGCGAACTCCAGCGCAGCAAGGATTTGGCTGCCCTTCCAGTGGGAAAGGAGCATTTCTCCGGTCCAGCCAAGAACCAGAACAACGGCGAGCATACTGGCAGCGAGCGCCCGCCTGTATGTCTCATGTTGTCTCTGATCGAGTAAGATCGCGACAACGCGGGGTTCGACGCCATATTCGGCAGCAATCGCGGCGATATCAATAGGGGTACCGTCTGGCGCCCGCGGGTTCTGCATGCCGGCTTTAGGCTTTAGTAATGCCTTCCCGAGGGCTTCAATCAGCGCGGCATTTCTCGTCACATCGGACCAGGCGACCAATGTACGTGGATCGCCAATCACCAGGCGGGCAAGCTTGCGCGTTCTTGCAAAAAAACGTCGCGGGCCGGTCTGGTCCTGTCGTGTCTTCATTGCGAGACCGAGGTGAGAAACGTGGCGACATCGGTGGGAACGCCGTCGATCCGGCCGATCCGGCCATTGCGGTGCATCCAGACGAAGGTTGGGGTCCCTGTGAGCCCTAGCTGCCGTGCAATCTCCGTATTGCGGACAAGCTTCTCCCCACTATCCGGTTCAGGTGCAGTCAATTCCGGGTTTAGACGACCGTTGACCCACGCTTGTGCCATTTCGTTTGCCGGAAGCGACAGCATGGCTCTCGCATTGACGGTACTAGCGCCATTATCCTCGTAATCAAGCAATGACAGCGGGACTATTTTCAGGCGAACTTTCCCGGCATCGACTGCGGGCTGAAGGATATGCATCGCCTTCATCGAGTAGACACATTGCGGGTCTATGAACATAATGACTTCTGGCGCTGAAGGTGTCCCTATAAGGCCTCCCGAGAGACCCTGGAGCCCGGACTGTTCGTTAGCGTCGGATGAAGCGCCAGAGATACTGATTTCTGGGACGGCTCCCGGAATGCCCCTGATCTGGTCTTTCGTGATATCCTGTCCGGTGGCGCCCCACATGCGGGCAGCGACTGCTGCCTTGCCATCCGGGGTCGCATAGATGACCTGAAAACGGTTATCTGCCCGAACAAACATTCCCCTGATGCCATCGACCGGTGCGAGATCGTGGGCGCGCGACCCGGCCAGGGAACGTAGGGTGTCGTAGGGTACCGGGATCAGCGTGCCGCTAAGCACGATCGCGTGGCTTTCCGGGGCGAAAAAGACCAGGAGTTCGTTCCGGGTATGGGCAATGCCAGCTTCGAAGCCGTGGAGATCGGGTAGTTTTTCGATGTTGGCCCCGGCGATCCCAAGGTGGGCAACTGCATCGGTCCTACCTTTATCATTGTGTTCCAGGGGCGGCCCTATGGTGTCGCTCCTGGACTCAATCGGAATAGACACAGAGCATTGCTGTCCTCGCGCTGGCACGTGCATGAACAGGAGAAATGGCAACACGTAGAAACTGCGCATGGCGGACTCCGGACAATACCTATGTCCCGTACGCCCTGATCACGCGACTACGATTAAAAAATCATTCCTTGTTGTTCCCCCTTTCTCGAGACAGGGGATTTTCAAAAGCAGGGTTAATCGGGGGGAGAATAAACGTCTCTTCTGCCTCGCTTCCTAACTCGTCGACTGACATCTCGCTTATCATTTTTACAAGGATATCAACGCGGAGTTGCAAATAATGGCAATCCGGATAGTCCTTTTTCAATTGACAGCCTTTTTCGTAGCAAAGCATCAGGATAGGATAAAGCGCCTGCGCCTGCTCACGCCTCGCGATTGAAGTTTTCGCCGGAGAAGCGATATATTCAATATTGCACCTAAGCGCTAAAATTGCTTGAACCAGCGTTAGACATAGCTGTCCAGATGGTTCGTCATCGATAAGCTCGAAACGCGAGTGAAGTTCATCAAACTTCATGTCATCCTCACACGGATCAAGACGAACACACTGAAGCAACGCAGTGCACGGTTGCCATGTTTCTTACGGAGCGCTGGAGCGGCATAACCCGATATACTTTGCTATTATTCACGATTTTCGTCGTGATTTAATCTGGTCACCTAGCTCCACGGAATCATGATCAGGCTACCCAATCTACACGATTCCGTATCGTTGTAACGTATATCTCATTATTGTTACCGAGTGTTTCGTCGATATTCTGCGGGCAACGTATGTTCGAAACATGCGGAGCTATTGCTGGGTGATCGAAGGGCAGTCATGCCTGGATGGCAAGAAAAAGCGTCTTCTACGTCATCTTGCGATCGGTCGTGGCTTGAAGCAACCACCAACATGCTGGATGACTGACGTATCGGAAGACATCCGCATCGTACCATCCGACCCATAGATCGCAGGAAATGATCCATGCATGCTCCAAGCGAAGTTGCAAAAGGCTGAAAGAAGTTCAGAATATCTGTACTTGGATAATAGATCATGTTAGCATCATGCGATGCGCAGGACCAATATGACATCCAGAAGATCAACGAGCGCCGTTCCCCCAGAGAAAACAATACAGCTTGGACTGTTCCCACTATCGGTCCAGTTGCGCCGTATTCAACCCAGTTTCAATGAGTGGCGGTATTACGGACTGTCAGTTCAGCCCGACCTGTTCGGTGGTGCCGCGCTTGTTCGTAACTGGGGCAGGATCGGGACAGCTGGCACCCAGCGCGTGGATCTCTATCCGGATGAAGGCGCCGCGGTGAATGCCCTGACCGCGAT
The DNA here is from genome assembly GCF_009834365.1 of Komagataeibacter xylinus. Lineage (NCBI taxonomy): Bacteria > Pseudomonadati > Pseudomonadota > Alphaproteobacteria > Acetobacterales > Acetobacteraceae > Komagataeibacter > Komagataeibacter xylinus. The sequence continues at coordinate 160,656 of NZ_CP041349.1, read as the reverse complement.
GATCCGTTATCGCCTGAAACGCGGCTATATCGTTACACAGCCATGACTGGCTGCATTACCTGCAGGGGTAACCCGGTGTGATCATCGGACAGGTGATAGAGATAAATACTGTATCCGCTCACCACGTCATGGAAAATTCGTGTGTGGATATATTCGGACTAAAAAACTTATCATCGACATTGGGGTGAGCCGTAGTTTTCGTGAAAGGCCCGTTGCATAAGCCAGTTTACGCCGTCTGATAGCGTAATCAGGGGCAGGCTCCGCCGCATACAATTTGCGTAAAACTTGATGTTCATGGTGCGATGTGATCGATGTATGCAACGTACCGCAATATATAATTCAGCTTTCGATACGCCATATTTTGCCGATTGCATATAGACTTACACTCCGGCAATGTTATTCGGTAAAAATATAGCGGAGAGGCTTTATCATGGACCAATCAGACGACCTATCCCCGGCAATTGTAATTGCCATGAGCGACATCGTGGCAGCGCATCTCGGCAATACCAATACCTCTCTGCCGACAGAACATGTCCCGGCGTTTATCCGCGATGTCTACGCTGCTATCCGCGAAACAACACCGGCCACAGAGAAAAACAGCAGCATTCCTGCCCAGCAGCCTGCAGTTCCAGTCGGGCAGTCGGTGTTTCCTGACCACATCGTCTGTCTGGAAGATGGCAAAAAACTCAAAATGCTCAAGCGTCACCTGCAGACAAGGTACGGAATGACGCCAACGCAATACCGAGAGAAGTGGCAGCTTCCTATGGATTATCCCATGGTTGCTCCGGAGTATGCCAAAATGCGGGCGGCTCTGGCGCGAGACGCGGGTCTTGGACGCAAGATTTTGGTTCCCCCGACCGGTCCCGTGGGCGAGGCAACTGTAGTCCCTTCTGTTGATAGTGCGACGAAAGAAATATCGGTCGATACTTCTGAGGCCGTAGTGCCCGCCAAAAAAACGATTTCGAAGCGATCCAGGTCGTCGGCAACTGAAACCGGATCTTCCGCAGCATCGCCAAGGAAAACGCCGGGTTCCAAGACTTCAGCGAGACCGCGTGCGATACGGAAGACCGGCACGAAAGCAAAAGGGGCCAAGGTCTGACTGATCAGCCCGGCCTATCGGGCTTGGTTATAAGGCAACTAGGCATCCATGCATCACCCGAACGTCAGGATGATCAGATGATGAATGTCCATGAGGAAGGTGATCGAGTTATCATTGAGCCGGTTCGCGCCACACTGCTCAAACTGGAAGATCTCGTCGCCGGGATTACCGATCTGAACGGGCATGATGAAATTGACTTTGGACAGTCTGTAGGTGACGAAAGCTGGTGAGCATCAAATCCCAGGTCACGTGGGTTCCTGACTGCGGCGACATTGTCTGGTTGGAATTTGATCCCTCAGCCGGGGCGGAAACGGGCTGTGCATCGGCCTGCGGTGCTTCTCAGCCCTGCAAGTTATAATGCCAAAGCGGGGATGACGCTTTGCTGCCCCATGACCACTAAAATCAAAGGCTATCCGTTTGAAGTAGCCGTGGTAGTAAAACCCGCCAGTGTGGTCCTCTCTGATCAGGTGAGAAGTCTGGACTGGCGGATGCGGAACGCGAAGCTCAAAGGAAAGGTCTCGGCAAAGGAAATTGAGGCAGTTCGTCAGCATGCCAGATTACTGGCTGGCCGAGGGAAACAGGGAAGCCCGAACATTTCAATGTATTCAAACATGTCCTGCCGGACTTCTTAATATGTGTTGTAGGTTCGACGCTGCATGCGCTTGTCTGATGAGCGATCAACCACGTTCTACGCCGACATACAGGGCAACGTTGGCCTCTGCGCCAGAAAACGGAAACATGAGATGTGCAGCACAGCCGAACAGGGTCACGTTCGGTTGCGGCTGCCAGCACATTCCTGGCGGTAGGTTGCTATACGTTAGCAATGGCACCGGGCTGTGGTCGGGTTTTGTACTCTAATTGGGCAGGGGTGTGAAATCACCTGTTTCAGTCTGGGTGCGGGGTGAGTCTGGAGCCTTATCCTGACGCCGATGAGCGTTCAAAACGCCGGGTACCGGCTAGACGAGCCATCAGCCCGCATATGAGTGCGGCTGCACAACGCGGGCCTATGTATGATACCGGTGATCGGGTTGAAAAAGGCAGAGCTGGGTACCGAGGGCACGACAGCATCATGTCCGTCCGTAGCAAGGAACTTTAACAGATGCTCAAATCCGAGATACGAGCCTAGCCAGCTGTGGCAGAGCAGCACAAGTGGGCAAGACGCCACGCCTTCGGTGGGTGTTATTGACAGCCAGCCGGTTAAAACCGCTACAACAGCGGCCGCTGTGGTTATGACGCGAGCAAAAAAAAATCAAGGGTCGCGAGCGGCATATCTCGACCGACACGCTGTGTCATGTCGTGGCAGCTGTCGTGCATCCCGCCGACATTCAGGATCATAACGGTGCGCCGCTGGCAGCAACCAAAATACGCTCATTGTTCGCTTGGCTGCGCCATCTGATTGGTGAGGGTGGATATGCTGGCGAGAAGTTGCGTGGTGTGCTGGTCGAACGTGGCCGACGGACGATCGAGATCGTCAAGCGCAGCGATCGGGCTGAAGGCTTCATCATCATGCCGAAACGCTGGATCGTGGAGCATCGCTTCGTATGGCTCGGACGCTGCCGCCGTTTCACGAAACATGTCGAGGCACCAATCTCGTTATCCTGTGCACAGGTGATGATTGTCCATATCTGCAGGGTGCTGAGACAAATCAATCAAACCGCTTTCTAATTCAGGCTCTAACAGAGCCTTAAATTCACATATGAAATTATCGCTTACTCTAAATATAGAAATGATAATCATTTTCATAATATAAATTCTCTTTTGTAGACCGGATGTTCAGGTTCACGTCAGGTTTCTCTGTTACCGTCAGAAAGTCATCGTCGTGATGGCAGGAACTTTATGTACGCCGGGGAACAGACGCTTATTATGCAAAGGATAGTGCGGGATAGTCTGTATGCAGCCTGTATTTTCTTCCTAGGGGTGTCGGCCGCTTGGGCGGATGATGGGACAGAGGGCATATGTATGACGGTCCGGCATGGTATACGTTTGCATGTAGATGGCATGTATGGGGGTTATCCCCATTCCGTACTGCGTGACGCCGTGCTGCAGGGCGTGGCGTGCCCCTCTGATGAAGCTGAACGGCATGTCTTCGGTCTCATTGCCGACCCGCCGCCACACCTGCGTATTTCCGTTACGAGGCCCATGGGGCAGGGGCAGCAGGGGGCGATTTCGGCCCGGCTGTTCTCGCAGGGGCATTTTGTCATCGGGGAACGCATGTCCCTTTCGCCCCTGGCGCGTTCGCAGTCCCCGTTTTCGGTCACGTCCGAGATCAATCTGCTGATGGCGCGACTGTGGAGCGATTTGGCCGAACGGATCAGCCATGGTGGTCGCGCCATTCCATGATGGCCTGAAGCATGAACCGCGCCATCCCCCCCATCGTGTCGATCGCCATGGCCTGTGCCCTGCCATGGATGGCCCTGGCCCAGGACGCCCGCCCTGGCCCATCCTTCCATGAAGCCGTCGGCATGGCCTGGGCGATCGATCCCGTCCGCACCGAACTTCAGGTCGGCCATCATTCCGCCCGCGCCCGCGCCAGCGCTGCCGGGTCATGGTTTGCCGGCGGCCCGACCCTGTCGGGTGAATACATGGATGACCACATGCTGGGCAGTAACGAAGGCTATACAACCTATCAGGGCGGCGTGTCGGTGCCGCTGTGGCTGCCGGGGCAGGGCAGCGCCACGAAACAGGTCGCCAGCGCGGAAGCCGCGTCGATTGATGAACAGCTCAATGTCGAACACATGGCACTGTCCATCCGGGTGCTTGATGCAGGCGCCGCCGCCCTGATCGCCCGCAGCCGGGTGGATGTGGCCCGCACCCTGTATGATGCGACCGCGCGCATGGCCGCCAGCGCCACGCGCGCGGTGCAGGGGGGCGAACTGGCCGCGACCGACGGGCAGGTGGCGCAGGCGGCGATGGAGAACGCGCGCGATGAACTGGCCCTGGCACAGGAGGAAGCGCAGAACGCGACTACGGCCCTGGAGGTGCTGCTGGGGCGCCCGGTTGTGCCTGACCTGAGCCGTTATGGTGGCGGCGACGTGACGCAGGCCCGTTTTGTCAGCCCGCGCGACATGGAAGACAACGATCCCCGCATAAAGGTCGCGCACCGCAATGTGGAAGCCGCCGAAGCGAACATGAAACTGGCGCGCCGTTCGTTCATGCCCAACCCGGAAATCGGCGTGGACGCCATTCATGAAAAGCAGTACGGCAGCCCGTGGGATGATCGTGTGGGCGTGAATTTCAGCATCCCCCTGCCCAGCGAGGTCCGTAACACGCCCATCATGTCCGAAGCCCGCAACCGCCTGGCCACGGCCACCAGCCAGGAAACGCAGGCGCGGCGCATGGTGCATCTGGAAATGATGCGCGTGCGTGAACGCCTGATCGCGGCCACCACGGCACGACAGGCTACCCGCAGTGCCGCAGAGAATATGGAAAAGCGGGCCCAGGCGCAGGAACGGGCCTGGCGGGTAGGCGAAGCCGGTGTGGATACGGCGCTTGCCGCCCGGCAGGCGGCCGCCAATACCCGACTGGCCAGTGCCCGGGCTGAGGTGGAATGGCATGTCGCCAGCATCCGCATGCTGATTGCAACAGGTGTTGTGCCATGAAGCGGATTGCCTCCATCCTGTTTCTTCTCGGCCTGCCCGCCCTGCCTGCCCATGCCGGGGAGGGGGCGCTGCCCCCGATCGTGAAGCTGGACGGGGCGGCGGTTGCCAATGAAGGGGTAACCATCGTCACGGCCACGCCGGGTCGCGTGGCACCCATGCTGCCGGTCATGAGCCGGGTCATGCCCGATACGACGCGGGTCGTGCATATCCATCCCGCCGGCAGTGGCAAGGTGCTGGCAGTAATGGTACAGCCCGGAGCATCCGTGCAGCGGGGGCAGGCGCTGGTGCGCTATCAGGATCATTCCCTGCATGTTGCGCGCCTGCAGGCGGTTCAGATGCGTGCAGCGCTTGCTGCCGCCATTGCGGCCCGGACCGATGCGGCAGGCGCGGTGCAGCGGGCTAGGGCACTGGCTGGCGAGAGCATATCATTGGCCGAACTGCGCCGCAGGCAGGACGTGCTGGCACAGGCGGATGCCACCATGCGTGCACGCCAGGCGGATGTGGACACGTTGGGCCACCGTTTTGCCGAGGAGTTCAATTCATCATCGGAGCAGGACAGTCAGGGCGCGGAAGACGAAACCTCGACCCTGATCTCCCCTGTCAACGGCATGGTGCAGGTGATCGGTACGTCAGTGGCGGGTGATGTGGACCCGAGCATGGATGTGGCCACCGTCGCGGATCTGTCCAGCATATGGCTTGTCTCCGACATCCCGCCGGACCAGGCGGCGCGGATCGCACCAGGCGGCCAGCAGGTAACGCGGACGGCAGACGGCCCGTTTACATCCCGTATCGATACGGTGGACGGGATGGCCAGTTCCCTGACCGGGCTGGTCCGGGTCATAAGCCGTGTGTCAAACCCCACTGGCGCGCTGGTGCCCGGTATGGTGCTGGATTCCGCACTGGCTCAGCGTGACAGCGTGGCGGGTCTTGTCGTGCCGTCCGAAGCCATCCAGCAGATTGACGGGCGCAGCGTCGTGTTCGTGCGGGTGAACGCGACGGACTACCGGCCGGTCGTGGTCGATGTGGCACTGGATGACGGGCGGCAGGCAGTGCTGCGTTCCGGCCTGACAGAGGGCGAGCCGGTGGTGGGTCATGGTAGTTTTGCCCTGCGTTCCGTCATCGGTCTGGCCGGAATGGATGCAGACTGATGGCACATGCCTACCTTGCCACCCTGATCCGCGCGCGCATGCTGGTGCTGGGCGGTCTTGGCCTGCTGCTGGCCGCGGGCATCATGACTGTCCTGGGCCTGCCGGTGGAAGCGGTGCCGGATATTTCGCCCCGGCAGGTTCTCGTCTCGGTCGTGGCGCCGGGCCTTGCGACGGAGGAAGTGGAAAAACTCATCACCTTTCCCGTCGAGACCAGCATGACCGGAATCCCCGGCATGACTGACCTGCGTTCCGTATCGCGCGGCGGCGTCTCGGTGGTGTATGTGCAGTTTGCCGATGATACCGACATCAACCTGGACCGCACCCGCGTGAACGAGCGCATGCAGCAGGCGCGTTCAAACATATCCGTGCCCGGCATTACCGTCAGCATGGGGCCGCTGGCCACTGGCATGGGCGAAATCATGCAGTTCCAGATCCGTGGCGCGGGGCGTTCGCTCATGGAACTCAACCGCATCATGAACTGGACCGTGGTGCCGCAGATGCGTCTTGTACCCGGTGTGGTGGATGTCAACGTCAATGGCGGGGCGGAAGAAACCTATGAGGTGACGCTGGACCCCGCGCGGCTGATCGGCAGCAACCTTTCGGTAGGCGAGGTCTATCGTGCGGTGGATGCCGGCAACGCGGCATCCGGCGGCGGATGGATCACGCACCATGCCGAACAGCAGAGCGTGGTCGGACGCGGGCTGGTGGGCAGCCTTGCGGATTTTGGCAATATCGCCGTGCGGACCAACCCCGATGGCTCCGCCGTGCGGCTGCGTGACCTTGGCCGCATCACCAGGGGCGCGCGCACCCGTCTGGGGGCGGTAACGCGTGACGGGCAGGGCGAGATCGTGATCGGCGTGGTGATGATGGAAAGCGGGGCGAGTTCCAACGCAACGCTTGCCGCCATCAACCGTGCGCTGCCGGGCATACGGCAGGCTTTGCCCGCAGGCGTCACGATCGAACCCTATTACACCCGCGCCACCCTGACCGGGCAGACCATCGCCACCGTGCGTGACAACCTGGTCATGGGCGCCGTGCTGGTGGTGGGGGTGCTGGTGGTGGTGATCGGGAGCTGGCAGGCCGCCCTTGTCATTGCCTCGGTCATTCCGGTTGCCCTTGTCTGCGCGATGGCGGGCATGCGGCAGTTCGGTATCTCGGCCAACCTGCTCAGCCTTGGCGCAATCGATTTCGGCATGATTGTCGATGGTTCGCTGGTGGTGATCGAACATGTGCTGTCGCGCAGGGAGGAGGAGCCGGACGCCGAATTCATTCCGCTGGTCATCTCCTCCGTGCAGCAGGTCATGCGCCCGGTGGGGTTTGCCATACTGGTCATCATCATGGTCTATCTGCCGATCCTGACCCTGCAGGGGATCGAGGGGCACATGTTCCGCCCCATGGCGCAGACGGTCATCATGGCGCTGCTGGCGTCGCTGGCGTACTGCTTCATCTGCGTGCCCGTTCTGGCCGCCCTTGCGCTGGGGGGCGTGCGGCCTGCGGGTGATACGCGGCTGATTGCCTTCCTGCGCCGGCCCTATACCCATATGGTGACATGGGGGAAACCCATCCACGCATCCTGTTTGGCGGTACGCTGGTGGTGCTGGCCCTTTCAGCGGGGCTTGCGATGAGGCTGGGCGGTGAGTTCATTCCCCAGCTTGATGAAGGGGCGCTGGCGGTCACCACCACGCGGCTGCCCTCGGCCTCGCTTGATACCGTGCTGGCTTCGGTCACGAAGCAGGAGCAGATCCTGCGCAGCTTCCCTGAAGTGCGCGCGGTGGTCAGCAATACCGGCACGTCCGCCATTCCCACCGACCCGATGGGCGTGAACGAGACCGACAGCTTCATCTTCCTCAACCCGCCCTCCACATGGAAAACCGCCCGCACGCAGGCGGGGCTGGTCGCCGCGATGGATGATACCCTGCGGCGCGAACTGCCCGATGCGCTGTATTCATGGAGCCAGCCGGTGCAGATGCGCATGGATGACCTGCTCTCTGGCGTGCGCACGCAGATTGCCGTCTCGATCTTTGGCGATGACCTGGCCATGCTGGCCGAGCTGGGTGACCGGGTGGTGGCGGCTATGTCCGGCGTGAAGGGGGCAGCGGACGTGGCGGCTGCGGGGGACGGCACCGTGCCGCTGATCGTGGTCGACATTGACCGCACGCAGGCTGCCAGCCGCAATGTGGCGGTGCAGGACATTCTCGATACGGTGGAGGCCATAGGCGGGCATATCGGCGCCCGGCCGGTGATCGTGGATAACGCCATCATCGGCACGCAGGTCCGCCTTGACCCCCGCGTGGCGACATCCGCCGCCGCCATTGGCGCGCTGCAGGTCCGGCGGATGGACGGGCAGGGGAATGCGATGCTGTCACAGGTGGCGCATGTGCATGAAGTCGATGGGCCGCCGCGCATAAGCCGCGACCGGGTACGCCGGCGCATGGTGGTGCAGGCCAACGTGCGCGGGCGTGACCTTGCATCATTCGTGGCCGAAGCACAGGCCCGTGTGGCGCGGGACGTAAAACTGCCTGCAGGATATAACATGCAGTGGGACGGGCAGTTCCGTAACCTGCAATCAGCTACAAGGCGGCTGGAGATCGTGCTGCCCGTTGCCCTTGGCCTGATCTTTGCGCTGCTGGTGGTGGCGTTTGGCGCGGTGCGGCCCGCGCTGCTGGTGTTCGTCAACCTGCCGGTGGCGGCAACCGGCGGCATCGTGGCGCTGACGCTGCGCGGCATGCCGTTCAGCATTTCGGCGGGGATCGGCTTCATCGCGCTGTTTGGCGTGGCGATCCTGAATGGCGTGGTGCTGGTCAGTGAGATCGCAGCCCTGCGGGCACGGGGAATGGCCGTGGCACAGGCGGCCTTTGCGGCCGCGGAATCCCGCTTCCGTCCCGTCATGGCCACAGCCCTTGTCGCCAGCCTTGGCTTTTTTCCCATGGCGTTTTCCGAAAGTGCGGGCGCGGAAGTCGAGCGCCCGCTGGCCAGTGTGGTGATCGGCGGGCTGGTCACGTCCACGTTGCTGACCCTGCTTGTGCTGCCATCACTGTATGCCCGGGTCATGCGGGAAAAGGATCAGGACTGATGCGTATCCTTATTGTCGAGGATGAATACGATCTGGGTGTGGCGGTGCAGGAGCGCGTGGGTCTGGACGGGCATGCCGTGGACTGGTTCACGACGCTGGAGGACGCGCGCGCGGCCATGGCAACGGTGGATTATGATTTCATGCTGCTCGACCTTGGCCTGCCCGATGGAAGTGGGCGCGACCTGTTGCGTGAGGTCCGTCGGACATCATCAGACATCGCCATCCTCATCACCACGGCAGAGGACCAGATCAGTGACCGTATCGCGGGTCTGTCCGAAGGGGCAGATGATTATATCGTCAAGCCCTATGACCTGAATGAACTCGTGGCACGTATTGCGGCAGTGGCCCGCCGGTATGCATCGCCGCGCAGGCACGCGCACTGCCGCGTGGGAGAGATTACGATAGACCGGGAGAACCGGTCTGTATCGCGTGATGGCGAGCGGCTGGACCTGACCGCGCGGGAATGGAGCATCATGGAACTGCTGTCGCGCAGTCCGGGCCGGATCTATTCGCGCCAGCAGATTGACACCGCGCTGTATGCGCTGGACCGGGACGTGGACAGCAATACCGTCGAGGTTTTCATCAGCCGCCTGCGGCGCAAGGTCGGCAACACGGTCATCCGGACCATACGCGGCCGTGGCTACTGCCTCGATGCAAGGGACGGCGCATGAAAAGCTGGAGCCTGTCTACCCGGATCATCAGCAGCGTACTCATGGTCGTGATACTGGGGCTGCTGATCCTCAGTGTCGCGGTAGGTGGATTTACCCGCTACGAGGTAACGGAACGGCTGGACAACTCGCTTCAGGAAGTTTCCGAGCGCCTGCAGACGGCTGTGGAGACACGACTGCATGATCCGGGTGCGGCGTCGTCCATCGCCTGGCTGCCGGAAGTCGGGCCACGCACCCTGGCCTATCAGATCGTGGATGTGACCGGGCATGTCGTGTTGCGTTCCCAGAATGCCCCGCAGGACGCATTCGAGCGCGCGTGGCGGACCGGGTTTGCTAATGTTCCGCATTTTCGCGTTTATGTCGCGTCACCCGTGGCGGAGAAATACCGCGTTCTTGTGGGGGAACCGACCTTCCACCGGCGCGAGGCCGTCCGGCGCGCGATGCTGATCTCTGTCGTGCCCATGCTGCTTTTCATGCCGGTGATCTGGTGGCTGGTGCGCCTGATCGTGCGGCGCGCCCTGCGCCCGCTGGACCTGCTGCATGACGAGATGCGCGCACGTGGCAGCGGCAACCTTCAGCCCATTCCCCCCTTGATCTCCCTGACGAACTAGTCTCCATCCAGCGCTCGATCAATACGCTGTTGGCGCGGTTGGAGGCAGCGCTCTCTACCGAGCGCGCCTTTGCCGCAAGCGCTGCGCATGAACTGCGTAACCCGCTTGGAGCCCTTCTGGCGCAGGTACAGATGCTGGGCCGACTGATGCCGGCGGCTTCGGATACGGGCCGGCGGGTGGAGCTCATTGCCGACCGGACCCGCAGGCTGGGCCGCACGGTGGAAAAACTGCTGCAGTTTTCCCGCGCCTCGTCCGGCGTCGCTTTCCGGCGCGACCGTTTCGACCTGATGACCGTAGTGCATGTCCTTGTCGATGATCTTGGGCATAATCCGTGTGACGGGCAGGGCATTGTCATCGCGCCAGACGGGATTCACCACATATTCGTACATGGTGACATGGATGCGACCGGCATCATGTTGCGCAACCTGCTTGAAAACGCCCTGCTGCATGGAGGGCACCATATGCCCGTGCGGGTGGCCGTGCTACCAGATGGTGGAATCGACATCACCAATGACTGCCCCGCGCTGCCACCCGGCATATTCCAGCGGCTGACTAGCCCATTCGTGCGCGGCGGGACCGGTAATCATGGCAGTGGCCTGGGTCTCGCCATTGCCAGTAATATCGCTACCCAAATGGACGTTACTCTGCGCTTACGTTCCCCACTTACAGGATCTGCCAGAGGATTTGGTGTGTGTGTCACCTTTCCAAACTCGAAGGTAACCTAATTCATGACAGTAGAGGAACAGACGCGCAGGCAACTCCATTTTGCGTACTCTACTCCCCTATGTCACGAATGCCCTGCGTCACGGTTGCCTGGTACAGCAGCCCGTTGGCAATATTCTGAGAGGCTGCTTGGGAAAATCAGTCAACACGTGCCTATGGGTGGTGGGGTTGATGCCTCTTTCGCTGCGTACCGACTACGCTTTCCGTGTGTTGATCCACTTGGCGTGTAATCCTGATTCGCGTGTTACCGTCAGGAACATCACTGAGTTGCAGGGCATTTCGCACAATCATCTTGTGAAAGTTGTACAACACCTGTGTCATGCCGGGATCGTACAAGGTACCCGGGGAGGTACTGGTGGCATCCGTCTGGCTGTGTCTGCCAGAAACATCAACGTCGGTCATATTATGCGGCTCATGGAAACTGAAAAAGAATCCCCTGGCGCCTGTCACCCATCTGGCAATAACCAGTGTATACTGGGCAATGCTTGTCAGTTTCGCCATCTCATAGTACAGGCCGTTGATGCATTTATGGCATTTTCCGATGGAATGAGCTTACTGGATCTCACTAGTGGTTCAGGATAATGTGTTTGCTCACTTTTCCATCCTGGCATGATGCCTCCCTCAAACAGTTGATAGAACATTTGAAGCCGTCGATGAAAAAAATGTCACTGTAGTCATAGTGAATCTCGTGTGAAGTAAGATTCATATAATCTTCAGGTGCAAAGTTCATTTTGTTGCGGGTAATATAATGATAGCGGACGTTATTATTATTACGGTGTTGAAAGATTTTTACCAAAGTACGGACGGCTTCTAGGCTCGGGACACATAGCCAGAACATGACGGTTGCGGTGAGACAGATGGCTGAGAAGAAGACGGTCGGGCATCTGTTGTAGCGGGTTGCAACCCGCCGCCAGCCCTTGAGCCTTCCGAATATGATCTCGATGCGATTGCGGCGTTTATATTTTCTCTTGTCGTATCTGACCGGTTTTCCGCGAGATTTCTGTCCTGAAATGCAGGGCTTTTATACCTTTTGCTTCCAGGGCGTCCCTGAACCAGTCGGCGTCATCCCCGCGATCTCCCGGCATCCATTGTGCTTCAGGAAGACTATCCAGCAGGGCAGCGGCATCGGTATAATCGCTTATCTGTCCCGCAGTCATGAAAAAGCTCAGCGGTCGCCCACTCTGGTCGGTGATCGCATGCAGCTTCGTGTTTATGCCCCTCTGGTGCGGCCGATCAAGCGACCTGGATCCCCTTTTTTAGCCGCACGCTCGAAGCCGTGCGGTGTGCCTGGAGATACGTCGCATCAGTCATGATGGTCTGGGGCTCTGCCTTTCCGGCAGCCAGACCGTCCATCATCCGGGCGCAGATCCCCATGGCGCCCCAGCGCTTCCAACGGTTTTAGAGCGTCTTATGTGGACCGTATTCCCGGGGCGCACCGCGCCAGCGCAAGCCGTTCCGATTGACAAAAATGATGCCGCTCAGCATTCGGCGGTCATCAACGCAGGCTCTACCATGGCTCTTAAAGAAAAAGGGCCGCAGACGCTCCATTTGTTCGTCCGGCAGCCAAAACAGGTCGCTCATCTCCAGTCTCCTCACAGAGCCTGAATCAGATTCCCGCACTTAAATCAATGGGTTGTTATCATAGGGGATGAAGCCAGTCTGGAAAGCACTCGGGGGCTCAACTCGCGTTCATCACCATTTTCCCATTCGACCGCGAAAGTGTGTTGTCGCCATGACACGGACGCTGCGGCTTCATGGGCTACGTGGGCGAAATGCACCGTGACATTTGCCTGCCGCGCTAACTGACTACTGGCGGAGATCACCATCATGACACCCGCCACGACCATGGCGGCATGACCAATATGGTGAAACAAGCGATCATGCAGGTGCGGCAACAGGTACTTCATGATTATTGATGACAGAACCGCCGCCGCAGCAACAGCGATACCCGCAATGCTGGCCCGGGTATTCAACAGGCCGAACTCAGCGTAGAGAGCGATCTTGAGCACATGCAGCATGATTTCGTTGGCCGCGCGGGTTGCGACGATTTCTTCCTTCCGCAGACCAAGTCGATAATAAAACCCATTGAACACCAGGCCGACCGCTCCGGTAAAACCGGAAATGAAGCCGGCGGTAGCACCCAGCACGTGCAGTTCGATAGCGTGGGGCGTTTTCACAGTGACCTGGGGTGCAGGCTTGCGAAAGAGAAGGGGAAGATTCCCCATCAGGAATACGCCAAGAAGCAGCGACAGATAGGCTGGCTCCATACGGCTCAATGCCCATGCGCCCAGGGCGGCGAAGGGCAACGCGGTGGGCGCAAAATGCCGGACGATGTCCCACCGGATCGCCTGCCGGAACGAGATGATGCGCGTCGCCGAACTGGCAACTGTCCCGATCGACAGGGCGGCTGGCACCTGAGTGCCAGGCAGCACCAGCCCCAGCAGGGGCATTAGGAGCAGCCCGGCACCGCCTCCCGACACGGCGCTCAGGCCAAATGCCGCGGCTGATGCAACCAGAATCAGGGACCAGAGCAGCATGGTTTGTATGAATCCCGATTTGGATCCCTGCTCGCCGGGACCGTTGCAGGCGGCCACATCGCATGGGCGCGCGGCATCATTATTTCTGGCGAAAGCTCACGGGGATGTCAGCTTACAATGCCCCAATCTTCAGTCGTATTTGCACATCTCTAACGAGCCAGGAGGTCTGCTGTCTATGAGGCCGTGAAGGCTAGAGCTCTATGGGTAATTTAACGATACACCTTACGCCAGGGTTGTTGTGAGACAAGACGATCGTGCCCCGGTGCAGTTGTACTACGGCTTTCACCATGGTAAGCCCTAGCCCGTTACCGTCATGCGTACGGCTTGTATCAAGACGGACAAAGCGGTCGAATACCCGAAGCATGGCTTCGTCCGGAATGCCTGGACCATTATCGGCTATTTCTATCGTGATGGTCTTGTCCGAAAGCATTATGGTCGCTGTGATGGTGGTCTGGTCGGGCGTATGGCGTACGGCATTCTCGATCAGGTTGGAGAACGCCTGCCGTAAAAGGACTGGATGACCGGTGACGGTAGGGCAGGCGGGAATGATTTCGGTTTCCAGGCGCTGTCCATTGTCTTCGATAACGGAGCGATACGGTTCTAGAACTGATTCCAGAAGTCGTGCGGGATCGAGGGGTTCCATTTCGTTGTTCCATGCCCCGGACTCAAGTTGCGCCAGCTTGAGCAGCGAGGAAAATATTTCCAATGCGGCATCCAGATCCTCGATTGCACACTCGACCTGCTCATGCATGGTATCGGAAGGTCCATGTGCCCCAATGGCGCGCTCAAGATTCTGGCGCATACGCGCCAGCGGGCGGCGCATGTCGTGCGCGATGTCATTGGAGACCTGTTTCAGACTTGCAATCAGGTATTCATTCTGGTCGAGCATCGCATTGAGGCTCTCCGAGAGATGATCAAGCTCATCATCCGTGCCACGTAGCGGGATGCGGCGAGACATATCGCCCTGCATGATGCTCCGTGCCGTCCTGCTTATCGTCTCGATCCATTTCAGGATCAGGTTGCTCAGGAAAAGGCCGCCTGCTACCCCTATCAGACCAAATCCTGCAATGCCCCACAGGATCGTTGTCCATAATGCGCGTTGGAGATGCGTCAGGGGCGAGGCATCCATGCCCACGAAGTAATAGCCGCCGTCATCAAGGCGATAACCTATTCCATAAACGATATCCTGGTTGATTTCTTTCGGCAGGCGATGGGACCATGCCAGCCAGCGTTCGCCCGGCACTGGTCGCAGATGCAGCATGTTGCCTGCGACAATGACCTGTCCGGGGTCCTGAAGCAAATAATGGAAACCGGGTTCATGTTCGATCAGTCCTTGCACAACTGGCAGGAGATGACGGACATCCGCAACACCAGCATCTGCAAATGTCTCATGGCTCTCGTTCTCCACTTCCCGGCGGATCTGCTGGCGCATGGTTGACTGGCTGTAAAGGCCTGACGTTATAGTCATGACCATGCCGCCCAATATAAAAAGACCGGCGAACAACGTGACGATACGAAACGACGTCGTGGCGATGATACGTCGTGTCTCCACATTTCGGCGTCGGGATATCCTATTCCACGACATCATTGGACATATTTATCATGTAGCGACATCCTCTCAGGATATGGATGACCGGACAAGATCCACCCGTCCCCGATCATGACAGGTCCGGTTGGCATAGGCTCCAGCCCTGTAGCCTGACTTTACCCCCAATGGTCTTTCCGCGTTAACCCCTTTGCCTTGTCCTGTCCGGAGAGAAATTACCGTCTTTTATTTTTTATATGCCTGCGCGTACGTAGTATTTGTTTTAATACCGTATAAAATATAATACATATACATCCACATTTATGATATGTATCACATGAAATATTGATATTATTTATTCTGTATTCAATTTGGAGACATGGTCGATACATTAAAAAATGCCAATAATTGTCTATCCATCGTCATGGATGGTGTCATGTAACAATGATTCTGATAACCTGATCAAGAACTCAGTCTCGCTGGGCGGGACATTAAATTTGTTGATTGGCCTGCTTCATGACGCTGGTAACACGCCCCCGCCTGCTTTTGGTTGAAGATGACCACGCAACTACGGATTACGTGCGGCAGGGACTGGAGGAAAGCGGAATTGACGTGGTTTGTGTCGCTAACGGGACCGATGGATCGCAGCATGCCCTGTCGCAAACGTGGGATATCGTCATTCTGGATCGCATGCTGCCTGGTCTGGATGGACTGACAATTCTCATGCGCATGCGCTCTTATGCCATCATGACGCCAGTCCTGTTCCTGACGACGATGGATGGCGTACCAAGCCGTGTCGCCGGTCTGCGGCATGGTGCGGATGATTACATGATCAAGCCATTTGCATTACGCGAGTTGGTCGCGCGCGTGCAGGTACTGCTTCGTCGATCATCTTCCTTCCAGCATACAACAATAATGAATGTGGCTGACGTTGAACTCAATCTGCTGACGCTTGCAGTGACACGGAATGGCGAAAAGGTTCTTCTGCAGCCTCAGGAACTAAAACTTCTGGAATATTTCATGAGGAATGCAGGCACGGTGCTTTCCCGGCAAATGTTGCTGAAGGATGTCTGGCATATGGATTTCCCGGTTCGTACGAACATCGTCGAAACGCATATTTGTCGTCTGCGGGAGAAACTGGGGCAGGATGGCCAACCTCTGATCCACACCGTCAGGGGTAGCGGTTATGTCATGAGTGCGTGACTCCCTGGCGGTATAGGATGATCTTGCATGCATGCCCGGTTCGGCCATCCTGGATGAGATAGGTACGCAAGCAGGATGACCATGGCGTGTAGGCAAATGCCTTTCGGTCCGACATCGTAGTCGGCCATTAATGATCGCAGCGACAACGGAATAGAGATCACTGCGCATATAATTCGCGTCCCGCAGGAGAAGCGGGGTTCCCATAGCCGCCTTGGGAAAGTCTTCAAGGAAGTTGATGCCCACTATCTATTGCCGGGATAGCATAATCCCACAGACCTATTTCTATGTAATATTATATTGTTTTTGTCACGATATAAATGAAATGCAAGTCGCATGCAGAGCACTGAAACGACTGCCTTTGATAGCACAATTACAAGAAGTACATTCACGATATCATTCCATTCATTCAATATACAGAAATATTTAATACATTATGTCTGTACCCCGAATATCCGGCCGATGGCAGCCGTCACGGCCATCGCTACGATGCCCCAGAATATGACCCGCATTGCCGGACGCCATGGTGAGGCCCCACCTGCACGCGCACCCACGACTCCCAATACCGCCAGACCAATCAGGGATACAGCGGATACACTCCACGAGACCACGCTGGCTGGCGACAGCAGGGCTGCCAGCACGGGCAGTATGGCACCGGAAGAGAATGCGCTAGCCGATGCAAAGGCGGCCTGTACCGGACGCGCCGCTGTCGCGTCCGAAATGCCGAGTTCATCGCGGGCGTGCGCCCCCAGTGCATCATGCTTCATGAGCTGAAGGGCAACCTTGCGTGACAGAATATCATCCAGGCCACGCTGACGGTATATCCCGGCCAGTTCGCTCACTTCAGCGTCCCAGCTACTGCCAAGCTCCTTTTTTTCGCGGGCGAGGTCAGCCTTCTCAGAATCCGCCTGCGAGCTAACGGACACATATTCCCCCGCGGCCATGGACATGGCCCCGGCAGCCAGACTGGAAATTCCAGCCAGCAGGATGCTCCCCTGTGTCGCATGGGCGCTGGCAACGCCGATGATCAGGCTGGATGTTGACAGGATACCATCATTCGCCCCCAGAACAGCGGCCCGCAGCCAGCCCAGACGGGAGGTCGCGTGGATTTCTTTGGGGCGCAGCGGTATTTTACTTTCCATATTCATCGGATACATTCCCTGTCAGCAGCATTCTCTGAAAAACATTGTCCCGGAGAATGAAGTAATGAAAACACGCGGCCAGCGCATGACCCGTGGCAAGCACGATGATCAGCCAGCCATTCCACTGGTGCAGCCAGTGCAGAATGCCGACTGTCGATGTCGGAAACCTGCCAAAGGGCGGCATGATCTGGATGGACAGGAAACTCATGGCCTGCCCATTGCCCCATCGCCACAGATACCCAAGGAGGATTTCCAGCAGGACTAGCCCATACAGGCTGTATTCCACGTAGCGCGCCAGCATGGCATCAAGCCAGCGATCGGCGGCGCGGATCTGCCGCCCCCAGCCTAGTCGCCATAGCAGGCGTGCGGGAAACAGAACGCTCAGTACCATGCCTGCCGTCAGGTGGGTCACCACCAGTTGATGGTGTAGCGGGTTCCGGAACAGGCCCCATAAATTCGCGGTTGCGAACTGCAACATGATAATGGCCGTGCATCCCCAGTGGAAAATGATTGTTGGTGCGTCATAACGTGCTGGGGAAAGGCCAGATTTGTATTTCATCCGAACGATCATATCACTCAAACATGACGCGAACCTGAACGATTGGCCGCCTTGCCGATACCTGCGGCCAGTTGGTGTTCAGACTGTAAAAAAAGAACGGAGATGGTAAACCCACGACGACACCGGCAGCGAGCAAGGAACCTGTATCCAGATAACTGTGTGGCGCCCGTGACCTAATGACATCGCAGAATATGTGCAAGCTACGGCCATTTTCGGTAAACCGGATCGCAAATGTGATGGACTGAGCGTGTTTCCCCATTATGGAATGGCACGCTTCCCCTGTGCGATCCGGTTCGCCAGATCGCCCCATAGGCGTGCTGTTGCAAGGTTGATGTCTGCCTTTACCGAAAAAGGAGACTGGGTGCGTGAGAAAGGAGAGAGGGACATCCGTTCGCCGATAACGAAATGCCCTTGTGAAAACAGCATGATGGACAGCGATCCCTGCTGGCCCTGCCCGATGGGGCGCATGACGGCAATACGCATATGGGGCGGCGGTATCGCAATGGTATGGAAAGCGCGTAGTTCTGCATCCCCCGAAGGACAGGCTACGCTCTCCAGCACCGCATCACGCAGGACGGAATGGGGATATCCGCCATACGTGCCGTCGACATGCAGCCGGATACCCTGTTCCACTGTCTCGCAAATACCGTTTGTTTCTGTTTCTGTTTCGGCGCGCGCCACACAGCCGGATATGCTGACTATCATCAGGATTGCCAATCCGTAATTCACTATCGATCTCATAATATTTGTCCGGCCTCCTGGCACCTGACCCTGGCCATGCCATCATGCCGATGCTCGCTGTTCTTGTAACACGCAGACATGACGTGAACCTGAACACGGAAAATAAGGTCACGGGGGAGACGCTGCTAGCAAGAGATCAGCCGTTATGAGCAATGGTAGGGCCGCCAATCCTTGTAGCAGGCAGCATGGTACTCAGTATTACCACGCATGCCGGCGATCATTTTGTGCAGGCAGCCAAAGTGAAAAGTCTGAATTGTTTTCCATAGAAGCGGCAGCCGCGATAATTTATTTTCCGCTATGTGTTTTCGTCCATCGCCAAAGCAGAATAGACACCTTTTTATGACCTTCAGGCATATTTTTTAAAAATAATAAATTAAATTACGAGAACGATATAATATCACAATTCTCTTTTATTCACATTGTGTCTTTAACAAAAACATCATGTTGTGGAAAGAAGACCGGGTATATGATATCTGTCTGGATTACGACCTTTTTTACGATAATATGAGAAACATTTGCGACCGTGCGAACTGACATCACGCAGGATTCCGGCGGTTTGCGTTACCCGATTGTTCCGGCGTGTATGTGAGGGAATTTTCTTCTGGGGCATCGGCGGTTTCATCTCCGTTGCGGGGCAGGCCCAGACCGCCATTGCGGGTGGGCAGGCCCATCTGGGCGCCAGTACACCTTTCTTGGCCCAGATTGACCCGGCGACCGTGCGTGATTCCTGGCAAGCAGGCGCAATCACGACCAGCCACAGCCAAGATACGCCGTCTGCCGGTGGGAGCCTGCTGGGGAATATGGGGGGACTGCGTCCATGGCTGGCCCGCTACGGCCTGACGCTGAGCATTCAGGACGTCAACGAGTTATGGGGTAACGCCACGGGCGGGATCGGCAGTACCAATGGCGATGGCAGGGGATCGGGCACGGGCCCTTCCTATATCGGCATTACCATGCCGACCCTGATGGCGGATCTGGAAAGGATGATCGGGCTTAAAGGCGCGACAATCAACATCAGTGCCCTGCAGATCCGGGGACGTGCCGTCACTCAGGACCATCTGGGCAATTTCAACCCCATCAGCGGATTTGAGGCGGATCGCTCCACCCGCCTGTTTGAACTTTGGTACCAGCAGTCCTTTCTCAGGGGCGCGCTGGACGTCAAGATCGGCCAGCAGGATCTCGATACGGAATTCCTGATCAGCGATTACGCGTCCCTGTACCTCAACGCCAATTTCGGATGGCCAATGGGTCCTTCGGTCAACCTTTATGCTGGCGGTCCTTCATGGCCGCTTGCAGCTCCCGCAATCCGGTTGCGCTACCGACCCGGTGAAAAATACACATTCATGTTCGCGGCGGCGGATGACAATCCGTCGGGTAATCAGGATAGCAGTGTCTTTGGCGTGACCGGAAACCCGGCGGACCCCACCAGCCAGACCATAAGGGATGGAAGTGGCACGCAGTTCAATATGGGAACCGGCGCGCTACTGATTACCGAAATTCAGTATGCCTTCAATCCTCAATCTGGCGACAGTGGACGCGCGGCCAGTCATCCGGGCCTGTCAGGCGTTTATAAACTTGGAGGCTATTATGATACGGCACGATTTCCGGATTATCGATATAACACACAGGGACTGTCTCTTGGCGCGGATGGTGGTACACCCCGCTGGGATCGGGGAAACTGGCTGATTTACGGGATAATCGACCAGTTGATCTGGCGTCCGTCGCCTGATGCATCACGCGCACTTGGCCTGTTTGTCCGGGCGACGGGTAATAGTGGTGATCGCAATATCATAAGCTTCGCCATTGATGCCGGCCTTAACCTGAAGGCGCCCTTTTCAGGCAGGACGAATGATACACTTGGTCTGGGCTGGGGTATCGGTCGCGTCACATCAGGCGTGCGTGCCTATGATCGCGCGCGCGGTGCCCTGGTGCAGGGAAACGAAAATCATTTTGAACTGACCTATCAGGCCCAGATCACACCATGGATGGTCGTGCAGCCCGATTTCCAATATGTCCTGAACCCCTCGGGCGGCACGGGAGATCCATCCTGTCCGACGCACCGGATTGGTAATGAAGCCGTATTCGGGTTGCATACCAATGTGAATTTCTAGATGAACCTGGAATGAAAAGGCGGGACAACACAGTCTGGTCGGATCTTTTCAAAAAAACCTTGTACAGAGTGGTTCAGAATGTTACGCTGCTATGCAGACCGAAGATGGCTTCGTCATGCACATGCTGCCCTTTATTATCGAGAACACCACCACTGGGCGATATGATGCCCTGAATATCAGGCTGAAGCATGAACCATGGCGTGATTGGGATCTGATAGGTCAACTCCAGATGATATTCGGTGCCCTGCATGGGCAGGCCAGAACGCCGGTCCGCCTGGGCAAGATAGGGACTAGCCGCCCCCAGGCCCGCACCAAACCCCGCCATGTCGCCTGCACGTCCAAACGGCCCCTTCAGGGACAACCCAGCATCTGCGGCATAGACGATCTGGTTGCGGTCGGTGTCCGCTGTCCAGTTCCCCCGAATGAAAGCGTCAAGCTCCGTTATTCGCCCGAAATGCTGCAGCGTCTGATCCGCAATGGCGTAGACGGCCCAGTTGGTTTTATG
This sequence comes from Komagataeibacter xylinus, assembly GCF_009834365.1. Taxonomy (NCBI): domain Bacteria; kingdom Pseudomonadati; phylum Pseudomonadota; class Alphaproteobacteria; order Acetobacterales; family Acetobacteraceae; genus Komagataeibacter; species Komagataeibacter xylinus. The sequence goes on along the minus strand of NZ_CP041349.1, from coordinate 139,415 downwards.
GTTTTTTCTGAGATCGGACTGGTCGGGAAAGCGTCCGGTATCAAAGTAACCGCCAAGTTTATATGTGCCCTGCCTTCCGTACAGGGTCCGCCGGTACTGGACCTCCCCGAAGAAAAGAGCGCCCGTGCGGAAACTGAAGCGCGTGCCACCGGGGTCGCGGTTTTGGTTCCACGGGTCCTTCGCGTTGATGAAGGGGCCGCCCACAGGATTGTCATCGGCTGCCGCGAACAGGAAATTCCAGTGTGGGGACAGGGTATAGCGTAACCGTATCGCAGGCGTGGCCACGGGGGAGACGGGGCCTTGGTCATACAGGTCATTATCGGGCATGATGGGCCAGGAAAAGGACGCGTTGAGGAAGTTCAGCCCGACGCTGCTGACCATGAAGTCATGCCCGAGATCCAGCTTGCCAATCCGGAAGGCCAGGCGTTCTCCCATGAATTTCTGGCTGTACCACAGTTCATATAGCCGCCCGTTATCATCCGCTTCGATATTCGATGTCTGGTTGAAAACATACAGGGGCGTATTACTGAATGGTCGCCCACGGATTTCCATGGCGCTGATGTCAAATGTACCCAGTGGCAGGCCCGTCAGGGTGTGCAGATCCGTCACCATTTCAACCGCGGCGGACCCGATGTAGTTGCTGGATGCCTGCGCGCCCCCCACCGGGTTGGACCAGAATTCATTGGTATCCGATATACGGATATCAATTCCCTGTGCCAGCAGCCAGTTCCGTATTCCGCCCCAGTTGCCGGACAGATGGGTGCGCGGGTCAATATGGTCGGGAATATTCTGCTGTGGCGTAACGCCCGCGCTCAGCACGCTTACGGGAACAGGCTGGGCATATGCAAAAGAGCAGGTTTTCAATAATATGATTGTATGTAACCATATATGATGATTATGCCAGATGCGCCTCATTTTTCGAAAAAATATCGTATAATAAAATCTAAAACAAATTATTTATTGAACAATTCTTTTCATTAATTCAATATATATTTTGATAAGTGGAATAGCTTCGTTATGTCGGAATTTATACGAAATGCGCTTTAACAGGCAATGCATATTAGCGCCTTTATTGTACATCATGCATACTCCTTCATCTTCCCTTAACACGGTTTAGGCTGGCACGAGTTCTGCCTTGACATGACGTACAACGGGCGGCACATGCCAGCGGCCCTGTTCCACATCCGCGATCTCGCGGTCGATCTCGGCAATGACCTGGCGTGAAAACGGGCCAAGATGCAGGTAAAGCGCGCTTGTCATCACCACATAGGGCAGCGCGCGCGGGTTATGCAGGGCGCAGTCCAGCATCATGCGCCAGAACTGCCCGGCCGTTCCCGGCCCCGCACGGTGGATGCGGAACATGAGCCGGACAAAGCTGCGCAAATCACCCTTTATCATCCGGTGCGCGCGCTTGCGCCCGAGCATCCGGCCCAGCCTGCGCACGCGGCCGAAATAGGCGACTGGGTCATAGATGGCCGCAAGCACCGTCCTGTAATCGTTCAGCACGTCGCGACGCGGGCGTTTTGTCTCGAAATTCAGCCCCGCCGTGCATTGGTCGCCCGACTGCGTCTGTTCACTGCCGGAAAAAAGGCGGCCTTCCGCCAGCAGGCGCCGCGTCAGCTGCGTCGTGGGCAGGGCGTAAAGCAGGCCGACCATGCAGACTGGGATGGACGTATCCTCGATACAGTCGATCATGCCCTGGGCGACACTGCCCTTTTCGCTGTCGAAACCCACGATGAAGCCCGCATTGACGAAAATCCCGGCCTTGTGGATTGTCTCGATGCTCTGCTGCAGGCTGCGCCGCGTGTTCTGCTTTTTCTGCATCAGCACGAGGGAGTCTGTATCCGGGCTTTCGATGCCGACGAATATGGCGAAGAAATTGGTATCGGCCAGGCTGCGCAGCAGGTCGGCATCATCGGCAAGGTTGATCGATGCCTCGGTCGAGAACTCGAATGGAAAGTTCTTCTCGTTCTGCCAGCGTTTCAGGTCGGGCAGGAATTTCTTGAGCGCCTTCTTGTTGCCAATCAGGTTGTCATCGACAAAATCCACATGTCCGCGATAGCCAAGCGCGTACAGGGCATCGAGTTCGGCCATGACCTGCGCATTGGTCTTGGTGCGCGGCACTCGGCCATAGAGTTCAATGATGTCGCAGAACTCGCAACTGAACGGACACCCACGCGAGAACTGGATGCCAACATGTAGGTACTGGTCAAGCTTGAGCAGATCAAAGCGCGGCAACGGACTTTTTGTAACATCCGTCTTGCCCATTGGTGCTTCAAACACGCCCTGCCGCGCACCGCTGCGCCAGGCCGCGACGAAATCATCCATGATTTCCTCGGCCTCGCCCAGTACCTGAAAATTGGCGGCGCTGTAAAGCGATGGGCTAGAGGTCACGTCGGGGCCACCCACCACCACCGGCTTGCCGCGCGCGCGGCAGGTCTCGATGATGTGCAGCGCATCATTGCGCTGCGGCAGCATGCCGCCGGTCATGACCATGTCGGCCCAGTCGTAATCGGCATCCACAAGGTCTTCGGTATTGCGGTTGACCAACCGGACTTCCCAGTCCCGGGGCAGGAGGGCTGCGACCGTGACCAGGCCAAGGGGGGCCGCCGGATAGCGTGCGCCCGCAAGATCGCAGGCTTCCTTGTAGTTCCAGAATGAATTGGCGTTGAAAAGCGGGAAGATCATCAGGACCTTGCAGGTTTCGGTCATCATGCAAGGATCCATTGCTGCAAGGACTGGTCATGATCAAGACAGATGCCTTCCCGTCCATTTCGAGACGTGGCAGCCTCAGGCAGGGCGCAACTCGACTGTAAGGGTAACATGGGGTGAACCCCTTTCGTAGTGGTGTCGGTCAGGTGGGCCGGTACAATATCGGTGACCGCCACTATTGCTTTTATCCTGGTAATCTCGAACGACCGTGGCCAACGGCATGAGCAGGCTATGATGCCCAGGCACATCAAGGCGGTATAGGAAGATCGCTATATGCGAAATCAGGACACGGTGTTTGTCTTCACGTCAGGAGGGTGTTGACCACAAGAACCTTGGTAGTTTCTTGTGGATCGTGACGGATTTTACTGTTTATGGAGGTTTTCAATTGGAAAGATTCCATAACGCTATGTTCATGACAAAGTATTTCTTTTTGTTTTTACAAGAGCTTTGATAAAGCGACAAGATGGTCGCACGAAGATTGGGGTTTATTAATCCAGATCACAGGATCACGGATACGGTAAGCCTGAAGTGTTGCCGCTTTGGCGTTGGCTGGAGCGTAGCAGGCTTACGGCCCCGCAGCATGGCCGCCATCCGCAATCACCACGTTGAACGGTTCCGTCCCGTCCCGGCCTCACCGCGCTTCAGGCGGGCGATGGTCCTGCCTGCGCTCGCTATAGCGATCAACGAGGTAATCGGCCCGGTCCCGCAGCAGCCATGTGAACTTCATCAGTTCCTCCATGACATCCACCATGCGGTCATAGAGCGGGGAGGGCTTCATCCGGTCATCATCACCGAATTGCGTATAGGCCATCGGCACGCTGGACTGGTTGGGGATGGCGAACATCCGCATCCATCGGCCCAGAACCCGCAGGGCATTGACGGAATTGAAGCTTTGCGATCCGCCTGAGACCTGCATCACCGCCAGCGTGCGGCCCTGCGTCGGACGGATCGAGCCTTCGGACAGTGGCAACCAGTCGATCTGGTTTTTGAACACAGCGGTTATGTTACCGTGCCGTTCGGGGCTGCACCAGACCTGGCCTTCCGACCAGAGCGAGAGTGCGCGCAGTTCCTGCACCTTCGGATGGGTGGCAGGTACGGAATCCGCCACCGGCAGGCCGGTCGGGTCGAATATCCGCGTTTCCGCGCCGAGGGCTTTCAGGATGCGCTCCGCCTCCAGCACCAGCAGGCGGCTGAACGAGCGTGGTCGCAGCGAGCCATAGAGCAGCAGGATGCGGGGCGGATGGTCAACCCGTGGGTGTGGCTCAAGCCGCGCGAGGTCAACCCGTTCGAGATATTCCGGATGCAGGGCGGGCAGGTCAGGTGCGGTCATGGAGCGGTTCCCTTCATGCGTTACGGGTGGCTGACCCGGGGCAGCCACAGGGCCAGCGCGATGAGCGTGGCCAGCAGGACCGGCGGGGTGATGGCCAGCCCGACCTTCATGTATTGCCCCCACGTGACCCGATGATTCTTGGATGCCAGCACATGCAGCCACAGCAGTGTTGCGAGACTACCAATGGGCGTGAATTTCGGCCCGAGGTCGCAGCCGATGACGTTGGCATAGATCATCAGGTCGCGTGTCAGCGGCGTGATGTCGTGAGCCTGCTGGATCGCCAGCGCCCCGACCAGCACACTCGGCATATTGTTCATGATGGACGACAGAACAGCCGCTAGAAAGCCGGTGCCGATGGTGGCCGTGAACGTCCCTTGATGACCGAGCCAGACCAGTGCGGTCGCAAGATAGTCGGTCAGCCCGGCATTGCGCAGCCCATAGACCACCAGATACATGCCTAGGGAGAAGATCACGATCTGCCACGGGGCACCCCGCAGCACCTTGCGAACAGAGATCACCCGGCCATATCCGGCGACGAGCAGCAGGATTGCAGCAGCCAGGCAGGCTACGACACAGACCGGGATATGAAACGGCGCGGTCAGGAAATAGGCCGCCAGAACCAGGGCTAGCAGCGGAAATGCCGCCCGGAATACATGAGGGTCACGAATGGCCGTGGCAGGTGCGGGCAGTTCGGCGACGGGATAGGTCGCAGGCACCTGCCGCCGGTACCACAGCCACAAGACGGCCAGCGTTGCACCAAGTGCTACCAGATCGACAGGGACCATGATCGTGGCATAGCGATCGAACGCAATGCCAAAGAAATTGGCGCTGACGATGTTCACCAGATTGGAGATGACCAGCGGCAGGCTGGTGGTGTCCGCGACGAAGCCGGTCGCTATGATGAAGGCCAGGGCTGCAGTATGGCTCAGGCGGAGCTGAGTGAGGATGGCGATGACAATGGGCGTGAGCAGCAGGGCCGCGCCGTCATTGGCGAAAACCGCTGCAATGGCCGCTCCCAGCACCACGATCAGCGGGAATAGCGTCTGGCCTCGCCCTTTGCCCCAACGCACCGCGTGCAGGGCGGCCCAATGGAAGAACCCGGCCTCGTCCAGCAACAGCGAGATAACGATCAGCGCGATAAAGGTGAAGGTCGCGTCCCAGACGATGTGCCAGATGACCGGAATGTCGTGCCAGTGGATCACACCAGCCGCCAGAGCCACGGCGGCACCTGCCATTGCGCTCCAGCCGATGCCCAGCCCCCGAGGCTGCCAGATGACAAAAACCAGCGTGACAACGAAAATCAGAAGCGCCAGCATCAGACGATCCGCTTTCCGGATTCATCGACGGTTTTCTCGTTGTCCGCTTTGACGAATGCGCCCTGCTGTGGGTTGGGCAGGATGTCCAGAACCGTCTCGGACGGACGGCAGAGCGCAACGCCGAGCGGGGTGACGACGATCGGTCGGTTCATCAAGATTGGGTGTGCGATTATGGCATCGATCAGCGCGTCATCGCTCAGGGCCGGATTATCGAGGCCAAGTTCGTGAAAGGGCGTGTCCTTTTCCCGCAGGACCGAGCGCACCGGAACGCCCATAAGGGCAATCAGATCGACCAGTTCCGCACGATTGGGAGGCGTTTTCAGATACTCGATAATGCGAGGCTCCTCGCCGCTGTTGCGGATCAGTGCCAGCACATTGCGCGACGTGCCGCAGGCCGGGTTGTGATAGATCGTGATGGTCATGAGCAGGATTCGGGGGACGGACAGCAGGAGGACAGGGTCGCGATCAGGGGCGCACAGAGTTCGGGACTGCCCGCACAGCAGTCCCTGACGAGGAAGAGCATCAGGTCCTGCAGGCGAGCAAGACAGGCGCGATAGACGATCTGCCGACTGTGGCGTTGCGCGCTCAGCAGGCCGGCACGTGTCAGGATCGCGAGGTGGGTCGAGATCGTGTTCTGCGGCATATCAAGATGGCGAGCGACATCTCCGGCGGGCAGGCCGTCCGGTTCATGGCGCACAAGCAGGCGGAAGATAGCCAGCCGCGTGGACTGGGACAGGGCGCTGAGCGCGGCAAGGGCCGATTCCATATCCATATATCTTTGATTGTGGATATATAAAATAATGTCAATCCCTGTCCTGGCGCGGGGGGGGGGGGCGTACGTTCATGCATAAGCCATGAGAGCCTGTGTTCCTTACCCTGCTTGCCGATGGAGGCACCATGATAGATCGATTTCCGGCCGCCATCCTGTCAGCCTGCCTGATCCTGACCAGTGCGACGGCCCGTGCGGATCCGCCATGGGGGCATGGCGGTCATGACCGTCGTGGCAGTGGCGGGGCCGTGACTGGCGGCGCTACCATGGCCTGTGGGCACCGCCATCAGGCTATTACTGGATGCAGTCCGGAGCGCAGTACCTGCTTGTGGCGGCGGTAACCGGACTGATCGCGGGCGTGGTTGCTGCCACTACAGGCGTGGCGATGCCTGTACCGGTCGTGCCGGTCGTGCCTGCTTACCCGACGGCGCCCTATCCGGCAGCACCAGCTTATACGCCACCTTATTGAATGGGCCGTTGATCGTGAATGACCTGTAGCCGACCTCGAACCCCTTCGTCCCTTGCGTGGCGACCGCGTCGGCGCCCTTTCCCAGCCGCTGGAGTTCGGCTACCGGGTCGCCCGCAAGCGCACCCACCGCCATGTCGCCGCCACGGCTGAAGAATGGCGCGAATTCCTTCAGCACAAGGAATATCTCGCGGTCATGGGCGCCAGGATTATCCTTCGGCTCGATATAGACCAGCCCGACCTGCCCGGTATAGGTACCACGGTTGAGATCGCCCCCGGCCATGCCAATGCACCAGTTCCGGCGTATCGGTATCATTGAAGATGTCGATCACGCTGAGCCTGCCTTCCTCAAGCCGCAGCAGGGGGCCGGGAAACTGGCCATTATAAAGCGTGGTTGAAATGATGCGCCCGGGGGCAAGTTCGACCTGTCCCGTGGCGATCCGCAGCGTATGGTCCGCTTTTCCACCCATGACGGGGCCAGCGCCACGGCCCCGGCGCGGGATCATGGCCGCCGGCGTCGTTCGTCCGGACAATGCCAGAAAGGAACGGCGATCCAGCATCATGGTAATATCCGATTATGGGCAAACAGGCAGGGTTCCCAACGCCTACAGCGTTGGCCGGTTTCATCGGGCTGGCGCGGGGGCAGGCCGTCCTGTCGCCGGGACCTGTCCATAAATGGACCGTAGCCCGGGCCATGCACACCGGCGCGATGCCGGTCGCCATGTCCGGCGAGGATATAATATTTCCTCATATCGAGAAATTCAGATATGGGAAAAGGCCCGGGACTGGACGCAACGTGGCTGATGTCTTCGCGCGAACGGGCAGGGATGGCTGTTCAGGAGGATGGATGACTGTAGCGACAGATCAGGCCAGGCCTGTGGCGCTGGAGGTACTGGCCATGCGCAGCGTCCATGGTGGCCCGTTTGCATTCACTGTCCCGGCGGGGGCGTGCGTGGCGATCACCGGGTCATCAGGCAGCGGGAAGTCGGTACTGCTGCGCATGATCGCGGATCTTGACCCGCATGAAGGCGATGCACGCATCGATGGACAGGCCTGCTCGGGCATGCCTGCGGCGCAGTGGCGCCGCCTGGTGCAATATGTCCCGGCGGAACCCGCGTGGTGGTCCGATATCGTGCTGGACCACATGGTGGATACGGACGCGGTGCGCGCGCTGGTCGCGCGCCTTGGCCTGCGGGAAGACTGCCTGCGCTCGCCGCTGTCACGCCTGTCCACGGGGGAACGCCAGCGGCTGTCCCTGATCCGCGCCCTGCTGCTGCATCCCCGTGTCCTGCTGCTTGATGAACCCTGTTCGGCGCTGGATGCCGCCACGACGGACAGGGTTGAAGCCGTTCTTCAGGAGGCAAGGGCGCAGGGGACGGCCATTGTCCTGGTCTCGCACGACATGGGGCAGGCGGGGCGCATGGCCGGGACGCGGTTCCGGATGGCACGGGGACACATGGAAGAAATCGCGCCATGACACCCATAGTGCTGACGACCGGGGACATGCTGGTGGCCGCTGCCCTGATCGCCATCGGCAGCGCGCTGTCGTTCCTGCTGTCGCTGGGGTTGCAGCGGGTGCTGCTGGTTTCCGCCGTGCGCATGGCGGTACAGCTTGCGCTTGTCGGCAGTGTGCTTTTGTTCGTGTTTGGTCATGCCTCCGTGTGGCTGACCATCGGGCTGCTGGCCTTCATGTTCACCGCCGCCGCCCGGGAAGCCGGGTCACGCCAGCAGGTCCGCCTTGGTCTGTGGTGGCATTTCGGGATCGCGGGTGCCTCCACGGTAACAGGGACGGTCATCGTGGTGCTGATCGGGCTGTTGACCGGCCTCCAGCCCCACCCGTGGTATGTGGCCCGCACGGCCATTCCCCTGACGGGCCTGCTGCTGGGCAATGTCATGAATGCAACAAGCCTGTCGATGAATACACTCCTGTCCGCCATCACGCGCGAACGGCAGGCCATCGAGGCGCGGATCATTCTCGGCGCGACCCGCGCGCAGGCAATGAACGGCCTGATTCGCCAGGCCATCCGGACGGCCCTGCTGCCGACGCTGAACCAGATGGCGGCCGCCGGGATCATTACCATGCCCGGAATCATGACAGGGCAGATCCTGGCGGGGATGAACCCCTTGGCAGCCTCAAGGTACCAGGTCCTGCTGATGTCACTTATCGTCAGTGGCAACCTGATCGGCGCGACAGCCGCGGCCCACCTGGCAGCCTGGCGGCTGACGGACAGCCGGGGGAGGCTGCGGCTGGAACGCCTGCTTCCCCGATTGCAGAAGGGGTGAGGCGGTGGAACCACGTATCATGGCATGACAGCGCCGATCAGGGTCATACAGATGCGGAGCCTGTTTCCAGATCATGATCCGGGCTGCACATATGAACTAATTGGACGAAGGATAGCGCCGCATCAGCCTGAGTTGCCGCCACCATGCCGTGGCCAGCGCCATTGCGCTGATCGGGACCGCGCCATCGGCCCGCATCCGGGCCGCCAGCGCGAACAGGGCCGCCTGCTTGGCGAACACGCCACGATAGGCATCCCGCAGGCGCATCGTCGGGTCCCAGAACTGGATGGCTTCGGATCCGGCGCCGTTGATTTCGATAATCCGGAACTCTCCGCGTTGCAGGGCCGCCTCGCTGCCAAAACGTACGTCCAGGCGACCGAAATGGAAGCCGTGCATGGAGCGGGCTATGGCATCGACACGGTCTTCAAGGGCAGGGGTATTGAGCCGCATGGCATCCTCATAGCGGCCGCCCACCCGCAGGGACGCGACCGTGCCAAGGATGACGCGTTCGCCACGCATCGGAACATGGTCAATCCCTCTGGTGGAAAGGGCGCGCCGGTAATGCCCGATCCGCGAGCACAGCCGTGGGTCGGCGGCCATCAGGGCCGCGATGGAACGCACGCCGTCGCCCGTGACCTGTGGGGAATGCCGGATGGCGAGACCGATAAGGCGGCCATGGGCTTCGGTCGGGCCACGGCTGTAGAACAGTCCGGCCTCAAAGGGGCCGGGCACGAATTCCTGCAAGAGGAAGCTGGCGTCGGGGGGGAAGGCCGCGATGTAGGCCGTCAGCCCATCTACGACATCGATCCGTCGCACGCCATGGCCGCACCAGCCGATATCGGGCTTGGCAACCAGCGGGTAGCCCAGTGTCCGCGCCATGGACGCTGCCGCCGGGATGTCAGCGGGGGAGACGAGGACGGTACGGGCGACCCATGGCGCATGCGCCTGACCGATCCGGGCCAGGCAGGCTGCTTTTGATTCGCCTGCCAGTCCCCCGGTCTCGATCGCCGGATTGACCACCGATGGCAGCGTCAGGCTGCGATAGCGTAGCCCCAGCCATAGCCACTGCAGGACAAGGGGTATACACAATACCGGCTTCGGAAGCCGTTCCATCGCACCAAAGCTGCAGGCGTTGCCAGCATGGTGGGAACAGGCGTAATTCGTGCTGCGTTGGGGCTTCATCATGGACAATCCTATCTTCCCCGCGGCAGTTCGGGATCACGCAATGCAACAGGTGGGGATCACGCTGTTGCGATCAGGCTACAGGTTTGTCTGCCCCACGCCAGAGACCCAGCGCCGCGTCAACGCGCGACCGGGTAATGGGTGGGCGGCGAACCCCGTCGATATCTTTGGCTGGAGCCGGCCCTTCCGGCGTGATGCGCTGCCCGTGTCCCTCTTTGCGCAGGCGACGGAAGCAGGGATGCTTGTCGCTGATAACGGGGCCTGGCGCAGCCGGTTCCGGTTCTCCACGCTGGGGGCAACGGGTTCTTCCATTCCGCCTTTCCCACCGTGGCGGCGGATGCGGTGTTCTTCGGCCCCGACAGCTACCGGTTCGGCGCGGTGCTGGCGGCCCACCTGCGCTCCGCCCCGCCGCCCGTGCGGGCAGTGGACATTGGCTGCGGCACGGGACTTGGCGCGATCATGATTGCACAGGTCTGCCCGTCAACCGAAGTGGTGATGGTCGATATCAACCCCGACGCATTGCGGCTGGCGCGGATCAACGTTGGTCTTGCCGGCGTCGGCGGCATCATGGCGTGGCAGGGCGATCTCCTGTCGGGGCTTTCGGGTGCATTCGACCTGATCATCTCCAACCCACCCTATCTGCCCGATCCCGGTTGCAGACTGTACCGAGATGGCGGCGGCAGGCTGGGGGCGGGCCTGTCACTGGCGATTGTCAGAACGGCCATGGAGCGGCTGACGCCCGGCGGGACGTTGCTGCTCTATACCGGGACCGCAATCATCAATGGGGACAATCCCTTCCTGCGCGATGTGGTGGCCCTGCTGGATGGCCGGGAGTTTACGTGGGCAGCCACTGAGCTCGATCCGGATGTCTTTGGTGAGGAGCTGGAGAATGGTCCGCTATCCACGGCGGAGCGGATCGCGGTGATCTGCCTGACCGTGACACGGCGATAGCAGGAGAGGCATGGTGTCAATGAACAATATCCTGACGGGCAAGAGTAGCGACCGGGCGCAGCGGGAACTCCATCTGGCACTGGCCGGGCTCAATCGTCTAAGGCTGACGCCGTGCCTGCCCGAGGAGGACGGTGCGGCGGGACTGGATCTGCCCCGTCTGCTGGCGGAGGAAGCGGGTTTTCTGCGCTCCCTGCGCGAACAGGTCGCACCGATCGCCGCCCAGGCTCCCCGGGAGCCCGCGGCTTTCCTCGCATGGTTCGAGGAACTGGAACAGACCGGTCCCGGCCAGCACGACAGCCTTTTCCCCTGGCTGGCGCATGATGCATCCCGTGAGGCCATGTGCTGGTTCCTTGAACAGGAAGCCGCAGGGGAAGCGGGTTTCGAGGACCTGACGGCACTGGTCCAGGTCCGTATGCCAACGCGCCCCAAGTTGGAATTGGCGCGCAATTACTGGGACGAAATGGGTCATGGCCGGGAAGCCGGCATGCACGGTCCGATGCTGGCGCATTTGGTCCATGCCCTCGGGCTGCGGTCCCAATCGGAGACGACGGTGTGGCAGTCGCTGGCCCTAGCCAACACCATGTCCGGTCTGGCCTGCCGCCGGCATCTGGCGTTTCACGCGGTCGGCGCGTTGGGCGTGATCGAACTGACCGCGCCGGGTAGGGCGGCCATGGTCGCGGCAGGGCTGAAACGATTGGGCGTGCAGCCCGATGACCGGCATTATTTCGACCTGCATGCCGTGCTGGATGTGCGCCATTCCGCAACATGGAATGCAGAGGTTATCAGCCCGCTCATCGCGGAAGATTCGCGTCGTGCCCCGGCCATCGCCGAAGGCGCCCTGATGCGGCTGGAATGTGGCGCGGCCTGCTTTCGCCGCTATCGGGATCATCTGGGCCTGAAGTGACCCTACCCCGAGCGTGCCCTCAGTTTTAAGTTAGGGTCTGTGGGTTGCTGTATGCCTTGTCGGTGTGTTGAGCGAAAACCTCTGGGGTCATGCCCCCGAGGCTGGTGTGGGGCCTGACGGCATTGTGGTCAGGCCGCAAGCCCTTGATGACCGAACGGGCGTGGGCGAGGTTGCGGAACAGGTGCTCGTTGAGGCATTCGTCACGGAACCGGCGGTTGAAGCTCTCGATGAACCCGTTCTGCTGCGGATTGCCTGGTGCGATGTAGTGCCACAGCACCGACCGTTTTTCCTGCCAGGCCTCGATCGCGTTCGAGGTCATCTCGGTGCGGTTGTCACGGACGATCATCATGGGAAAGCCGCGCTGTTCCCCGATCCGGTCGAGTTCGCGGCCGAGCCGTTCGCCTGGCAGCGACGTATCCGCTACCAGCGCCAGGCACTCTCGCGTGTAGTCGTCCACCACTGTCAGCACACGGAAGCGTCGTCCGTTGTTCAGCGCGTCCGAGACGAAGTCCAGGCTCCATCGCTGGTTTGGCCCGTCGGGCAGCATCATCGGCGAGCGCGTGCCCATCGCCCGTTTACGGCCGCCATGCTTACGGACTGACAGCCCTTCCTCGCGATACAGCCGGAACAGCTTCTTGTGGTTCATCACCAGCCCCTCCCTGTCGAGCAGGATCTGCAGGCGCCGATAGCCAAATCGTCGTCGCTCTGCAGCCTGTTCACGCAGCCGCCCCCGCACTGTGGCATCATCCGAGCGGCGTGACGCATAGCGCCAGGTCTTCGGATCCATGCCAATAAGCCGGCAGGCCCGTCGCTGCGAATAGTCTTTCTCCCGGATCGCGCAGGCCACGGCGTCCCGCCGCAAACCGGGCGTCACGAGTTTTTTGCCAGCAGGCCTTCAGCGTCGAGACGTCCATTACGCTCTCCGCCAGGAGCCGCTTCAGCTTCGTGTTCTCTTCTTCAAGAGCCGTCAGCCGACGCGCTTCCGACACTTCCATGCCGCCGTATTTCGACCGCCAGGTGTAGAAGGTCGCGTCGCTGATCCCGTGCCTGCGGCACAGATCCGCAGCCGTCGCGCCCACCTGATGCTCCTTCAGGATCCCGATGATCCGCTCCTGTGTGAAACGTGCTTTCTTCATCGTCTGTCTCTTATGGACAGACCTTACTTCAAATCGAGGGCATTTCAGGGGGCAGGGTCGATATTCCCGAACTGGGAACACTGGGAAATGGACAGGTTGTTGGGCTCGCAGACCAGGCAGTGAGGAAAGTGGCAGGGTAAAAGCTTTATTCGGGTTGGTCGGATTCATGTCAGAAACGCTCTGTACATGCCTACTCTGGTTGCCATGCGGCATAACCCTGACCTTCGAAGCATCTATCTTACGGCGTGTCGTCAGTTAAGCCCTGAATGTGGCACGTGTGGGTTGTACTTTATGGCTGCGTGTGCTGACTGTTTTCCCAGTTTTGGGGGAGACAGAGGGATGCGGCGCTATGGTTTACGCGATGACCAGTGGGAGCGGATAAAGGATCTTCTCCCCGGTCGTGAGGGTTATGTCGGCGGCACTGCGGCGAACAACCGTCTGTTCGTGGAGGCGGTACTGTATCGCTATCGCGCGGGCATTCCATGGCGCGACCTTCCTGCCCGTTTCGGGGACTGGAAAAACGTGCACCGGCGTCTGCGCCGCTGGTGTGAAAGCGGTGTCATCGAACGGATATTTCGTTATCTGGCCGCTGATCACGACAACGAATACATGATGATCGACAGCACAATTGTCCGGGCGCATCAGCATAGTGCCGGAGCTCTCAAAAAAGGGGCACGGATCAGGCCATCGGACGATCACGAGGCGGGTTGACTACAAAGATCCATGCCATCTGCGACGCTCTGGGCAATCCGGTGGAACTCGGCATCACACCGGGACAGGACGCAGATATCACCCAAGCGGAACCGCTTCTGGAAAACATCGACCCGGATGCTTTCCTTGCTGACAAGGCGTATGACGCGGACAGGTTGATCGATCGGCTGATACAGCGCGGGATTACCCTGGTCATCCCGCCAAAACGCAACAGAACAACACGACGGAAAACCGATTTTTCCCTTTACAGCGAACGAAACCTTGTTGAGAGGTTTTTCAATAAACTCAAGCAGTTTCGCGCTATCGCAACCCGCTACGATAAACTGAAGTCAACATTCCTTGCAGCCGTGCAGTTCGCCTCAATCATGATCCTGCTTAACTGACGACACACCGTAGCTGGGCACTTTTAAGGTGCGCCTTGGCGAAGCGCTTGCCGACTGTATGGACGAGGTCGGAAGACATCGAGTAGCCGCGTGTATGGCTTGCCCGAGCACCGTGGCTGACATCCTACAGCGCGGGGCACGGCGATCACGGCTTCATGGGACACGAGAGATGGGCGGACGGCCGTGTCGTTGAGACCGTGCGCGACTGGCGTACCGAGGAGATGTCGCTCCACGTCGTGCGCCTGACATATGCCACGCGCCCACGCGTGCGGAACTCGTGCAAAGCTTCATGGTCTACCTGACGCGACGCTGGATCGAAGGTTTCGTCGGAAGAGATGCGATGGACTAAGACCACGAACGTCCGCTCCCGAGCAGGTTAGACGGGCGGCGGCGCGTCTTAGATGAGGGAGATAGCGGACCAACTATATGGAACCAGCATGGTGCGGGTCCGTAGGGCGCCGAGCCTAAGCGCATTGGTGACGACCGTGAGTGGGATGGCAAGAACGGGGGCCACGATCAGGCGGTGCGTGAAGTCCTTCAGCTCCGAATTGTCGTCAGGCTGTTCGGTCGGTTCCTCCGCCTCCAGCGCAATGCCGCAAAGCGCGCAGTTTCCAGGATGGTCCTGCCGGATCTGCGGACGCATGGGGCATGTCCAGATCGTGTGGCCACCAGTAGGCGGCCAGGCAGCGGTCTGGGGCGCATGGCGGTTCTGATCATGGCAGGCCATATCATGAATCGCCTGGTCGTGGCCCATTCCCTTCTTTGGTTCCATAGTATCGGGGCTGCTCATCGGCTGAAGTGTCATACCGCATATCGGGCATTTGCCGGGATGCGCTTCCCTGATGTCCGGATGCATCGGACAGCTCCAAACGGCACCAGATGTGGACGTATGCTGACCGTCCATCTGCTGTTTTCCTGACATGCGGTCTCTCCCGATGGACGCAACGGGTAAAGACGAGGAAGAAGAGGCGTCTCGGTCAGACATTTAGAATGTCATGGTACATCCGCAGTCGAGCCGAAGGAAGAGTAAAGGGTCTGAAGCCGTTACCCTATTGATTGGATATGAAAACGTGCCTCAAGGAGGCGTCATCGGTGTGGGACCCGATTTGGTCATGGCCAGTTTCTGCGACTGGATCTCTGTCTCTAACCATCAGGGGTTACGTGGCGTCGCCACGCGGGATATACTGTTGGGAGAAGGGCAACGCGGATATGCCGAGCTAGTGTCTGTACAGAAACTGCGGGCTTGTTCTCTACATTCTCTTGTGTCACCCGTTTAAAAAAGGGGATTAGCGGAGTTCCCACAAACTAGTGTATGAGTATAGCTGGTACTGTAACAATATTCGGGGGCTTTTGGCATTCTGTTGGGCGGGGCAGTCAGCCCGTGATCATTGGGAACTGGGACTTGATCAATGACTGAGACGTGGGTTTCGGGTCCGGGAGATTTGTATGATTTACAAGATAAAAGAAAATAACTTTCTGATATATGACTTATTAAATGGTGTAAAAAATAAAAGGAGTGGAAATCAATGGGTATTGAGCACGTAGTTGTATTAATGCTAGAAAATCGGTCATTCGATAGTATGTTTGGACAGTCGCCATCGTCCACCGATCCGATCGACCGACTAACGGGAACGGAGACTAATCCCTGGCATCATCCGGACGGCTCCGTCGAATCGATAGCCGTGTGGACTACGGACGGAACCGACCGTCAGGTGGTGCGCATTCCAGATCCTGATCCCGGTGAATCATTTAAAGACATTTACGAACAGATTCATGGACGCCAGGAAAAGGGCAGCTTGGCTTCGAAATTACCAGACATGTCAGGATTCGTAGATAATTATATGGCCCAGCCTGATCGCCCGGGTTCGCGTAGTCCTGAGTCAGTCATGCATTTCTTCACCCCCGATCAGCTACCTGTATTGACGACGCTGGGTCGGGAATTCGGCATTTCAGACCGTTGGCATGCATCTGCGCCATGTCAGACATGGCCAAACCGTATCTTTGCGCATACGGGCACGTCTGGTGGATGGGTCAATAACTATCCGGACAAGCTCCCGTTTGAAATGCCCACCGTATTCAACAGATTAAGGGAGGTTCATAAGGATTGGAAAATATATTTTCATGACTTTGCGCAATCGACGACTTTGTCCTCTCTTTGGGAATTCTCGCTCTCGAATTTCAAATATTTTGAGGAGTTTGAGAATGATGCGAGAAAAGGGACTTTACCCGCGTATAGTTTCATCGAGCCGCGATATTTTGCTCACCCCATTTTGAGAAAGATGCCCAATGACCAGCATCCGGCGCACGATGTCGTATACGGGGAGGAACTCATTGCATCGGTCTATAATGCGGTTCGCAATGGTCCCTTATGGGATAAGACACTTTTAATCATTACCTACGATGAACACGGAGGATGTTATGATCATGTGACTCCACCAGCAGCAGTATCACCCGACGATAAACATCAAGATGGTTTTAATTTTGATTACTTCGGTGTCCGTGTCCCTGCAATAATCATCTCACCATATGTAAAGCCGGGTCACGTATTCAGGCCACAAGGCAATACCCCTTACGATCATACGACAATAATAGCGACACTTAGAAAACTATTTGGTATTCGTTCTCTAACCAAACGTGACCAGGCAGCGCCGGACTTTCTTGATGAGCTTCTTAAAACACCTGACAATCAAGGTCCAAGCAGCGTTCAGGCTTCAACGTCTTATTCGATGCGTGATTCGATTGATGCCGTCAAAGAGCCTTTAAACAGCCTTCAGATCAGTCTGGCGCAGGCAGCTAGACAATTGCCAACCGCTGGCGCTGATCTCGCGCTTCACAACAAGCGCGTCGCGGCGATGACTACTGCTCAAACGTACCCGTCGACCGTTGGAGAGGCATCTCTCGAAATTCAGGCTCATATGAACGCATTTACAGGACGGAATGCATAATTGCCGCTTGGTTGTTTGTCGCTCCTCAAAAAGAGGGGCGCCCGTTGTTATGGTTGGTGATCGACGTGACGTAATGGTCCCAATGGCTTCCGTTGGGACTTTTAACCGACTAATATCGTCGCAAGTCCTTCATTTATTCTCGGTTTACGACCATGACGTTGCGGTTGCTGGCAAACGCTTTTCATCGTCGATGACGGTTACGCGGGAGGGTAGACTGTCTGACCACTGCCAGAAGACCAGCTTCCTGTCATTTTCCATTGCTCCGGGGGCAAAACTCGGGACGATGATGCCAGCCACACCATTGGCTGTGAGCATTTTTGCGAGTTCCCACGAGGGCGGCATCTTGCCCTGATCGGCAAGATCTTCCCAGGGGCAGGGGAGGAGAAACCGCGATTATCAAGATTGGACGGGTCGGTCAGATCGAGGACGGGTTCGCTATCGACGTCATAGCCACAGATGGTCAAGGGCTGAGGCTTGAACGGGAAGCCTTGCTGGGCCTCGAGCCAGGCAGTCTCCATCCGCAGAGATGTGTAAAGGGCAGGTGTGCCGTCCAGGTTGAACCGGCCTCCATGAAGCGCCGCACCGTCGCCTGACAGTGGGGTGAAAGACCAGCGGGGATTATGAGCCCGGAACACCCGTCCGGTAAACCTCGCGCGTAACCGCCGGTTGCAATCCGATCGAGATAGCGCGCCGGACGGCGTCGGCGTATCTTTCCCGAACGAGCGCCTCGGCAGTCTGATCACCGAAGGAGGGCAGGGGCTGTGACCGATACCATGCGAAAGCCTGTTGGGCTGAGCCCGCCCATGGCCGGACACGATTGAGGATCTCGACCATGTCGCGCAGCCTCGCCTGGGTGGTGGGGCGGCCGAGGCGGGCACTTTTGGAGACGGCGTCGCGGGACAGGCCCAGGGTGGCAGCCAGTTCGCCACGAGTGATATGCAGCATGCTACTCAGCCGTTCGGCCGCGATCAGTCCGGACGGATCGTAGGCGTCAGTAGAGAAACGTGGTCTCGGACATGACAGGTTGCCTCATATATTGACCATAGAATGGGATTATATATGAGGCGGTCTGTCCATGACAAGGATTCCAATTGGATATGCCCATGCGTTTTGGCATGATTACCTTGTCACGCGGCGAGACGGGGTATCTTGCTGTCCGCTAATCGCAAGTATCATTGGTTGCCTTCCCGAACAATCAAACTTGTAAATCCCATAAGTTTTGTTATGCCAACAAACTGACAACTTGTAGGCTGCTGGTCTAATGCTTTTTTTGGCGGAACGCACTGAGAGCTATGCAATCGAAGACCTCCATAGGATATGCCATATCGGTGCAAGCCTGCACACGATCGCCCGCTCAAAGTGATCGAGGCTTAATACCTTTTTGAGTTAATGATACGTTTGTTCGTTAGGCCATCGGGCCTTGATTGGGGCAGCAAAAAACCTGAGCAATGAATCGGCAGGTGGATCGGACAGGTAATCTCTCTCTTCTGCAATGGAGCAGTACTCGCCAATCAGTTAAACTTCCATCCCAAGCATATGCTGGTTTGTCTGGTCACAGATACGCTAGACGAACCCTTTGCCATGCGGATCCGCATGGCTGCAAAGCGGGCTGCTAAACCATGCATGGTTCGACGACGCCAGTTGACCCCGCGCAGTGTAACAGTTTCCGGCAGCTTATAGGCATAAACCGGCAGCTGCTGCAATAACGGATGAACGCGGAATGACCCGTATTTCTCGCTTGGAGACATCGGATCCTGTTGGCTGGAGTGACGCGCGGTAACCGCCACTGCCTGGCTGCAGGCTCCCCCACTCAGCACCTAGTAGCCTGCATCCACCGTAGCCGAAGCCGATACCTGCGGCACAGCGGTGGTCGATCTCGTCGATACCGATCTCCGGCGTGGTCTTGGAGCCCTGTTGTTCCATTGGAACGCCAACTTGTCTCAGACGTGCCAGATATACCGTCGAAATATCAAGCAGGAGCAGATGGAGTGATAGCACCAACGGCTCTGTTTTCCTGTCTAAGTAGTGCTAGATAATGGCAGACTTGCCAAAATGATGATGGTAAAAAAACATAACGCTAGATAGACATAAGGAGTGAAATTGTAAAAAAGGAGAACATATGATGAATGTCTACTCAATTAATCTCATCGTCCCGGAATCAATAGAAATATATCTTTCCGATAAATCTCCTGCCGGAACAATTGATGCAGGGAAATATGTTGCTGAATTAAACAATGGTCAACAATCTGGTTCGTATTCATTATATGAAGCTGACGAAAACTTTGTAAAGGGCGCTCTAAAAAACGCGAATGTGCATCTTTCAGTAAATTCTACGGGTCAGGTTAAAATTTTAGAATAAAATGCGGTATGACAGGATGTAATCCTTCGCCAGTCTGTTTTCTGCGATGCACTTCGGCCTTTGCGTGATGGAATGACCAGAAAAATACCGTGCAGTAGCAGATCCCGACGGAAACTGTCGCTTGTCATACCCCGATCAGCCAGCATGGCCCTGGGATTTGAAGTCGGCAGTTTCACCAGGGCACATTTGGCTTTACAGTCTGAGACCTGCTCCCCTATGAGATCAGAGTTGAGCGGACGTTCCTCATCGTAACATTAGGCATGAATCTTGCTCGTAAAGCCACCGCGTGATCGACCAAAACCTTCCGGATAAGCGCCCTTTTGCTCCTGCGGCCTGCGAACTGGCGCGGACAACGGTGCTGTCGAGCATATGCTGCCGGTCGTCGGTCAGGTCCAGATCCACCAAGGTTTGCAGTAGGGCGTCCCATCCTTCCCGCTGTTCGGCCTAACGGCGAAACCGGACATACAAGGAGTTCCACTTGCCGTAGAGTTCGTGCATGTCCCGTCGGGGGCATCCAATGCGCGGGACACGCAGAATGCAATTCAGGAACAGGCGGTTGTCTCAGGCTGGTCGAGCCCAACGTCCGCATTCAGGCAGAAGAATGCGGACCAATTATTGTCCATTCCTAATCCGGTAGATCGTCTTGTACCACATCTGTTACACTACGCTGCTTTGCCAAAGCAACCAGTGAAACAGATCTTTCTCCAGACCAATCGGTCTTTTGTCAGCGCAACCTAGTCATGCAATGTCTGGCGGTTTATACTATCCACGCCAGCCGCATCCATCAGGCTGGCCACGTCACAGATCGCTGCGAGGGCCAAAAACCGGTATGCAGGGTTTACATTCCAGCGGCGTGCCGCAAGCCACCTCAGGTCAGGGGATCAACAGAGTCCTCTCGGGGCTTTACCGGTGCAGTCATCGGTCAAAGCCTAATAAAATCAAGAGAATTAAAACCGACGCCAATCGTTACTTTACACACGGTTCAGCGTCTACGCCATTTGGTATTTGATAAGTGCCATTTATACCCCACTACGCTTCAAACGTTAGGTTCTGTTGACAAAAGGCCTTTTCAGACTGGCCTGGACGTGATTGAACACTGGTCTTTACGGAGACCTGTGGATGCGTGGCGACCTGACGGACGAGGAATGGGCAATCATTGGCGGACTTCTGCCGCCTGAACGTGGCCGCTGGTCCCGGCCAGCACAGGATAACCGTCTGTTTCTCAACGGAATGTTTTATGTCCTGCGCGTCGGTTGCCCGTGGCGGGACATGCATGAGCGCTATGGAAAATGGAACTCGGTCTATGTGCGGTTCCGTCGATGGGCAGAACAGGGTGTCTGGGACGCTCTACTGGAAACGCTGGTCGAACTTGGCCTGACCGATGACTGGCAGCACATGATCGACAGCACGGTCGTTCGGGCTCATAGCCAGGCGGCTGGCGCAAAAGGGGGACACATAAGGAAGGCTTTGGTCGAAGCCGCGGCGGCTTTACAAGCAAGATCCACGCCCGCGCTGACGGTCAGGGACGCCCTCTTGGATTTGAACTGACGGGCGGTGAAATTTCTGATTACTCCGGCGCTGATGCCCTGATGGACCTGCCGGTCGTGACACCGCGCCGACTTCTGGCCGACAAAGGGTATGATAGTGACAGGATACGGGAGAACCTGCTTTTCCGAGGTATTCTTCCTGTCATCCTGCCGCGTTCAAACCGCACAGAGAATATCCCTTGCGACTTCTGTCGTTACCGGGATCGCAACCGTATCGAGCGGATGTTCAACAAGCTGAAGCAGTTCCGACGTATCGCCACACGCTATGACAAGACAAGAAAATCTTTCCTCGCCTTTCTCAACCTCGCAGCCGTAAAACTGTGGCTACCGTCTTTTGTCAATAGAACCTAGGTGTTTAGTCCCAGGGTTTGATGGTGTGGTATTTTCACGCGAGTGGAAGGAAGCATTATGGGACAGATACGTCATGGCAGCGCCACGACCACGCACGCGGTGCGAGCAGCAATACAGCGATCGCAGGCTTCGCTCTCGGCGCTGAGCGAGAAGTTTGGGATCAATCCAAAAACGGTGGCGAAATGGCGGAATCATCCGACTGTCGAGGATCAGAAGACCGGTCACCAAAAGCCGCGCTCAACGGTTCTGTCCGAGACGGACGAAGCGATGGTCGTAGCTTTCCGGCGACATACTTTACTGCCGCTGGACGATTGTCTTTATGCGTTGCAGGCCACCATTCCGCATCTGACACGCTCAGCCCTGCATCGCTGTTTTCGGCGTCATGGGATGTCACGTCTGCCTGACGCAGCCATTCCATCTCAAGAGCCATGGTCGTCCCCTAATGGATGACCGCCATGTGCTGAATTGGATCATTTTCGTCAACCGTGCTCGATCGTCATGTCGTCTCGGCGCAATTAATGATGCGCGGTCCCAGCATTTTACGCATGCCCGTCGTGTATGTTTATGTGATCGGTCACAAGCTACTATTGTAGATATCGCAGAGGAAGGACATGAATCCTATTAAATCAGTTACAGATTTCGTCGGGATCATCCTGAACCGAAAAGTTACTAAAAACGCGGTCGTGACCTATCGCGGCCATGGCAGTACCGATTTCAGATTGACCCCGTCCATTTTTCGCAAGACAGCCACATGCAAAAATGAGCATATCCTTTTGCGTGAACTTATCGCTGCTCATCCCGAGGATTTCGACCGAGATACAAGCGCGTTGGAGATGTTAGTACGGATGCAGCACTTCTCTCTACCTACGCGGTTGCTTGATGTGACGATGAATCCACTGGTGGCGCTCTATTTCGCGTGCGAGAAGGTCAAGCAGATTATACCTGTCCTAGGCGAGAAAAGTAGGAGGAATATGGACGGGCACGTCGTCGTGCTTAGCGTCCCTAAGCAACGGGTGCGATACTTCGACAGCGATACTGTGAGTTGTATCACAAATCTAGCACGCCTCTCGTGGAATTATAAAAACGAAATAGACACTAATTTAGACTTGGAAAAGTTCAATAATAGCACATCTATCAAAAGACTGCTTCATTTCATCAGGCAGGAAAAGAATGGCTTCCTGGGGGAGATCAACCCTGCCGATCTGGATTCGATTATCCTAGTAAAGCCCAAGCAGAACAATAAACGCATTCTGGCGCAGGCTGGAGCTTTTTTTGCATTCGGCTTAAAAGACGAAATTGGATCAAGATCTGGCGACCGGATTAGAGTGAATCACATCGTCATCCCTGCCGATGCTAAAAGAAATATTCTCAATGAACTTGATAAGCTGGGTATAAATGAGAAGACTATGTTTCCGGACATTGAACGTGCCGCACGTTACATCACGGGAACATTATCGTCTAGCAATGCGGCGACGAAGCTGCTGCGGCGTCCTGCTGAATAGAGCTTGTTCGTATAAAACTGATTGCGAACTACCGAACATGCCACTGAAAACAATGGCGGTGACATCGGATAAGTTTATTCTAAATCAGACATTGCGCAACGGGCCGACGTTGCCTAATTTACTATGATTTAACTGACTTACACTATTAAAAATATAGGCTGTCGTGTTTTGTGTCTGCTGCTAAGAGTATCCGTTGTGGTCAAGCGGCTTTTGGCGTCCAAAGCCGATCTTTGTGAAGCAGGGCGTTTGCGAGGACAACGAGCTTTCGCATGATTGCGGTAATGGCGATCTTGGCGTGTTTTCCCTTTGCGATAAGGCGATCGTAAACACGCTTGAGGTCTGGGTTGAACCGCATGGCGACGATGGCCGGCATGTAGAGAGCTTGTCTTACGGTGGCACGACCACCCTGGATGAAGCTGCGGCCTCGCCATGTGCCGGACTGGCGCGTGATGGGTGCCAGCCCGGCCAGTGCAGCTGCCTGACCTTCTTCCATCATGCCGAGTTCGGGCATGTCGGCCAGAAGCGCATGAGCCGTGACCCTTCCCAGTCCCGGAATACTGGCCAGCACGTCCCGGCGTCGAGACAGATGCGCATCTTCCGCCTCGAGCGCGTCAGTTGCCGCATCGAGGGATGTGACCTGCGCCTCGATCTGCCGCAGGCGATGACGCGCGTGGCGCTGCAGCAAGCCGATCGTGAGGGTCCTGAGACGATTGAGCGTTGCCGTGCGGTCTCGCATCAAACTGCGGCGCGCAGCCATCAGTTCGGCCAGACGGTTCTGTAGATCCGTGCGGACTGGACGCGCCACCGGATCCAGCAGGGCACCATAGCGTGCCAGCATCAACGCATCGACGCGATCTGTCTTCGCGAGTTTGCCGGTGGCTTCGGCGAAACGCCGCGCCTGTCGTGGATTAACCTTGACCTGCGGGATACCAACGGCCGCCAGGCGTTCCTCCAGTGTGCGGTGATAGGGGCCGGTTGGCTCGAACACCACCCGGGCAGCGGCTTTGATGTCGCCGATCCAGCGCAGAAGAGCGGTCTGGCCCTTGCGGGTGTTGGCGACACGGACGGTATCACCGCCGGGGTGACGGGCGGCGTCGAGATGATCCTTGGATACATCGATCCCAATTGTGATCGATGCGGGTGGCAACTCGGCCTTGGAAGCCGCAACTGGATGCGTCATCTTTTCCATGTCCTATGCTTGTCATCCGAGGCCGAACCTCGGGTATCCGTTCAGGGCACAAGGAAAAGAAGGGGTGGTCATACTCTCAAGACGACCCATTACGGTCTGCCTGTTGCCGACCCGTCCCCTTCCTGATTTTTCCGGGGTGGCCACCCCGGAAAAATCAGTCCTTTGTCGCACGCCGCGACACGGAATGCATAAGACAAGCCTGTTTGGAAAATCATGGATGAGCATTTCTGCGCATGAGATTGGCGCCCATGGCGACGAAGATCATGGCCTGTGACACGTCGACGCGGCGCTCGTAATCACGCACGAGCCGGCGCCAGCGGGTCATCCAGCCAAAGGTCCTCTCGACCACCCAGCGTCGCGGCAACACCTCAAAGCCCTTTGCTCCGTCACGGCGGCGGATAATTTCGACGATGAAATCCAGGTAAGTCGCCTTGTCCATCAACTTCAGGCGGTCATAGGCGCCATCGGCGAACAGATGCTTCACCCACGGCCAACGCTTGCGGATCGCATCCAGGATCATCTGAGCACCGGCACTGTCGGAGATGTCGGCTGGAGTGAGGTTGACCATCAGGAGGCGCCCGTCCGTGTCGACGGCGATATGCCGCTTGCGCCCGACGACTTTTTTGCCGGCATCGTAACCCCTTGTCCTCGCATGAGGCGCCTTGATGCTCTGGCTGCCGATCACCGCCGCTGTCGGACTGGCCTCGCGGCCTGCCTGTTCCCGGTCAAGCATCAGTTCAACATCATGGATGGTCTGGAACAGGAACCGTCGCGCCAACTCACGAAACCAGCCATAGACCGTGCGCCAGTGCCCGAAGTGGATCGGCAGCATCCACCAACCGCAGCCTGAACGAACGAGATTGCGCACCGCGTTGATCACCTCACGGAATTCAACCTCCCGTGGGCGGCCACGACGCCCAAGACTTGGCATCAATGGCGCGATCCGCTCCCATTCATCGTCCGTCATGTCAGACGGGTAGCGTTTCGTCTTGCTGATAATCCCGGCCATCCGGCCCCTCTGCTCTGGCGTCCACATCCAGAGCTTGAAACACATCAGATCGATTTTCCAAACAGGTTCTAAGTGTTTAGTCCCAGG
This sequence comes from Komagataeibacter xylinus, assembly GCF_009834365.1. Lineage (NCBI taxonomy): Bacteria > Pseudomonadati > Pseudomonadota > Alphaproteobacteria > Acetobacterales > Acetobacteraceae > Komagataeibacter > Komagataeibacter xylinus. The sequence goes on along the minus strand of NZ_CP041349.1, from coordinate 114,286 downwards.
GTTTGATGGGTTGGATTGATGATGAATCTTTCCGGGTCTGAAGTCCAGATCTTGCAGATGTATTCACAGGGCGTGAGACCTTTGAGGGTCTTGAGCCTTCGTCCAAAATTATAGGCGGCTATGAAATCATTGAGGTGAGACCTCAACTGCTCATGGCTGTCATAATGAAAGCGTTTGACGGTTGCTTCCTTGATCGTGCGGTTCATCCGCTCGACCTGGCCATTGGTCCAGGGGTGATTGGGCTTTGTCAGGCGATGCTCGATCCCGTTGGCCTCGCAGATCATGTCGAAACGCATGGAACGTGACCATGCCATACCGCGGTTACGGGGCTGCTCGGCGAACTGGATGCCATTGTCGGTCAGGATGGTATGAATCCGGTAGGGCACGACACGCAGAAGATGTTCGAGAAACTCCCAGGCGGTTCTTCTGTTGGCCTTGTCCGCGAGTTGCACCACCGCGAACTTGCTTGTCCGGTCTATGGCGACGAAAAGATGCAGCTTGCCTTCAGCGGTCTGGACCTCGGCGATGTCGAGGTGGAAGAACCCGATCGGGTAGCGTCTGAAGCGCTGACGCTTCGGTTTGTCCCCTTCAATGTCAGGCAGGCGTGACATCCCATGACGCTGAAGACAGCGATGCAGGGCTGAGCGTGTCAGATGCGGGATGGTGGCCTGCAACGCATAAAGACAATCGTCCAGCGGCAGTAAGGTATGTCGCCGGAAAGCTACGACCATCGCTTCGTCCGTCTCGGACAGAACCGTTGAGCGCGGCTTTTGGGGACCGGTCTTCTGATCCTCGACAGTCGGACGATTCCGCCATTTCGCCACCGTTTTTGGATTGATCCCAAACTTCTCGCTCAGCGCCGAGAGCGAAGCCTGCGATCGCTGTATTGCTGCTCGCACCGCGTGCGTGGTCGTGGCGCTGCCATGACGTATCTGTCCCATAATGCTTCCTTCCACTCACGTGAAAATACCACACCATCAAACCCTGGGACTAAACACCTAAGACGTAAAAGAACGTCACAAACAAGGATTATCCTTCTGACACAACATTCAATGGAAATTCCGCGGCTTCACCACGATATTCTCTCGCAAGCGACCCTGCTCAGGGTCGGGGGAAGCGTGCAACGACCGATTTCCCACATCGGCCAGGAGAGGGGAGAGATCAACAATTTCACGCGTCACGAGATGCACCACCTCCCCTTCCTTCTGCAGCCGTCCCACAACCCCCAGCATCTGGCCTGACAGGACCACACGACGAAAGCGCTCGAACATATCAGGCCATATGATGACATTGATCGCTGCCGTTTCGTCCTCCAGCGTCATGAACACCACGCCCTCAGCCGAACCGGGCCGCTGGCGGACCAGCACCAATCCTGCCACCGACAGGCTGCTCCTGTCCCGTGCCTCCAGGGCCTGCCGGCACGTCACCATCCCGCGCTCGATGAGATCAGGGCGCAGGAAGACCAAGGGATGATCCCGCAGGGTCAGGCCGGTGCGGTTGTAATCCCGTGCGACCTCAGCCCCGTCCCGCATGGGCTGGAGCAGCACATCAGGTTCTTCCGCCTCACGCATGACGGCGGCTGCGGCAAACAGCGGCAGGGGTTCGTCACGTAGTGCTTTGATCGCCCACAGCGCCTCACGCCGGGCCAGGCCCAGCCCCGGCCGGAAGGCGTCCGCCTCGGCCAGATGGGTCAGGGCTGCCCCCTTCACCCCTGCCCTACGCCACAAATCGTCGACCGAGGCAAAGGGCCGGTTGCCCCGAGCAGCTACGATCCGGGCGGCCTCCTCATTGGCCAGCCCTTTTACCAGGCTCATACCCAGACGGACGGCAAACAGCCCGTTATCCCACTCCGGGCCTTCAAGCGTGCTATCCCAGCGCGAGGCGTTGATACAGATTGGCCGGATCTTGACCCCATGCTCGCGGGCGTCGCGCACAAGCTGGGCCGGAGCGTAGAAGCCCATGGGCTGGCTGTTCAGGAGTGCTGCCAGAAACACATCCGGATGAACGCATTTCATCCACGATGACGAATAGGCCAGAATGGCGAAGCTGGCCGCATGACTTTCCGGAAAGCCGTAACTGCCAAACCCCTCCAGCTGTTGAAAGATGCGCTCGGCAAAGGTCTCGGGATAACCCCGCGCCGTCATCCCCTCGATCAGGCGCGTGCGGAAGCGCGAGACGGTACCGGTATTCTTGAAGGTGGCCATGGCGCGGCGCAGCTGGTCGGCCTCGGATGCCGAAAACCCGGCACAGACCATGGCGACCTGCATCACCTGTTCCTGGAACAGCGGAATGCCCAAGGTCTTCCTGAGCACCTTTTCGAGTTCCGGCGTCGGGTAGATTTCCTTTTCCTGTCCGGCCCGCCGGCGCAGATAGGGATGCACCATGTCCCCCTGGATGGGACCGGGTCGGACGATGGCCACCTCGATCACCAGATCATAGAACACCCGGGGCCTGAGACGCGGCAACATGGACATTTGCGCCCGGCTCTCGATCTGGAACACCCCGATCGTGTCAGCCTTCCGGATCATGGCGTAGGTGCGCGGATCCTCGGCCGGGATGGTCTGCAGCGTGTAATGCTGTCCCTTGTGTTCGCCCAGAAGGTCCAGCCCTTTCTTCATGCAGGTCAGCATGCCCAGCGCCAGCACATCGACCTTCATGAATTTCAGGACATCGATATCGTCCTTGTCCCATTCGATGATCTGGCGAGCGTCCATGGCCGCCGGTTCGATCGGCACCAGTTCATCCAGCCGGTCATGGGTCAGGACAAACCCGCCGGGATGCTGCGACAGATGGCGCGGCACGCCGATCAGGCAGCGCGCCAGATCCAGCGTCAGCCGGATGCGCCGGTCGGACAGGTCGATCCCCGTCTCATTCAGCGCGTCCTCATCCAGCTTCCGCCCCCAGCCCCAGATCTGGCCGGACAGGGTGCGGATCAGGTCTTCGGGCAGGCCCATGACCTTGCCGACATCGCGCAGCGCGCCCTTGGCGCGATAGCGCGTAACCACCGCCGTGAGAGCGGCGTGGTTGCGGCCATAATGACCGTAAATCCACTGGATCACCTGCTCCCGGCGCGCATGCTCGAAATCCACGTCGATATCGGGTGGCTCACGGCGCTCTTCGGACACGAACCGCTCGAAGAGCAGTGACGTCCGTGCCGGATCGATGGCGGTAATCCCCAGCACGTAGCAGACAGCGGAATTGGCCGCCGATCCCCGCCCCTGGCACAGGATGCCCTGCGATCGGGCGTAACGGACGATGCTGTGCACGGTGAGGAAATACGGCGCGTAATCCATGCGCCCGATCAGGGCGAGTTCATGGCTGAGGGTTTTCCTGACCTCGGGCGGAATGCCTTCAGGATAGGCCGCTGCCGCCCCTTCCCAGGTCAGGGCTTCCAGCGCCTGCTGCGGTGACTGGCCCGGGACAGACACCTCGTCGGGATACTGGTAGGCCAGGTCATCAAGGCTGAAGCGGCAACGGGCCACGATCTCCATGGTCCGGTCGATCGCCTCGGGATAGCGGCTGAACAGCCGGGCCATTTCCGCGGGCGGCTTGAGGTAGCGGTCCGCATGGCGTTCCCGCGCAAACCCGGCCCCGTCGATGGTGGTGTGGTTGCGGATGCAGGTCACCACATCCTGCAGGATACGCCGGTCATGGGTGTGGAACAGCACGTCATTGGTCACGACCGCTGGCACGCGCGCCTGCTGGGCGAGGTTCGCCAGTTCATACAGCCGCATCTGGTCATTGGGCCTGCGCCGCAGGGTCAGCGCCATATAGGCCCGGTCGACAAAGGCGTCCTTCAGCTTGCGCAGATGCAGGGCGCAGGCATCATCCGCCGTATCCGGGAGCAGGATCGCAAGGAGGCCTTCGCCCCATGCCACCAGATCCTCCCAGAGCAGATGGCATTTCCCCTTCCCGGCCCGCGCCTTGCCAAGGGTGAGTAGCCGGCACAGGCGACCATAGGCGGCCCGATCCGTCGGATAGACCAGTACGGGCAGAAAATCGGCCAGATCGAGACGGCAGCCCACGACCAGGCGGATGCCGGTCTCTTTGGCCGCGACATGGGCCTGCACCATGCCCGCCAGGGAATTGCGGTCGCAGATGCCCAGCGCTTCAATGCCAAGGGCCTTCGCCTGCTCGAACAGTTCAATCGGTGAGGACGCGCCGCGCAGGAACGAGAAATACGTCGTCACCTGCAGTTCGGCGTACTGCACACTCATTCAAAGAGACCGTGCAGGAACCAGCCCTGCGAACCGGTCTCGCCATGTTCGCCATCCCCGGTCCGGTAAACCCAGAATGTTTCCCCGCTGGTGTCTTCCACCCGGAAATAGTCCCGCACGGTGGTCAGTTCGGCATCCCCTTTCCACCATTCGCCAAAGACCCGCTCGGGGCCATCGGCGCATCTGATCCGGCGGCGGATACCACGCCAGATGAAGAAGACCGGCGGATGGTCGGGCAGCACCGCCATGGTCTGGATCGGCTCGGGACGGGGCAGCAGGCGCGTGGGGCGCGGCCAGTGATCCGGCCACTCCCGTGTATCTTCGGGTGCAAGGGCGGCCACGCGGCAGACGGCCCGTTCCGGCACGTCGCTTTCCACCGGGGCGAAGCGATACAGGGCCTGCGTGCCGACACGATTGGCCAGGGTATCGATCAGGTCGGAGACGTCGGCCTCTTCTTCCTCGATCAGGGCGGATACACCCTGGCGGTGCAGGATCGGCTCGGCCAGCGACGCGGTCAGCACCATGCGCTCGATCCCGAAGCCCGGATCGATGGTCTCGATCCTGTCACAGAGCAGACGGGTCAGGCGTCTGACGTCCCGCACCGGCATGGCCGTGGCCACGCGGACGGCCTCGGTGCGGCTGTCCACCCGGTGCAGCAGCAGGTCAAGGCGGCGCACGCCCTGCTCGCGTTCCTCCAGCCCGGCGCACAGGGGCGGCACGAGTTTGGTGATGTAGCGGGCTATGGTCTCGGCGGCACTGATCGGTTCGGCAAAGTTCCGGCTGACCTGCACCGGCGCCTGCAGCCGGACCGGGACAATGGCTTCCGCCTGCCGTCCGAAAGCCTGGTCCAGCCTGCGGGCGACATCCGGGCCGAAGCGCAGGGCCAGCGGCGCGCGCGGCATGCCGGCCAGCGGGCCGATGCGTGACACGCCCAGCCCATGGAGGCCATCAATGATATCCGCTGGCAGGCGCAGGGCTTCAATGGACAGATCAGTGATCGCTGCCGCCGTCTCACCGGGCGGCACGAAGGTGATGCGTTCCCGGCCATAGCGGGCCAGCGCATGGGCCGCACCCCATGTATCGGCAATGGCTGCCCGGGCCGTAATCCCGGACTCCTTCAGGCGGGTGACCATGTTCTCCAGCATGATGGACTCACCCCCATGCAGGTGATCGGCACCGGTCGTATCCAGCACGATGCCGTCTGGCGGATCGGGGGCCACGATGGGGGCGATGCGGTGCTGGAACCACAGCGCCAGCCGCTCCAGCCCTGCCCGGTCACCGTCCGGGTCGGCATCCATGATGAGCAGATCGGGATGGAGCGCCTGCGCTTTCGCGACAGGCGTGCCGGGGCGCAGGCCCAGCCTGCGGGCGGCGAGATCGACCGACAGGATGACCCGTCGCCGCCCTTCCCGTCCGGCCAGCACCAATGGGCAGTCAGGCGCGGGCGCGTCGGTGCCCAGCCGCTTCCTGAGCCGGTCTGTCGGCCAGAGCGGCAGGTAGAGTGAGACGACACGGTGCCAGTCTCCCTTTGGCATCACAGGCCTCCACTTCGAAATCGGCGCATTCGCCCGCGCGGGCACGGATCAGTTCGAGCAGCCAGCGGGACCGGCCGACGCCGGGCACTGGCAGCGACACGGATGGGAGGACCGAGACCCGCCACCGGGTGACCGACGCCGTGGGCTGGCCGAAATCCGCCGCATCCGTCTGTCGCCGCCAGCGCCGTATGGCGATGCCCAGCGCGCCGGATGTCTCGGCCGCCAGTTGCAGGCGGCGTGACGCGGTCATGGACAGGCGGGCGACCTCGGCCACGACCGCCCCCAGCCCCTGATGGCGCAGTGCTTCCTCGAAACAGGCCAGGACATCGACGTCCGAACTGGCCGCGACGTAAATGGTCCGTCGCGCCGACAGGCCGACCTGCTGCAGTGCCGGGGCATACAGGTCCTGGCGGGTGGCGATCCACAGCACCTTGCCCCGTGTCCGGGCTGCGATCCCGGCGGAAAACAGGCCGGATGCTGCTGCATTCAGGGCATCATGGCCGCCGCCCGCCACCTCATGCAGCGCGCCCAGCGCCAGGCCACCATCCGGCAGGCGAGCGTCAATCTCGGGCACACCGAAGGGAAGCGCGCCCCGCCTGCGTCGGCCCTGGCCTTCGAGGCGGCTGACCTGTGCTCTCAGCGCCTCCAGCGCGGGACGGGGTTGGGGTGCGGGCATGGGGTCGGACAGTCCATTCGGGTGTTTCTGGCACAGAATCAGTGATTGTGTTCGTTATTTGTTCTGGCCCGGTGACGAATGTCAACCCATTCTGGAAAAGCGGCTGTGATCCGGACGCGGACGCAGGGCTGCCACACGGTCCAGGCGCGATGAAAACTGTCTGGATTGCAGGGGGTTATCAGGAACAGTCCGGCCATCCCCGTCCTGCAGGGTGGATACCACCCGGCAGGACACCCATATCCGGAATCGCGAAAGGATGGCGTGATGTGCAACCTCTATGCGATGACCAGCAGCCAGCAGGCGATCCGGGAGGCGGCCAGGGTCATGACCGACCGCACCGGCAATCTCCAACCCCTGCCCGAGATCTGGCCCAACACCATGGCGCCCATCGTGCGGAACGCGCAGGATGGGCGTGAACTGGTCATGGCGCGATGGGGCATGCCCACCCCGCCGGGCTACCTGAAAGGCCACAGGGTCGATCGGGGTGTGACCAATATCCGCAATCCCACCTCGGCCTGGTGGAAGCGCTGGGAAGGTGTCGCGCATCGCTGCCTGGTGCCGCTCACGTCTTTTTCCGAACCGGAGCGCCTGCCGGATGGTACCAGCAGGCCCGTCTGGTTTGCCCGCAGCGATGGGAAGCCGCTGGCTTTCTTTGCAGGGATCTGGTGCCAGTGGACATCAGTGCGGAAACTGGCGGATGGCGAGACGACGGATGACCTGTTCGGCTTCCTGACCACCACGGCCAATCGGGAGGTCGGTGCCATTCATCCGAAAGCTATGCCGGTCATTCTGACCCGGCAGGAAGAACTGGATCTATGGATGAAGGGGCCCTTGGACGCAGCACTACAATTGCAGCGCCCCCTGCCTGACAACGCCCTAAAGATGGTAAATGCTCCGCGGTAGGCAATTATTAAATGTCGCTTTGGGGGAGATTCCGGCCAGTCCGCTGTCGGAAAGCACGATCAAAGACCAGCCATTAGAGCGGAACCCTATCTGTCTGGATTGTATCCTGCGGGGACGAAATAGTTGGCGCATTCGATGGGTGGGAACATTTTGGAGATTTCGCCGATGGTGTTCCAGAGGGTTTCGAGAGTGCGGCCTGCGGCCTTTCGCAGATGGGCTTTGAGCTTGGAGAATGCATTTTCGATTGAATTGAAATCCAGGCTGTAAGGCGGCAGGAGCCGCAGCTCCGCACCGACTTTCTCGATCAGGAAGCGGGTTCGATCGCCTTTGTGATTGGAGAGATTGTCCATGATGACGATATGGTTGGGCCTCAGTTCGAGGACGAGAACGCGCTCGATATAGGTCTCGAAGGCGCGGCGATTGACCGGGCCATTCATGACGAATGGCGCGATCATGCCCCGATGAGTCAGTCAGGCGATGACGGTCGTCGTGCAACGATGGCCATGTGGAAAGCCCATCCACAGCTGCTGGCCGCGACCGTGGGTAGGGGCCATGTTGGTCTTGGCCTAGATTTCATCGATAAAGACCAAGAGTGCCGGATCGAGATCAATCTGCCCATCGGACCATGCCTAGCGCTGCATCAGGACATCGGGGCGGTCCAGTTCCGTCGCATGGCGTGCGAAGAAGCGTTGCAGGGTGCCGTGGCCGAAACTGCGACCGCGCTCAATCAATGTCCGGGATATCACCCAGAAGGCCACAGATGAGGTCGTGCTACTTTTCGATCCGTCCCGAACGCCGATCTCCACTCAAAGAACCGGGGTTATGCTGCCCGTTCACATTCCAGAACCCGCCAACGGCTCACGCTGGCCGCGCTGTCGCCAAAACGATCGCTGACAGCGCGATGGCTGGCACCTCCACCACAGCAGAAAGAACTCGAATGCGAAGATCAACAGATATGGCCGCCGCGACGGCCATACCTTACAAAGGATTAGAAAGCGTCAGAAGACAAATCTCTTTTGATCGCAGCCACCTGCCTTTTCCCGGCGTCAGTTTGGGGGGGTGGAGGCGTGCGGCAATCTTCATTGAAGTAGATTGTCCCGTCCTCACCATCAATACATTCGCCCCGCTCGACGGATGCATTCTGTCGATTATAGAGTGTCTCGCGTGCTAACTCCTTCGCACGCCTACGCGACATTCCATCAGCAACATACCTCGCTGCGTGTTCATTAACGAACTCCCGTTCGAGTTCTTCCTGCGCCGCTTCGGCATAAAACTCCGCTAAATAGCTCATGTTTGCCTCTCAGGAAACGCTACCAATGAAATTATTGGGAAGCTATCATAACTGCTCCAAACAAAGAAAGTCAACAATAGACTTAAGACTTGTTAGTTCATTGAATTAAGCCGTTTTCCTCTGGCGCATGGTGGTCCTCATGTGAACGACTGACGGCTTCTGAGTGAGATCGTTTACGTGATCCGCACCGGACGTCAATGGATAGGTGAGCATGATCAGCGAGACTGAATAGCCCCTAGATTTCTGGACGCCCGGGCTCCTAAAAATGAGGACAGGAGGCGTTGATGGGGAAGCCCAATTTCAGTGATGAGTTCAAAAGTGATGCGGTGGCGCAGATTACCGAACGGGGATATGCGGTAGCGGAAGTTTCGCAGCGGCTCGGGGTCAGTACACATTCGCTATATGCGTGGAAGCGGCAATTCGCGAAGATGGCATCAGGCGATACCGGCAAGGATGCCGAGATCCGGCAACTGAAGCGCGAACTGGCCCGGGTGACCGAGGAGCGCGACATCCTAAAAAAGTCACCGCGTATTTCGCCAGGGATGCAAAGTGAGATACGCCTTCATTGCCGAGCATCGCGATCATTTTGGAATTCGGGCAATGTGCCGCTGTCTGGCCGTGCAGCCCAGTGGCTACTATGCCTGGCGGAAGGAACCATTGAGCCGACGGGCTTGCGAGGATGCCCGACAGACCACGTTGATCCGTCAGGCCTGAAACGACAGTGGCAGGGTTTATGGCTACCGTAAGCTGCACGATGATCTGCTCGATCAGGGCGAGACCTGCTGTCCGAACCGCGTGGCACGCCTGACAAAACTGGCTGGCATCAAAGCGCAGATTGGCTACAGGCGGCGGCCAGGTAGCCATAGTGGCAGGCCGTCCCTCGTCATCGACAACACGCTGGCCCGGCAGTTTGATGTCGAGGCACCCGACAGTGTGTGGGTCACAGACATCACCTACATCCGCACCATGGAAGGGTTTGCCTACCTTGCAGTCGTACTCGACCTCTATTCGCGTCGTGTGGTGGGCTGGTCGATGCAGAGCCGCCAGACCTCGGATGTGGTACTGCAGGCGCTCCATATGGCCATCTGGCGACGAAAGCCCAAAAGCCGGGTGCTGATCCACTCCGATCAGGGCAGTCAGTTCACCAGCATGGACTGAACTGCCTTCATACGGGCTCACAATCTGGAACACTCGATGAGCCGCCGCGGCAATTGCCACGACAATGCTGTAGCGGAAAGTTTTTTCTCATCGCTCAAGCGCGAGCGCATCCGGCGTCGAACTTACAAAACGCGCCAGGAAGCCCGGCAGGACGTGTTTGACACCATCGAAATGTTCTATAACCTGGTGCGCAAGCACGTCAGGAACGGGATGCTGTCACCCGTGCAGTTCGAACAACAGCAGATTTTGAATGCTCAAGGCGTCTAGAAAACTAGGGGCTACTCAGGCGGGATCGCTCTTATGGTCTCCCGAAGGCCAAACCACGAATGCTCCAGAGTTAACGGCACCCGAGCGCATTCGTTTCCAACGGCCCAATTCCTTTCTCGCCGCTGCGCGCAACGGCGTCGATTTAGAGCCACTTCCAAGCGCACTGAGTAACTGTTCTCCTGCGGCAAGGCTGTTCCAGTAATAAATCTGCCCTTGTTCCCGAGCTCGACTGAGCTGCGTCAGGCACTCCGTCTCATTTGAGCGGGACGCTTGCCACCACGCAGCTATTATCCCTGCATCGGCCATCCATGGATGTCGCTGAGCGAAGCGCACCACGTACGACCCTAGCTCGTTCCCACGGCCCGCTCGTATAAGAAGCAAAGCAGCCGCTGCTGCTGCCCAGGGATCGTCGCGCGAATGCTGAATTGAACGGATAGCATCGGCCTCGCTGCTTCCTGCTGCCCAACTGAGAATTTCCGAAACCTCGTCGCGGATAGAATGACTCAGGCTTCCAACCATCGCTTCGGATTTTGATTCATAGGGTCGCATGGCCGGCAAACTCGATCCCTGCTCGCGGTAATAAAGTAAGGTTCCACCGCTGAATAAGGGGACATATGAGTGCCATGTATTTCCCAGATCGTCATCGAATTGATAGCCAACGACTGGATGCTCGGACCAGTTTCCGGCTCTGACTAGTTTTGTGATGTTCGGCTGATCGACGTTTTCCAACCTCGATCCGGAGAACCGCCGCCATTGCTTTTTATGCGGCATTCGCATGCGCAAGTTGAAAAAATTGAGGCCTGCGTTTGAGCGGGCAAGCATTTCATTGTGCTCGGTCGATGGCGATTGTTGCTGAACCGGGATAGATCGCCAAGCGCTATGTTCGTCCGACAAACGACCAACGGCAAGGACCATGTGTTCGGAAGATGCATCGACGCGAAATGGATACTCGTAAAATTCGCCGCTACCGAGATTTTTGACATCGGCAATGTAGGATCCGACTTCGAACTCCATGTCCTTCTCATCGCCGTGGCCAGTCAGCAGAAAGCGGTTGACGTCGGTAGGCGCCTTACCTTGGACCGTAACCCGTATAGCCGCCTTTGACGCGGTTGCGAACGTAACGCGATGTTTCATGCTGCATCCTCCGCGGGTGCGGGTCTTAAGGTCACTAGACAGCTCGGCGCTTGCTGACGGAAGGTCTGCGGCGCAAGCGGGACCGCTCCCTCCTGGCATACGCATTCCACGGTCAGGTCTCGGTCCTCGAGATTGATGTCGACCCGCCATACAAACTCAGCAGCGACACTCGACATAATCTCCAGGTCCTGCTGTTTCACCTGAACAGACGCCATTTGGGTGAGATGAATTTCCGGGATTGAACGGACAGTGAGGTGCATGAATGGCTGCGCGACTGTCATCAGTGCCTGTATGTCCGAGTACGGTAGAATTGGCTGCGGTCTCACGACAATCTCGTCGAACATCGTTTCACCCAACTGCCTCAGACCAAATAGGAGCATCTTGCCGGTGACAGCCCATCCGTGGCTTTGTGTCCTCTCAACGCAGCAACCGCTAAGACCTTTTAGAAGAACCTGCGTGAAGAAAGGTGGTTCGAAATCGACCGGCGCCCAAGCCAGATGACCTGTTCGCGCGCCAGCCAGAGCCAGCGGCTCGCAGACGTCTCCCGTTATATCAGCCAAACTCACTTCTTTGAGATCGATATTCTTGACTTCCCACAAGCGGCCGGCAAACTCTGCGACGATCTCCTGACAGGCATCGAAAAAAACCCAGGCGCTTGCCGGGTTGAGGGTCTGCAAAGCCTGAGACAGGTTGCTTGCGCTGAATGATTGGGCCCAAGGACGATTAGTTTTTGACTTTATGTCTTCCAGCAGCCCGACCGCGCCACCTTGGCGATCCGCAATGCCGTGTCCAGAGAAGTAGAAAACGACCGCATCACCTGGCCGAATACGGCCTAGCCATTCATCACCACGGTTACGAAAGTGTTGTTCGTCCGCTGGTTCGACAAGCGTCGTGAGAACCTCATCGCCCAAGACGTTCCCGACATCCATTGAGCCATCGTTGACGGTGGGATCGGACAAGAGCATCTCAAGCGAGCCGAGCGGTGCCACCAGTCGGGCACGATCTTCAAGCAACATATTGGCAAGCGCGATTGCACCAGCCACGGGAGCACGACGGTCTGCTGCATGATTGGCTTGCAAGTATGGATAACGTCCGCAGCCCACTATGAAAGCATGCGTTACCGGGCCATCGATCTGGGCTTCATAAAGCAGTGTCAAGCAAGCAGCCCCGCATCCTTAAGTCGTTTGTTAAGCCTACTGAAGAAGAACGCGTTATCGAAATAGGCATTATGTGCTGTCGATAGACCGGCGGAAGTGCTGATCTCGAAGTCGACCACGCCCGCGATCGTAGGCTCGCTCAGAAATGCGAGCGTATCGGCGTAGTCATAGACATTCCAGTAGTGATCGACGACTACTCCTAGAGGCCTGCCGCTCTTCGAGGCTGAAAATTGCTTGAGTTCGGCGAACAGTCCAACCTGGGTTCCCACTCCGAGGAGCAAGTCGATCTTCAATGGCCGCTTCAGCCGTTCTTCGAGCAAGGCGATATTATTTGCATCCGTTAGCAACTCGTGAAGGATGGATCCCCCATGCTGTGTCCGATCAACACAAGCGGCTCATTGTTGTCGTCGGCCACCATCGCCGCCGCCAGGATCGCTCCGTTGATTTCGGCGCGGACGTGGTCGCTTTGGTCTCGACGGGCGAAGAACATCATCGCGTCGCCCAAGAACTGCGCTAAATACGGTGCAGCAATATCCCGAGCCTTACCAGCGGCGATCGCAACGGGATCTAATTTTGGCAACTTCGGGAGCCAGCCCACGCCAAGCGATTCAACTCTACGCGACGCGCCCACTTCACCAGCAAGCCTCTCTCCCAATTCGTCTTCAGAATGAAGGTTACTCAACCAGCTTGGTATGGGACGGGCATCAGCGTAGCGTGCGGCAGCCATCCAGAAATCTTCTACCGAATGGCGCTCAGCTTCCGACTCGCTGCTCGATACCGCATCGAGAGCTGCAACCGACAACGACGCGACAACTCCCGGAAAGTCTGCCTTTGCAGCCGCCACGATCGAGGCTCTATCGGCCAGTGTGGCAGGCGCCACCAAAGTGCCGAGTGTCTGCGTCTGACCCTTGGACGTCGGAAGTGAGAGCAATGACTTTTCGGCAAGCCCAAATTTCCCCCAGTAAGGAAAACGGATCGTCGCCGTTTGATCAAAGGCAAGGCGATTGAACCTGTCCGCACGCCTGCGCGTCATCTTCTCATAAGCGCCGTCGCCGAGATCTCTGTTGTTCACCCCATGGACGAAAACAACTTGCATCAAACCTCCCGAATGGTCCTTCCAATCACAAAACAGATGTGTCATAAATAATTATGCCAATCAAGTGGAAAAATTAGTTATGGTAAATCAGTCGTCTAGCGTGGACATGGGAGAAATTAGAGATATATCGACAGATCTAGCCCAGTCTATTCGCCTCGGTCTGAAGAGCGAAATTGACGGGATGCGGCTCTTTGCGGCTAAGCTGGTTCGCAAGTATCGCCAGTCGGTGCCAGACCTTTCGCGGCAGATTGACGAATATTTGCAAGCCGCACCCGTGGCATCGCCGATGCGGAAAAAGACGTTACCGAAAGCGGATCAGGAAGTTGCTGCTGAAGGTGACGATGCAGATCAATTAGCGTTGCTACGAATTGACACTGCTGGCGCCGTCGAGCCGCTTCTATCGGGAGCTGTAAGGCTTCCCATCCAGCAGCTGTTAGCCGAGCGTCGACAAAGCAAGAAGCTGCAGGCTCTGGGACTGGAGCCGATACGCTCGGCTGTTTTTGTTGGGCCGCCAGGCGTTGGCAAGACGATGACAGCGAAGTGGATTGCAGCAGAACTCGGCCTGCCGCTTCTCGTCCTGGATCTGACCGCGATCATGAGCAGCTATCTAGGACGCACAGGTAACAATCTGCGCGCCGTGCTCAACTATGCAAAGTCGATACCATGCGTGCTTCTCCTCGATGAAATCGATGCGATCGCAAAGCGTCGCGGCGACATGTCTGACGTTGGCGAATTGAAGCGGCTTGTCACCGTGATCCTGCAGGAGATCGACGCATGGCCATCGACAAGCCTCCTGCTAGCTGCAACGAACCACGCCGAATTGATAGATCCTGCCCTTTGGCGGCGATTTGACCAAACCGTGGAGTTTCCTCAGCCTGACAAACAACGCGTCGAAGAGTTGTTAAGGAAACTCATGTCGGGTGAGGGTCAGCAATTTGATCGTTGGCTTCCAACCATCGCGATGCTTCTTGACGGCTATTCGTTTAGCGACATCGAACGCACGGCCCGACAATTCAGAAAAGCCATAACGCTTAAGACAGCGTCGATCGAAGAGCTGGTCGAAGGTTTGGCGCGTCGGCACGCTGCCGTAATTGACCGCGTCTCCCGACAGCATCTCGCGAAAAAGCTGACACACCTAACGCGTCTGTCACAGCATAAAATTAGCGACATCACAGGCGTCAGTCGTGACACGATCCGTAAATATCAGAAACAGGAGCACATGACCCATGGCGACTAATTTTCTTATCGGTCGTGGGGAGCTTCTAGCACGTCAGGTGCCACCGCCGCGGCGCAAGCCGTCCGAGCCGAGCGTATATTCGCTGAATGAAGCTCGGGAATTGCTCGTACCCCAGTTTACGCAGGCTGTGGAGGTATTCGACAGGACACCTGCCGCGGCGTTCCCTAAAGACATCGCTGTCGGAAAGGTTCTTATCAATCCGAGTTTCATCGCGCGGGCGTATTTCCCTTCTAGCCTACTAAAGGAGGCTGGTCTTGAGGCGGTCGGTAGTAGAACCGTGCACGTAACGCCGAAGCGGTGGACCCGGCAGGGCGTGCCAGAGAAAGTGCCGACGACAGAGCTTTACGTTGCTGGCCGCCGCAAAAATTTTCGTTCGCTACCGAAGCTTGCAATATCTCTAAATGACGATGAGCAAGCAGCTCGGGATCTCACCCATATCGAAGCTTTCTCAGCGACCGATCCCGAAGACAAAGTGAAGGCAGTCGTTCGCGGGCATAAGGAAGCTGTCTACGAGGTCGGTGTCCATCTTCTTGCTGACGATGTCGACTCCGAAGACGTTCAATCAGCCTTTGCAAAGTTCGCTGAGCAGGCCGGTGTCGAGCTCATGGACAAGCTCGGCTTTATCGTCGGTAACCTTTGGTTCCTGCCAGTGCGCGGGAACCGAGGGGGCATCCACAAGCTGAGCGCATTCTCGCTCGTAAGGGTGATCAGGCCGATGCCCGCACTCAGAAGTATGCGACCCATACCGGCTCCGTTGAGAAGCGTAAAAATCACCTGCAGCTTGCCCACAGCGCAGCCTCTATCATTACAACCCCGAGTGGCGATCTTGGACGGAGGACTTCCTGATCATCACGCGATCGGGCCTTGGGTGCGCAACTATGAACTTATGGATCCTGATGCAAACGATCACGCTGACGGCCCTGAACATGGCCTCGCGGTAACCTCGGCCTTCCTGTTTGGACCGATTGAGCCCAATGGCTCAGCAGGTCGTCCTTATTCCTATGTCGACCATCTTCGAGTTGTCGATGAGGCTATCAATCAGGAACATCCTGCACAGCTTTATCGAACCCTTGGCCTGATCGACGAAGTATTACTGTCGAGACAGTACGAATTCATAAACTTGAGCCTCGGTCCCGATGAAATCGTCGACGACGGAGATCCCCATGGCTGGACGTCGCTCATCGACGAGCGACTAAGTAACGGTCGCACTTTCGTCACCGTGGCCGTTGGCAACAACGGCAATGAAGATGCGGAGCTTCAGCTTAATCGCGTCCAGGTTCCAGGCGATTGCGTCAACGTTGTAGCGGTTGGAGCTGCCGATTCGACCAAGAAAGATTGGGAACGCGCTCCATACAGCGCTGTTGGACCAGGCAGAAGCCCAGGCTTTGTGAAACCGGACCTCGTGGCCTTCGGGGGTAGCGCGGGAGAGTATTTCCACGCGCTAACACCAGGCAAGCGTCCATCGCTTTCTCCCCAACTGGGGACCAGTTTTGCTGCGCCCAACCTTCTCCGCAGTGCCGTAGGCATACGCGCAATTTTGGGCAAGGACCTTAGTGTCTTGGCGATCAAGGCGCTTCTCGTCCATAGTGCCACGCAAAATAACTTACCACAGGCTGAGGTCGGCTGGGGATGCGTCTCGGATAAGCTTGCAAACGTGATTACCTGCGGTGATGGCGTGGCGCGGGTTGTCTATCAAGGTGAACTTCGGCCCGGGAAATATTTGAGAGCTCCGCTGCCCATTCCCAAGAAAGGGCTCACAGGGAAGGTGAAGGTGAAAGCGACTTTCTGTTATTCGACACCAACCGACCCACACCATTCCGGCGCTTACACGAGATCGGGGCTTGAGGTGGTCTTTCGACCGAACGATGATCGGCGCAAGGACGGGAAGGCAAATGCTGAGTCTCGATCATTTTTTAATCTGCGAAAATACGCGTCGGAGCAAGAACGCCGCTCCGATTCTGGTAAGTGGGAAACCGTTCTTCATGCGGAGCAATCATTGCTAGGCAAGTCCCTTCGCGATCCAGTCTTTGATATCCATTATATCGCTAGGCAGGACGCAGGCCCCACTACTCGAGCGCGGCCGATCGCTTACGCGCTCGTCGTGACCCTCGAAGCACCCAAGCATGCTGATCTGTTTTCAACAATTCTTACTGAACACACCTCGCTCGTCTCTATCCAACCTGAAATTGCTCTTCCGATCACGGTGTGACGGTTTGTGTGGAGAAGTTATATGCCAGCTAAACCCGTAAAGCTCACGAATGGGCTCGCGTTCGACCAAGCAGGAAATGCCAACGCATTTTATCGGGAGATACTGAACAAAGGGGAGCTAGGAGCTTATTTGAGCGGCAAGGAAGCTTCGACAATCGATGCTCTAATTAGGCGCAGGACTTGTCTTATGAAATCCGGGTCGCTGTATGCGACAAAGGCAGCAGTCAGGAGGTGGCCACCTCGTGACTGCTGGAGAGAGCGGGTCGAGTCAGGATAGGCCATGATGGGCCGCGAATGAGTATGACCGCCTCTTCTTTTCCTCGGGCCTGAACGGATACCTGGGAGAAAATCCCGGATGACAAGCATAGGACAATGGGAAATGGCACAGACATGCTCAAAGCTGGAGAGTCATGACGTTGTTGTTGGCATTGACGTTTCCAAGGATCACCTTGATGCCGCTCAATATCCATCTGGTGACCTGATCCAGACTTCCAACGATACGAAAGGCCTCAGAACGCTTCTACGATGGATTGGCAGGCAACATGCTGTGCATGTTGTCTTCGAGGCGACCGGCCCTTTCCATCGTCAACTGGAGAGTCATCTGGCCAAGGCCGGCATCCCATTTTCACGGATCAATCCGCGGCACGCAAGAAAGTTTGCTGAAGCAACAGGGAAGCTTGCAAAAACGGATCGGGTAGATGCCATGATGCTGGCCAGGATGGGAGCACTTCTTGAACCCAGGACGTCTACGATCTGCAACGAGCTGCAGTCTGCGCTCCAGGAACTGGCAGCTGGACGACGAAATCTGACCCGTGACAGGACAGCCCTGCTCAATCGCCAGCAAAACCTGCAGCTCAGTCTCCTAAAACGTCTGACACGCTATAGACTTCGTCAGATAGAGGCTCAGATCGCAGCCATCGATCAGGCAATCAGCGAACTGATCTCGACAGACGAGAGCCTCTCTCGAAAACGCACCATTCTGGTCAGTATTCCAGGTATTGGAGAGGCCACGGCTGCGATGCTGATCGCTGATATCCCCGAGCTGGGCACACTGGAAAATGGGCAGGTTGCTGCGCTCGCAGGTCTGGCTCCTGTCACCAGGCAATCAGGAAAGTGGCAGGGTAAAAGCTTTATTCGGGGTGGTCGGATTCATGTCAGAAACGCCCTGTACATGCCTGCTCTGGTTGCCATGCGGCATAACCCTGACCTTCGAAGCATTTATCTTAGTCTGACGGATAAGGGAAAGCACGCAAAAGTGGCTCTGACCGCTCTCATGCGGCGTCTCGTCATTCTGGCGAATGTCCTGTTACGCAATGACAGGTTATGGGAACCACGCCACACTTGACCAAGACGGATACTCATTCTTTGAGATAGAAGATGAAACTTGCTGCGATCTGGATTGCGGACATGAACGTGTGAGCGCAGCGGTCGTATCTGGTCGCTATACGTCACCAGGCTTTCAGCTTTGCGAACATGTTTTCGATAAGGTGGCGCTTTTTATAAAGGTTCCAGTTGTAAGATGGCTTTGATTTCTGGTTCTTCCTCGGTGGAATGCAGGCGGTAATGTTTCGTTCGACAAGAAATCGTCTGATCCGGTTGCTGTCATAAACCCGATCCCCGACGACCTCTTCTGTTCCTACCGGCAGGTGCGCCAGAAGAACATCTATCCCTTTGAAGTCACTGACCTGTCCAGCAGTCAGATGAAACCGGATCGGTCGGCCCTGACCATCGCGCACGGCATGGAGTTTTGAGTTCAGGCCGCGTTTCGTGCGTCCGATATCGCGGGGAAAAACCCCTTTTTAAGCAGGGAGGCTGCTGTCCGGTGTGCTTTCAGATGTGTCGCATCGATCACCAGGCGCTTCGAACGGCCAGCCTGTTCTGTCAAGGCGACAAAGATCCGGTCAAAGACACCCAGGCGGCTCCACCGGATCAAGCGGTTGTATAAGAGCCGGTTTGGAAAATCGGTCTGATGCGATTCAAGCTCTGGATGTGGACGCCAGAGCAGAGGGGCCGGATGGCCGGGATTATCAGCAAGACGAAACGCTACCCGTCTGACATGACGGACGATGAATGGGAGCGGATCGCGCCATTGATGCCAAGTCTTGGGCGTCGTGGCCGCCCACGGGAGGTTGAATTCCGTGAGGTGATCAACGCGGTGCGCAATCTCGTTCGTTCAGGCTGCGGTTGGTGGATGCTGCCGATCCACTTCGGGCACTGGCGCACGGTCTATGGCTGGTTCCGGGAACTGGCGCGACGGTTCCTGTTCCAGACTATCCATGACGTTGAACTGATGCCTGACCGGGAGCAGGCAGGCCGCGAGGCTAGTCCGACAGCGGCGGTGATCGACAGCCAGAGCATCAAAGCGCCTCATGCGAGGACAAGGGGTTACGATGCCGGTAAAAAAGTCGTCGGGCGCAAGTGGCATATCGTCGTCGATACGGACGGGCGCCTCCTGATGGTCAACCTGACTCCGGCCGACATCTCCGACAGTGCCGGCGCTCAGATGATCCTGGATGCGATCCGCAAGCGTTGGCCGTGGGTAAAGCATCTGTTCGCCGATGGCGCCTATGACTGCCTGAAGTTGATGGACAAGTCGATTTATCTGGATTTCATCGTCGAGATTATCCGCCGCCGTGACGGAGCAAAGGGCTTCGAGGTGTTGCCGCGATGCTGGGTGGTCGAGAGGACCTTTGGCTGGATGACCCGCTGGCGCCGGCTCGTGCGTGATTACGAGCGCCGCGTCGCCGTGTCACAGGCCATGATCTTCGTCGCCATGGGCGCCATCATGCGAAAGCTCGTTGTCCTCGCAAACGCCCTGCTTCACAAAGATCGGCTTTGGACGCCAAAAGCCGCTTGACCACAACGGATACTCTAAGATCTTTTGCGGACCATACGCTTTCGGGGCATCTTTCCACTGAAGACCGTTGCGGACCACGTAAACAATCCCGCTCAGAACACGACGGTCATCCACACGTGGAGCCCCATGAGCCAGAGGGAAAAATGGCCTGATCCGTTCCATCTGGCTCTCGGACAGCAAAAACATGTCACTCACAGCCTCAACTGCATCGGTAAGCCTGTGAATCACCATGCCCCACTCAGTTCAATAAATTAATAGGTCCTGAGCCTAGCACTACAGTTGCAGTCTATTTTCCGATCCAGAAAAACGACAAAATTACGGTTTTTCTCGCCGTAGATCGCCTGAAATTCGAGCCTTCTGAAAAGTATGGAAGCCATGAACAATTAACGAACAAAACAAACTGCAACTGTAGTGCTAGGACGGCGCCGGATCAGTCCATTTTGTCGGCGCACATCGCGATGCGTTTGCATTCCTTGAGATTACAGAAGAAGTTCTCGATCAGATCCACTATTTATATATTTAGAGCGATCCAGCGGCAGCGGCTTTGACCGATTTGGGTGCTGAGAAGTGACGACCCAGCCGTCATCCCGAGGTGGCTTTCATTTCGGGGTAGCAGCATGCCCTCAGCTGAGCCCCTTCCCTTTTCTCCTCCACCCCGGTACGCCGGAGCACGCTCGTCAAACCCACGTACAGGACAGGTGGTTGCGGGTGTCAGGCACCCCGATTTAAACCTATCGAAGCCAAACTATTGAAATGATAGGATATTCGATAGGCGTGTTGTGGGGAGTGTAACAAAAAAACCTGCCAAGTCAGGAATTTAGCGGGGTTTTTAGGGCATTTCTGGTTGCGGGGGCCTGCAACCAAAGAAAACTGCTGCTTGTCAGTGGGTTCGTAGAGAGGCTCGCTGCATGACATAGTCGATTGATAAACGGTCGTTTTTATTAATGTTCTGTCTCACAAATCGTGCGATCCGCAGCGAGCGCCTATAAAGACATCAGTCAGACAAACCACGCCAAAGATCAATATTTCCCTCACGAGCATAACGATCAATCGTGTGCAGCTCTTCCGCATCAAAGGTAAGATTCTTCAGTGCATCAAGTGAGTCATCAAGCTGTTTGGTATTTCGCGCGCCGACCAGCGCAGACGTAACGCGGGGATCGCGTAGGACCCATGCAATCGCCATCTGCGCCAATGACTGGCCACGGCTACGGGCAATATCGTTGAGGGCACGGATATGGTTGAGGTTTTCTTCGCTCAGCATATCGCGGCTAAACGAGCCACCCGCCGCCGCACGGGACGCTTCCGGAACACCGTTGAGGTATTTTCCGGTCAGCAATCCTTGCGCCAATGGTGAAAAAGCGATGCAACCCGTGCCCAGTTCATCCAGCGTATCCAGAAGCTCCGTTTCGATCCACCGGTTCAGCATTGAATAGGATGGCTGATGGATCAGCAAAGGGACACCGGCCTCCTGAAGTATCCGGGCAGCTTCGCGGGTTCTTTTTGGTCCATAAGACGAGATACCGATATATAATGCCTTGCCCTGACGGTGCATGTGAATCAACGCGCCCATCGTCTCTTCCAGTGGCACATCCGGAGTAGGGCGATGTGAATAGAAGATATCAACGTAATCCAGCTTCATACGCATGAGGCTCTGGTCCAGTGAGGCCAGAAGATATTTGCGTGATCCGCCATTGCCGTATGGTCCCGGCCACATATCCCACCCGGCCTTCGATGAGATGATCATTTCGTCACGGTGACTCTGAAAATCCAGTTCCACGATGCGACCAAAATTTTCCTCAGCAGAACCAGGAGGGGGGCCGTAATTGTTAGCCAGATCAAAATGGGTCACACCACGATCAAATGCCCGCCTGATCGTCGCCCGACCAGTCTCGAAGACATCCTCCCCCCGAAATTGTGCCACAGCCCGAGCGAAATCGGTGGCAGATCCAAGCCTGAGCGACCACACCGCCGGAAGGTTGCCTGTTCATAACGCTGCGATGACGGTGTCCATGTCATGATTGAAAATTCCTTCTGTCTTACAGTCAATTATTGTCAGCTATCTACACAGCCGTTCGCCAACACCCGACTGGTGCACACAAAAGTTAGGTACTTTCCCTGCTCGTCGAAAGGGCCTTACGATGATCTCAATTCAACGTAACATTGAAACAGGATCATCTTTTGCGTCACGTCGATCGCTCCGATCTCGCTGATCTGAATGTATTTCTGGCTATTGCGCGTTGCGGCAGTTTCCGCCTGGCTGCCGTTGACCTGAACCTGACGACTTCCGCGGTAAGCCATGCGATGCGTCGCCTGGAAAGCCGGCTTGGTGTGAGGCTCCTGCATCGGACCAGTCGCTCGGTAGCGCTTACGGCAGCAGGTGACGATCTGTCGAAAGCCTTGCACGTTGGGTTCGAGGCTATTGCCGGCGGATTATCAGCGCTCGAAGGACAACGTACAGAGCCAACAGGGCGCCTTCGTCTTAATGTTTCGAAAGATGCGGGGCAGTTACTGCTAGCATCTGTGTGGGAGGATTTTTTTGCTCGTTTCCCGCTCATCCATCTCGACATCACAGTAGATGATCGTCTCACTGATATCGTGGAAAGCGGATATGATGCCGGCATCAGATTCCTGGACCGTGTGCCGCAGGATATGATCGCCATACCTCTCACCAAACCGCTGCGCTGGGTCGTCGCTGGCGCTCCCGAGTATCTGAACCGTCACGGACGCCCTCTGAAACCCTCGGATATATATCAGCATCAGTGCATTCAGATGCGGATTGGCGATAATTCCACCTACCCCTGGGAATTCGGTAACGGTGACGAGATGATCCGGATCGAGGGCTCTGGTCCGTTACGTCTCAACGATACACAGATGGCTTTGGAAGCTGCCCGACGCGGGCTAGGGCTGGTCTATTGCCTGGAGAGGCGTATCGAAGCGGAGATCGCAGCAGGCACATTGGAAATTGTCCTCCCTGACTGGGCGTCAATGGGCGCACCATTCGCGATCTATTATTCAAGTCGGCGGCATCCTCCATCTGGACTGAGAGAACTGACGCACACAATTCGCATTGCCGAAAAACTTTGACGAAAAAAATCGTCATCTGATCCACTGAGCGCCTGAGGACGGCAGTGTGGTGGGGCAGGCATGATGCGAGGCGACCGGATTGCCGTTCACGACCGTTATGCCAGCAAGGGAACGTAGTCCCTGCCGACTGGCTCTCCCTTGCGGGTCTCGGTCAGTTCTTGCCTCTGATGGGTGCGGAATCGCGTCGGAGAGGCACCCATTACCCGCTTGAAGGCGTTGCTGAAGGCCGCTTCAGATGCGTAGCCGACCGATTGTGCAATCATTGCAATCGTCTTTTCTCCGTCACGGAGCGCACGCTCCGCAAGGTGCATACGCCACTGGGTCACGTAGGCCAGGGGTGTGACACCCGCTATTTCTCGAAACCGGGTTGCAAAGGCTGTGCGGGACATTCCGGCCGCTTTCGCAAGATCCGGCAGGTGCCATTCCCGGGCAGGATCGTCATGAATAAGTGCCAGCGCCCGTGCGATACGCAAATCGCTTATTGCACGGAGCCATCCGGCACCGCTGTTTTCCGACCGCGAAAGATAGCCACGCAGGATCTGTAAAAACATAAGTTGGGCAAGGCCAGAACACGCAAAGCCCGATCCGGCCTCATGACCCCGGAATTCCTCTACGAGCTGGCCGATCAGCCATTGCAGTTTTTCTGCTTCCCGGCCGCCTGCCTGAAGACGGATCAATGAAGGCAGACTGTCCAGAAGAATGCGTCCACTGACGGCGTCAAGATCGACGTGCCCCCCATGAGAAAGAAGTCGTCGCCTTCTCCGATCTGAACCACGGTCGGGGCGCCGATGGGGAAAACTTCCAGCGCATCCAATGGTTGTCGTGTCAGGTCTGTACCGAGCACAAATGATTTCGGCGCTGACAGGAGAACAACGTCCCCGGCCTGAAGCGAAACGACCTTTTCACTTCCTTCAACGCGCAGGAACGCTTTCCCCCTCACAATCGTAAAAAACTTGATCTTCGAAGGCGGGGGAAACGCGAGCGCCCAGACTCCGCCTGTGACGAATCCGCCCGCTGTTGAAGCGCGTGTTTCGGCAAGCGCAAGGATCGAAGAAACAGGATCAAGTGACATAACTGAACTATCACGCATGTATCATGCACGATCAAGCATTCTGCGTTCGGGCATGACGCTCTACAGTCAAGGGCTGTCAGCAGGAGACAGGTTTATGACTACGCCACAGACCCCGATCCATTCCGGCTTCACAGCCTCTTCGACCACCTCGCATGTCATCCGGGGATCAGATCTCGTGGGTAAAGTCGCGATCGTCACCGGCGGCTATTCTGGCCTTGGCCGAGAGACCGCGCGGGCGCTGCTCTCCGCAGGAGCCCGCGTCATCGTCCCGGCACGTGACGTCGAACGGGCGAAATTGGCGCTTGAGGGCCTGAGCAGTGTTGAAATTGAGCCTATGGATCTTCTCGATCCGGCTTCCATCGATGCATTTGCCGCTCGTTTCCTCTCAACCGGTCTTCCCCTTGACATGCTGGTCAATAGCGCCGGCATCATGGCGCTACCTGACCTCACGCTCGATGCACGGGGCTATGAGCTGCAATTCGCGACCAATCATCTTGGTCACTTCCAGCTTACGGCCCGTCTCTGGCCTGCCCTGAAGCAGACGGCCGGTGCCCGCGTCATCTCCGTGTCGTCCATGGGACACCGTTTCTCGCCGCTCGTCTTCGATGACATCAATTTCCGTGACCGTCCTTACGATCCCTGGGCTGCTTACGGGCAATCCAAGACGGCAAATATCCTGTTCGCTGTTGAACTCGATGCTCGTGGCAAGACCGATGATGTCCGGGCTTTTTCGCTCCATCCGGGAGGAATACCGGGGACAGGCCTCGAAAAGCATGTACCGGTCGAAGCATTAAAGGCTGTGGGCGTGATTGATGAATATGGCAATCCCAACATTGATCCCGCGCGGGATGTCAAATCCGTTCCAATGGGGGGTGCGACGCAGGTCTGGTGCGCGACCAGTTCCCGCCTTGCCGAGATGGGAGGCGTATTCTGCGTTGACTGCGATATTGCACCGTTGATGAAGGAACAGTCAGATCAGTTTTCAATTTCCGAAAATCACACTGAAGGACGCGACAAGGGCGTTGCCCCCTATGCGATTGATCCTGCTGCGGCCGCCCAGCTCTGGTCCCTCAGCGAACTGATGACGAGTGTGAAGTTCCCTGCCTGAGCCGGTTCTTCTTCTGCGCGTCAATTATTGCTTCACGATAGGAAAAAAAATCATGTCCAAGACTATTCTGATCACAGGGTGCTCTTCCGGCTTTGGAAAAGCCGCGGCTCACCTGTTCGCGAAACGCGGCTGGAATGTCGTGGCGACCATGCGCCATCCGGAAGCGGGGAAGGAACTGGCAGAACTGCCCAATGTCCTCGTCAATCGCCTGGATGTTCAGGATCACGCAAGCATCGTTGCGTCGATTGCCGAGGGTATCGGCCGCTTTGGAGGGATCGATGCCATCGTGAACAATGCTGGCTTCGGTGTTTATAATATTTTCGAGGCGGTCCCGCTGGAAAAAATGCGGGAACAGTTCGACGTGAATGTCTTCGGCCCAATGGAAGTTATCCGGGCGATCCTTCCGCATTTCCGGGAAAAGAAGGCGGGCATGATCGTCAACATTTCATCCGGGATGGGGATATTCGGCCTGCCGACCGGATCGCCTTATAACGCCTCCAAATTCGCACTTGAGGGCTTCTCCGAAGCCATTCAGTATGAACTGGCTGCTGTAGGCGTCACCGTCAAGATCGTTGAACCAGGTGCGGTGCCCGCGACGAATTTCCCCGCCCGGAGCGCCGCAGAAACAGGCTTCAATCCTGTTCCGGAAGATTACGCGGCTTTCTGCAAGGCAACAGCGGATCTGTTCTCTGGCTTTATCAAGGGAGCGGACAAGGATGCGGTTACCAAGGTTACGGAAACCATCTTCACTGCCGTAACCGACGGGACAGATCAACTCCGCTACCTACCAACGGACGACATCAAACCCCTTGTCACCGCACGCTGGGAAAAGGGAGAAACCGAATATATGGCAATGATGCGTAATACTTTTATGCCAAAGGGCATATAAATTACCGCTCATTAAAGAGTAGGTAAAAAAACGCACCGAACGAACAGGTCGAGAACGAGCAATTCGCAAAACTTCGTTTTTTGGGGCGGTTATCAAATCCGGCCGTTTCGCCAGAATTGGGTAGTCCTGGCGATTGCAGGTCTCGACTTTCAGGCGGGTAATCGGCCAACCTTGAGAAGAGGTAGGGGATGACACGGCTCGGACGCGGCCCTAACGAGATCCGAGCTACGGAACACCGCGTGTATTGATTGCCGATTGACCCCGCACTGGTACTCAATTTTCGGTCTTACCATTACAAACGAAGATCCTCGCATTTCAGACGGGTAGCTATGCGGGGAGAGCGGAATGTCCGGTAGCAGATCGCAATTTGAAATACCGGACACTCATGCAAACCATCAGTCGGCACTGATCGGGGCAGCTAGGCAATGCTCTCTACACCATGCGGGCATCATCACCGTCTTAGATGCCATTCCACGCTATGGGGGCCGATATCGAAAGCGGTCGGCTGGTCGAACACCACGTCGACGGGATCGCTCGCGGGCGCGCCGATAGCCCGTAACAATAGTTTATCTAACAACTGAACCGCCGGTTCGGGTAGCCGCTAGCTGATCGACCGGCTGCAGCTTTGCCCAGGCGGAGCAGCCGAACAGTAACCCGGACTTCGAGAAGGTCACTGTTGCGCGTGTGCCGCCGCTTAGCCTATTCCCCCCTGTTGCCTTTGCTATCGGGCCAAGCATCACCACGCCTTTCCCAATCAGACCGTGCCAGTAAGCCAGCCCTCCGTTCGAAGCCCCTCTACCCGCTGGAATTCCCGAAGGTTCCCCGTCACGACAATCAGCCCCCTGCTTCGGGCATGCCCGGCAATCATGAGATCATATGGACCTATGATACGGCCATTCCGTTCAAGAGCAGCCCGAATATCCGCTGTATGGGCAGCCGCTTCACTATCGAATGGCAGGACTGCCAGCCTTGCCGCGAAGTGCTCAACCTCGCGTCTGGTGCGCACAGGATCAGACGAGCGCTCCGCGCCATAAAGCAGTTCATACAGAACCACGTCCGAGATGCAGAGTTCCTCCGCACAGCTGTTGAATCTCGGACGCAGCCCTTGTGGTCGATCCCGCAACACCCGGATACAGAGATTCGTATCCAGCAGATAACGCAGCATTCAGAGCGCCTCGCGTTCCTGCATGGTCGGCTGGTTTCGCTCCCCCAGATCCACCCCGGGAGCCGCAAAGAAATCATCCCACGCTGCATCGGCCGGTGCGATGATCCGCCGTGAACCTTCGGACACGATGACGACGTCACGCACCTGCTCCCCGAAGGCGACCATCTTCGGCAGGCGCACTGCCTGCGAGCGGTTGGACATAAAGAGTGTCGTACGGGTCAGCATCGGCTATTCCTCCCCATGGATATGCATCACGTATATCCCGTTTAAACGAAGGTGTCCCGTACTTTCGGGCCCCTCCCCGCCACATGCATACAATCCGGACGGGTGATACAGTGGCTCTTCCG
Organism: Komagataeibacter xylinus; assembly: GCF_009834365.1. Taxonomy (NCBI): domain Bacteria; kingdom Pseudomonadati; phylum Pseudomonadota; class Alphaproteobacteria; order Acetobacterales; family Acetobacteraceae; genus Komagataeibacter; species Komagataeibacter xylinus. The sequence goes on along the minus strand of NZ_CP041349.1, from coordinate 86,885 downwards.
CCTGCCCCATGATGGAATCGCTCTCCTCTCTCCCGTAAAGATAAAAAGACAGCATTCTTGACAGACAGGCCACGAACATGGAGTGAGGCTTTCGCCCGCGCAGAAGAACGGGGGCGCCACCTAGCAGCCACCATTCTTGCTGGTCCGGACATGCTGACGGGGGAGGTTTTTACCCACCGCCTTGGCGTGACCGTCTCAGACCTGCGTGATCTGGAACAGGCCCATGCTGTCCTCATTCTGCCAGGCCCCTCACCACGGGGATCGCGCTATCCGGCTTGGCAGATCAGCGCGACGGGACAGCCCTTCCGTGTCCTGCCCGCGCTTTTCGACGCGCTGGGCGATAGCGGATGGACCATTTACCGCTTTCTGATGCAGTCTCATCCCGAACTTGCCGGTCAGACAGCCTTGGAAGCGCTTCGCGATGGCAGGGACGCACTGGTCGTCCGGCTTGCCCACAGCCTTGCGGAAGGAACCTTCGCCTGACCGCCCTTGCTGGTCGAACCTTTTCACTTCACCCCTCGCATACCCTGCGGGTCCGCAACGTGAAACGTAACCCCGACTGTCCGGCTGCCGGTGTCATGGCAACTGGCCCGATCATCCGCCGCAGCTTCAGCACGGTTTCCGTATCATCCCTTTCCCTCAGCGCGGCGATCGGCTTGCGGGCCTGTGTCGTGAAGCGGCGTGGAGCCGTCAGAACCGCACGCTGGTGGGTGCCGGCAATCTGCAGGCTGGCCCGCAGCCGGGCCGCCGGGTCTTCGAGTTGCTGCATACGCGTCTTCAGCGCAGGCGTATAGAGCCCGTCTTCAATTGCCGTCATCACTGACTGGATACGCCCGTTGACTATTGCAAGCTCCTGGCGCTCCCGTTCCATCCGCCTCTCCTGCAGACCGCCCTGCGCCTGTGCCTCCTGCTCCAGCGGATCCGCATGCAGCATGATCGTAACGGCAGCTTCTTCCAGCACTGAATGGATTTCCACATCCATGACCCGTGTCTCTACCGTCCGGCGATTGTCACACGCCTTTTCCCGGGCATGCGCAGCGTAGCCAGAGCGTTGTCGTCCGACATGAACGGTCTCCTCCATCTCACAGTCCGCAGGCCAGCAGGCGACACAACCCGGACGATGCCGGCAGGAGCTCCGCTCCCACGCCTTCACGGCAATCCACACACCTTCGGCAATCGCCCGGCCGCGGTTTTCGATTTCATCCGGATGGAACTGCACGGCCTGCCAGAGCGCGTCACACGATTCGCAAGTCCGGCACCTCGGTCCGGATCTAGCTTTCGGGCGGATTGGCGGCATAGCTTTTACAGCGATCCAGCCCTCACTCAGATCGGCGGGACGAAAATCTTCTCTGGGAACGCCTTTTCGACCACATCCAAGAAAGCACGGACCTTGGCGCCGATGAGACGGCGCGAGCTTTGGAGCGCCCAGATTTCAACCGATGGACCGGTGTGGGTTCCCCAGCAGGCCAGTCGGCCAGCTTCGACATCGTCCGCGACGAGAAGCTTCGGCAGCAGAGCCGCGCCCGCGCCTGCCAGCACGGCATCGCGCACCATCAGGAGTGACGAGAAGCGTATGACCGGTTCCGGCGCGAGGACGCTCTCGGGGGCCGTTCGGGAACTCATACGCCAGATGATGGTTGAGGGAGCAGCGCTCAGCAGGACGGCCTTGACGGGACACACCGCGCCGTCCGTCGTCGGGATGGGCCGCTTCATGTCTGTCGGCGCTACGATCAAACGTTCATCGGTGAGGAAACGGCGGCCGACAAGCATTTCATCCGGCGAGGGGTCGATGCGGATCACCAGGTCGTAGCCGTCTTCGATCGGATCGACCTTGCGATCCTCGGCGGAGATCTCAAGCTGGACTTCGGGATAGGCGAGAGCAAAACGGGCGGCGATCTGGGGAAGTGCGACATGGGCGAAGACCACCGGCGCGCTGACCCGCAATCTGCCCCTCGGGGTCGACGCACCCAGGACGACAGCCTCGCCGGCTTCCACGATTTCCGACAGAAGCCCGTCCGTACGCTCGTGGAGAGCGCGCCCTTCGTCGGTCAATCGCAGGCTTTTGGATCCTCGCTCGATCAGTCTGACGCCGAGGCTCAGTTCGAGTTCGGCGACCCGGCGCGACAGCGTCGCCTTCGGTCGGCCGGTCACACGGCTGGCGCGGCCGAAGCCGCCATGGGCAGCGACCAGATTGAAGGCGGAGAGGGCTTCGAGGTTCATCGCGCTGTTCCGATATTGAGACACGTCATCTCAAAAATGCCGTCTCATATTCTCGATTGGAACGGATATCTTTCTCTTCGAGACACAATATTTTCAGGAGTGTTCACAATGACTATTCTGGTGACTGGCAGCACGGGGACCATCGGGTCCCAGGTCCTGGCCCATCTAGAGGGGCGGAATATCGAGGTCCGCGCCCTGACCCGCTCGCCCGAGAAAGCTCAGCTTCCCTCCGGCGTGACACCGGTTCGCGGCGATCTTGCGGATGTGGATGCGATGCGCGCGGCGCTCAAAGACGTCAGCACGTTGTTCCTGTTGGTCCCGAACGTCGCCGACGAACTGACCCAGGCCATGCTGGCCCTGACGGTCGCGCGCGAGGCCGGCGTCAAGGGCATCGTCTATCTGTCGGTATTCATGGGCGAGGCCTACGCCGACGTGCCGCATTTCGCCGGCAAATTCACGGTCGAGCGGATGATCGAAGCGCTCGACCTGCCTACGACTATCCTGCGCCCGGCCTATTTCATCCAGAATGACCTGCGCCAGAAGGATCCTCTGCTGAAATTCGGTGCGTACGGCGCGCCGATCGGCGCAAGGGGCGTTTCGATGGTCGATATCCGCGACATCGGCGAGGCCGCCGCGATCGAACTGGTTCGCCGGGAGCAGGCCGTGGCACCGCTCGGCCGCGAGACCTATGCGCTGGTCGGTCCGGATGGCCTGACCGGCGAAGGTATCGCCGCCATCTGGAGCGCGGCGCTCGGCCGCTCCATCCGCTACGGCGGCGATGATCTCGGTGTGATGGAACAACGCATGAAGACCATGCTGCCGGCCTGGCACGCCCTCGATCTGCGCCTGATGTTCGCCCGTTACCAGACCGATGGGGCGGTCGCGACGGCAGGCGACATCGCGCACCTGACGAAGTTGCTTGGTCGTGCTCCGCGCTCTTATGCCGCGTTCGCAAAGGACGCCGCCACCCAGTGGGCGAACGGCTGAACGCCGACCCCACGCACCAGTCAGGGAGATGGTTCATGACGATCATCCAGCCTCTTCTGCCCCAGGACGTTGCCGCTGTCGCCGCGATGCGATAGGCCACCTTGGCCCACAAAGGCGAGAAAACCGGCCCCGAGGCACAGCCGATGTTCGACATCCTGCTGGCCGCCACGCCCCCGCTGCGGATGTGCGGATAGAACCCGGGACGCTCGGCGGTATTGCGGGTTTCTAGCTCCGACTACCAACCTATTTAGTCCTGGCATTTGATGGTGTGATATTTTCACGTGAGTGGAAGGAAGCATTATGGGACAGAGACGTCATGGCAGCGCCACAACCATCGCTCGTTCACAGCCCGTTCCGCAAGGCAGACATAGCCATGACGAGCAAAAATAGGACCGGAAATGAAAATGATCTGATCAGGCAGGAAGGATTACGCTTTTCCCACCATCTGCCATTGCGATCGACCCGACCATGAAGCTGGCCTCGTCGGATGCGAGAAAGGCAATCACCCTGGCGATCTCCTCTGGTTGAGCAGCCCGTCCGATAGGAGCGTGTTTGCCATAATCCGCAAGGGCTGATGGGCCGTCTGCATGAATATGATTGAGAATATTGGTTACGGTATCTCCCGCGCCCACTGCATTCACACGGATCCCATGACCAATGGCTTCCACTGCGAGTGTCCGGGTGAACTGGGCAAGGGCACCCTTCGATGCGGCATACGCTGCGATCGATGGAAATGTCTGAAAGCATGCGTAGGATCCGACATTAACGATAGCTCCACTACCGTTCGGGATCATCGCACGCATTAACGATCCGAGATGAATGTCCGGCTCCAGTCCAGATTGGCCGGGAAAGCGGAAGGGCATCTATCTGAGTGTTTACCTTCATAACCGTGTGTGCGTCAGGACGCCGCGATACGCTGTAGCTGGATCGGGTTCATGTAATCCCGGATCAACGTCACCTTGCCGTTACGTCGTGTGATGAACCATACATAGGTAATCTCGCAGGGGGCCCCGTCAGAAATCCGGTTATGGTGGCCTACCGCTTCCACGATTAGTTCTTCGCCGATTTCACGTACGCGCACATCGCTCACTGAACCGAAGCGAATGAATGACGGCAGACGCCGCATGTATGCGGCAATATTATCCCGTCCCGTCAGGCTGGTCGGCATGCCTTCAAGCGCAAATGGAAACTCATGGACGGCATCCGTGGCATAAATCGACATCCAGCCATCGATATCGCCCTTCCTGAGCGCTTCGAGTGCTGTCTCAAGCCAGTGGGGAAGGATAGATGTTGGCGCCATGCACCGCTCTCCGATATGAATTAAGGACCATGAGTCCAGAAATTCCATCCTTAACGGACCGACAGTCCGTAATGCAACGTAAAAATCGGGGGCGGCCGCCTGCGTCATCTGACGATATGCTGGCGGCCGCAGACAGGCTTTTTGCCCAAAGCGAGATTCCGGGTGCCGTGACAATGGATGCGATCGCTCTGGCCGCCTGTGTCGGCAAAGGCACCCTGTTTCGGGCATTCGGCAACCGGGACGGCCTGCTGGATGCGCTTTGGGCTGCCAAAATCGCTACATTGAAAGCTAGTGTTGAAAGCAGTGCCCCCCCATTTGATGCCAGCACTGCACCGCCAGATCGTCTTGTTGCGTTTCTTGATGCCATCCTGATGTTCAAGATTGCGAACAGACATCTGATCCGCGCCCGGGAACTCAGCGGGGGACTACTGCAATCTCCGCATTATCAATGGATGCATGCAGAAGCGAGACGCTGCATTATGGATGCGGCAGATACTGCCGATATGGCTTATGCCACCTATAATGCCCATTCTCTGTTAGCGGGACTGCATATCGACCTGATTGATGAGATGCTGGTACAGGGCCTGTCTCTCGAGACAATCCGGAAATTTCAGGCGACCCGCGCTAGAAATGTTCTTCACCCTTGATAAGAGATTTTTGCTTTAGGGAGAGTGACCGACTGGCAGCTTTGCGTTTTTTTACCAGTCAGATTTCGAGCAGAAAAAGCGATAAGTTGACAGCCGGAATAGGTATCTGAGCGAGCACATGACCTGATGATCATTCAAAAAAAACTCTCATAACTGACCAGAAAGCGACCAGTTCACACGGGCGAACTGGGACCACACATGAACCCAATGGGCGGGGTTGAAACTCCGTGCCCGGTCACATACTGTGCCTGTGGACGTGTAAAAGTCACAGCCCGGTTGGTAGTCCGGGTGGCATTTACGTTCGTGCAAGCTTCTCCGCCTGATCAGGAAGAAGCCACCCGCACGTCCTTTTCTGTGAACAGGAAAGGTGTGTCCTATGTTTATTGCTAAATGGATGATCGCTTTTGTCGCAATTTATGGCGGCCTGGGCGGCTTGATCTTTGACGCGGTGATACCATCAACCGCATGCCAGCACATACGAAATCCGAAGTGGCCACCCCATGCCAAATTCCATAACGGACAGACGATGCTTTTGGGATTTTGCAACGCTGCCATCGCCATTGCACTGCTATTCGCCTTGCCTTCGAGCCTTGGCAGTTTCTTGCTCGCGGCCGCACTTGCGGAAGCCTACTTCCTCTGCATGCTGATGGCACCTGTCTTCCCAGGTACCGCCTGGAGCGACCCTGAGTTCGTGGCTATAAACCCGAAGCCATTCGGCATTCCAGTGCAGAAATTTCTAAGCCTGCTTGCATCCGCTGTTGTTCTGATAGCTGTGCTGATCGTCATCGTATAGCCAATCTGCCGCCATGTCGCAGGATAGGGTAACGTCTCGTGGCATTACACCCTATGCGGCACCCGAATTAGCTAGCACTACAGTTGCAGTTTATTTTCCGGGCCAGAAAAACGAAAAAATTGCGGTTTTTTTTCGCCGTAGACAGCCTGAAATTCGAGCCTTCCGGAAAGTATGGGAACCATAAACAATTAGTGAACAAAACAAACTGCAACTGTAGTGCTAGCTACCGCGAGATTTTGATTTTCAGATCCGAATGGTATTTCGGATAAATTCAGCTGTTATTTCGTTGAGAAAGGTAGGTCTACCGGTGTCATCTGGGACGCGGGACGCCGTTAGCCGATAAAGCAGGCTATGTCACTGGCTCCCTGGCAATGGAGGACCTCATCGCCAGCACTGGGGTCGCGATGCGTACGCTCACAATGCCGTCGTTCATGGACAACATTGCCAGACGCTCTCAAACCATAAAGGAACAGGGGGGTTTTCCTCACCCATCTCTGGCAACCTCAACATGCCAAGCTGTGCCACTCGCGACATTGCTGCGGTGGCAACACGTTGGCTGCTCGACGAGAGCTGGAACGATCAGAAAGATGTCGCGGTGCTGGGCCCCGAGAATATTTCCCTCAACGAGATGGCGGCCATCATGTCGGACGTGCTCGGCAGGCCAGTGCGTTTCGAGCAGGTTGCGTTCGAAGCTTATAAAGCCCGGTTCGTCCGGTATAGCTTTTCCGAGGCCATGGCACGGGGTATGACCGATATGATGTACGCCAAAAATCACGGTCTGGACCTCGGTGTACAGCGTACGACAGAAAACACGACCCCGACGAGTTTCCGTCAATGATGCGAGGATATTCTCAAGCCAGCTGCGCTGAGCCACAGATGATCAAAGCTGCACTTGTTCGGGAGATCGCGGCCTATCTCATTTTGCTTCGGTCAGGGTCAATTTTGCTTTGAACAGACAGCTGACCTCCCGTTCTCCCCACTATACGGCCTGTCTGATCCGCTGCGTCCGGGCATGACAGTTGGGGAGATAGCGCTGCGATCACGCAAACTCGCTTCAAACTGCACCGTGTTGCCGCTCGGGATTACCCGCCTCACAATAATAGAGGGAGGAAGATCAAGGCATCAGAAGCATGACACAACAGAAAAATCCTCGAACGTTACAAACCCTTCAGGATTTCTCGGCTTCTTTTCCGCAGTACAAGTCCTCGCACCACACACTTTGCGGAGGAGTCCAATTCTCAGTGAAAATCAACAAGCATGGTTTTAGCGACCGATGGGGCGGCGGGAGCAGCATCGAACCAATGCGCCGTCAGTTTTCAGACGTCCCGGGATGAAAAGGCATGACAATCCCCATGGACCGGAGAAATGCCAGCCCGCCGACCGCGAGGCCTTTGGTCGCATGGCTGATTTCCGACAGCAAGCCCCTCTACCACTTCCACACCGTCGCCAGCAAAGGCCTCCGGCCAGGATCGATACACGGACGACACATCGAACGACCCTCTGACAGCAGCTTTCATTATCGACACATGCCATCTTTCATTGTCCGTCTGTCAGAGTTTCCACCAAGGCGCGCCACCCTTCCTCAACCGAAGCCCGGCCAGGTTGAAGGGTCATGTCGTCGACAGGAGCGTCCGACTGGATAATGTCATGCGACAGCGTGAGAGCAGGCATGGGGGAGACGGGGCGCATCTTCAATCCATCCGCGACCTGACGAAGCTGTGCCGCGCACTTATCGCCGCCGTGACCGCCGTAGGTGACAATCAGCAGCGGTTTTCCCTTCCACTCTAGATAGCAATGGTCGATGGCGTTCTTCAGCGCGGCCGGATAGCCCCAGTTGTATTGCGGCGACACGAAAACGAAACCATCGGCCTGCGCCACCGTTTCGCTCCATGCGCGCGAATGCCGATGTTCATAAACGCCGTGGGCCGGAAGACCAGGTTCGTCGTCCATGGGCAGAGGCCAGTCCATAAGGTCCACGACATCGATGCGCAGATCCGTCGTTGCCTGTCCGATTGCAGCCACCCATTGCGCGATGACGGGACAATGACGCCCCGCCCGCACACTCCCCATGATCACCAGAATACGGTGTTTCAATTCATCTGCCATGTTTTCGGATTCTTTCCCTGAAGCCAAAGGATAACCTATTTCAGACCGCTCTCATGCCGGGCGCGTTCCATCAGAACCACGAAATCACGGTCGGCATCGCCTGCGCTGATGGCACTTAGCAGGCGATCGCGAACGACCGAAGCATAGGGCAACGGAACGCCATAATCACCGCCGGCATCCATGAACATCTTGACGTCTTTCAGGCCGAGCGTCACCGGTGCACCGGGATAATCATAGTCGTGCTCGACCATAAGCTTGCCGTAGTTCCTGTGAACGGGGGCATTGTAGAAACTGCCCGTCATGACCTCGAAGATTCTGCGCGGATCAGTACCCGCCTTCTCGTTGAGCGCGAACACTTCCGCCATTTGCTCTATGGTCGCGTAGATCATGAAGTTCAGCGATAGCTTGGCGAGATTGGCTTGGATGGGATCATCACCCAACATGAAGATATGCGGGCCGAAACATTTGAGTACAGGCTCCAATCTGTCCAGCGCATCGCCGGCTCCAGCCGCCATGACATATAGCTCTCCTGCTTCCGCCGCAGGCGGCCTACCGAGAACATTGGCACTGACATAAGTTTGTCCGCGCTCCCTATGGCCATCGCGCAGACGGCGTGCCTGAGCAAGCGAGACCGTACTACAGCAAACATGCATAGCTTTCGAGGACAATCCAGTGGCAATACCGTCTTCGCCGAACGTTATTTCCTGAGTGGTCGCATCGTCGAACATCATAGAGAAGACGACATCTATCTCCCGTGCGACAGCGGCAGGCGTTGCCACCAGAACCGCCCCCATTGCCACCAGATCGGCCGCTTTCGCCGCCGTGCGATTATAAACGACGAGATGGTGCCCTGCATTGCGAAGATGTTTCGCCATGGGATGACCCATGGCACCGAGCCCGATAAATCCAATCTTCATAGTAATCTGCCTCTTTCCTTTGATCTCGGGCCCTGGCGCGGACCTGTGTCGTGCCAGAGGACATTCTAAAAATGAATATCTTGGCGTGCGTCCTGCAGTAGGCCACATTCGGACTCATGTGCGCCAAATCGTCCCTGATTCCCTCGGCAACGGAATGTCCTGACGCGGACCTTCCTTGGCTGTTGGGTAGTCGCATGCAGCAGGCAACCCGCCGCATCGCCGACCTCCACGCGCACTCCCGCGGACAGATTTTCGGGATCGGGCACGGTGTCATGGCCATGCGAACCGAGAAAGCCTGCTGGCTGGTCGGGCCGGGACAGGCCTTGTGGCTGCCTCCCTTGTTACAGCACAGGGCCCGCTCCCATGGAGCAATTCGGGGATGGAGTCTGTTCGTCGATCAGAACCGTTCGCGGATATTACCTGCCGATCCCTTTCTCATGCGGGGCACGCCTCTTCTGATTGCTCAGGCGGAGCGCCTGTCACAATGCTCCTCCGGTGAGGTCTGGAACGACGTTCTCGCGCGTCTGGCCGAGACCTTCTGGGACGAGTTTCTTTCCTTGCCCCAAGCGTCGGTTTCCCTGCCCTTGCCTCAAGATGCCCGTTTGCGCCGCGTCGCTGATGCACTCAACGAAAACCCGGCCGATGGACGCGAACAGCAAGATTGGGCTGACGAAGCGTCCATGTCGGTGCGTTCCTTCGTCCGGCATTTCAGAGTGGAAACCGGAATGCCGTTTTCAGCGTGGCGTCAGCGCCTGCGCATATTGAACGCACAGGAGCGGTTGGCGTCCGGCGCGACTGTCACGGGCGCCGCGCTGGGCGTCGGTTACGAAAGTCTGGGGGCCTTTAATGCAACCTTTCGAAAGATCACAGGCTATCCCCCGAGCGCCTACGCGAAGTTGTGCCGTTCGGACGCGTGACCAAATGCCGATGAAAAGCCGGAACGTCCGCCGATCACATCGACGATCAAACTGAACGTCCCTCTTCCGGATCGATCGACGTGACGGCTCCGAGGGCCTCGGCGAACGCGGGCAGAAGCCGCGCAAGATCGTCAATGTCCCGTTTCGTCCATGACTGGAAGATTTTCCGGGCAATACGCGCGCGGGCGGCGTCGACCCTGTCCGTCATCGCCTTGCCTCTGGGCGCGATGACCGCCTCCCGTACCCGCCGGTCTCTGGCGCCAGGGCGACGTTCGACGAGTCCGAGATCATCAAGCTTGGCCACCTGCCGACTGACGGTCGTGTAGTCACGACCCATCCGGTCAGCCAAGTCCACGACGCCGATCGGCCCCAGGCGCTCGATCAGAACCAGTGGCGGAAATAGGGCCCGATCCAGCTTTATCCCGGCCTCTCTGATCATCGTCTCGTCCCGCTGCGGTTGATTCATGATCGCAAGAATATCAAGGAGTGCAGCGTGAAGAGTGCGAAATCTCGGCTCAATGTGTGTATTTTGCATATTTCTGTTGACGACACATCCAAGGTTCGTATATGTGAATTATACACACAATGAGGGTGTCATGCCAGATCATTTTGATACGGACGTCCTGATTGCGGGCGCTGGGCCAGCCGGTCTCACTTTAGCGATTGAACCGACCCGCCACGCGGTCCCCTTTTGTCTTATCGACAAAATGGATGGTCCGTTCATCGGTTCACGTGGCAGAGGCATTCTAGCCCGCACGCTCGATTTTTTTGAAGATATGGGCGTGGCGGAGAGGATCATCGGAACAAAAGGGGATCTCCATGACGATTGGAGACATTTTCAGGACGCTTATGGACTGCAACCCGGAAACTGGGTTTTAGTTCGGCCAGACGGATATATCGGCATGACCGTTCTGACCGAAGCGAGCGCTGAACTGGAGGCGTGTCTCGCGCAGGTTCTTTATGCAAAACACCACTGACATGGCGCGAAAACCCCTTACCCTGCGGGGCTGGGCGACCCCTTTGACTATGGGAAGCTTTTTCCTCATGGCGGGAACCGGCTCCCTCATGTTCTTCTGGTTCGGCAGCGGTCTTCTGGCCGTCGTGCATCGCTGGTGTTCATGGATATTTCTTGTTGCTGCGGGCGGACATATCGCCGCCAATGTTCGCCCTTTCAAAAACCATCTCAAATCCGGCATCGGGGCGGCCAGTGCGGCGACTTTCCTGTTGTTTTTCGGTCTGTCGATGTGGTCGTGGGGACTGGTGACGAAACCGGGTCTCATGAAGCCAGTTATTGCCACGCTTGCTGACGCCCCACTCGACTCGCTTGCAGCCCTGAAGCGGGAGCCGCCGGATACGCTGGTGGCGATACTGCGACAACGGGGATTGGCGCGACAGCGACGCAGTCGGTGCGCGATATCGCGTTGCGGAATGGGCTCGATCCTCAAAAGATCCTGGGAATGATTTTTGTGCCCAGGTAACGGTCGTAGAACGCCCTTATGCAGGCACGACCAGCGCCCGGACAATAGTGCTGTCGATCATCATGTATTCATTGTCATGATCCGCGGCGAGATGGTGAAATATCCTTTCGATCACACCAGCGGCGCAGTCGCTGGTGCACGTTTTTCCAGTCCCCGAAACGGCCAGGAAGAAGGTCTTTTATCCGCTCTCACTGGTCGTCACGTAAGCCATAGCGCCGCAACTGTTGTTCTCCTCCAAAGCCGGAAAAACAGCCAGCACAGAGCGACAGAACGTACAACCCTCACTTCAAGCTCTCAGGGCTTAACTGACGGCACGCCGTAGCATATTCATTCCTAGGTGTTTAGTCCCAGGGTTTGATGGGTTGGATTGATGATGAATCTTTCCGGGTCTGAAGTCCAGATCTTGCAGATGTATTCACAGGGCGTGAGACCTTTGAGGGTCTTGAGCCTTCGTCCAAAATTATAGGCGGCTATGAAATCATTGAGGTGAGACCTCAACTGCTCATGGCTGTCATAATGAAAGCGTTTGACGGTTGCTTCCTTGATCGTGCGGTTCATCCGCTCGACCTGGCCATTGGTCCAGGGGTGATTGGGCTTTGTCAGGCGATGCTCGATCCCGTTGGCCTCGCAGATCATGTCGAAACGCATGGAACGTGACCATGCCATACCGCGGTTACGGGGCTGCTCGGCGAACTGGATGCCATTGTCGGTCAGGATGGTATGAATCCGGTAGGGCACGACACGCAGAAGATGTTCGAGAAACTCCCAGGCGGTTCTTCTGTTGGCCTTGTCCGCGAGTTGCACCACCGCGAACTTGCTTGTCCGGTCTATGGCGACGAAAAGATGCAGCTTGCCTTCAGCGGTCTGGACCTCGGCGATGTCGAGGTGGAAGAACCCGATCGGGTAGCGTCTGAAGCGCTGACGCTTCGGTTTGTCCCCTTCAATGTCAGGCAGGCGTGACATCCCATGACGCTGAAGACAGCGATGCAGGGCTGAGCGTGTCAGATGCGGGATGGTGGCCTGCAACGCATAAAGACAATCGTCCAGCGGCAGTAAGGTATGTCGCCGGAAAGCTACGACCATCGCTTCGTCCGTCTCGGACAGAACCGTTGAGCGCGGCTTTTGGGGACCGGTCTTCTGATCCTCGACAGTCGGACGATTCCGCCATTTCGCCACCGTTTTTGGATTGATCCCAAACTTCTCGCTCAGCGCCGAGAGCGAAGCCTGCGATCGCTGTATTGCTGCTCGCACCGCGTGCGTGGTCGTGGCGCTGCCATGACGTATCTGTCCCATAATGCTTCCTTCCACTCACGTGAAAATACCACACCATCAAACCCTGGGACTAAACACCTAGGGCGTGTCGTCAGTTAGCATCTGCCGCTATGAGGCTTGTACTCCCGCTTGATCTGCGATGTTTTCTCTCTGTTTTCAGGGAGAGAATGAATGCGACGATATGGCCTGAGTGACAGCCAGTGGGAACGGATAAAAGATCTTCTCCCGGGTCGTGAAGGCCATGTCGGCGGAACGGCTGCCGATAACCGTCTGTTTGTGGAAGCAGTTCTGTATCGTTACCGTGCCGGCATTCCCTGGCGTGACCTGCCAGCGCGGTTCGGGGATTGGAAGAATGTTCACAGACGTCTGCGCCGCTGGTGCGAAGGCGGCGTGATCGAACGAATTTTCCGGCATCTGGCCGCCGATCGTGACAACGAATACATGATGATCGACAGCACGATTGTCCGGGCTCACCAGCACAGTGCGGGTGCCCGTAAAAAAGGGGCGCGGATCAGGCCAGCGGGCGGTCCCGTGGCGGACTGACTTCGAAAATCCACGCCATTGTCGATGCCGCAGGAAAGGCGGTCGCCCTGTCCCTGACGCCCGGGCAGAAAGCGGACATCACGGAAGCAGGTCCCCTGCTGGATGAAGTCGACCCTGCAACGTTTATCGCCGACAAGGCTTATGACGCCAATCTGCTCATTGAAACGCTTGAAGCGCGAAAGATCACACCGGTTATCCCTTCAAGGAAAAACCGACGCCATCCACGGAAAATCAGCTTCCAGTTCTACAAAAACAGAAACATCATTGAGCGTTTCTTCGCCAGGCTGAAGCAGTTCAGGGGCATTGCAACACGCTACGACAAGCTGAAGTCAACATTCTTCGCAGCAGTGCAACTCGTCTCCGCCATCATCGGAATTAACTGACGACACGCCCTACTGACTGTCGCTAGGACCGTCCCGATGCCCACCCTCAAGGGGGATGGAGCCGCCAACGCGTGATGACACGTCACATCTGAGAAGAAGGCTCATCCCGTCGAACCAGTGGCAGGAAGATATCGTCGACAATCTCGCGGATGGCGTCATCAGACAAGGGCTGAAATGTCATCATCATCTCATGCCGGGCAAGATCCAATGGAAGTGATGTAATCCGTGGCGTGAGACGGGTTGGATCGATTTCACCCCGTTCGATTGCACGTCCGATGACGGCATGGAACTGGCTGCCGTCTACAATACGTGCCCGTATTTCGGCAAAACTGGACCGTTCGGCCACGAGATCCTTCTGCATGTCGAAGAACAGTTGCAGGTCCCGGGATCCGGCGCGATCCGACATGCAGCGGAGAAGATGACAGAGTTCTTCGCGCAGGCTGCCCATATCTGAAATGACGATATTCGCCCGCGCGAATTGCTGCGCGAGCGCCGCCGTCGCGAGTGCCGTGCGGCTGGGCCAGCGCCGATGCAGCACCGGGCGGCTGGTTTCCGCACGACGCGCGACGTTTTCCATCGTCAGGCCCGCGTAACCATGTTCTGTCAGTTCCGCCCAGGTCGCTTCCAGAATCGCCTCTTCCAGCGCTGCACCGCGTCTTCGTGTCTGTCTTTGAACTCTCATGACTCTCCATTAAGATGCATAAGGAATCTTATTGCCTTTCATTATGCGCCCTATAAGATGCTCAGAGAAGCTTATTCCGAGTAAATATCATGATTACACCAATGGTTCCAGCACAGCGCCGCTCCGTCCTCATCTCCGGCGCCAGCATTGCGGGTCCGGCGCTCGCCTTCTGGCTTGACCATTATGGCTTCGACGTGACGGTGGTCGAGCGGGCACCGACGATCCGGACCGGCGGCTATCCGATCGACGTGCGTGGCACGGCGATCGACGTGGTCGAGCGTATGGGCCTGCTGCCCCAGATCCGCGCGGCCCATATCGCCTCTCGCGCGATGACTTTCGTGGACAGAGCCAGCATGGTCATTGGCAGCGTGCCGATCTACGAGGCGATCTGCAGCGACACCGAACGCGATGTCGAACTGCCGCGCGGCACGCTGACGACGCTGCTCCATGACGCGACACGTAACGGCAACATCGATTACTGTTTCAACGATTCAATCGACACACTTCGTGATGACGGTAAAGGCGTCGATATCGGGTTCGCCAGCGGTCGGCAGGCACGATACGATATCGTCATCGGCGCGGACGGTCTGCACTCACGCACCCGCCGGCTGGTCTTCGGTCCCGAGGCGCCGTTCAACCATTCCCTCGGTTTCTGCTTCAATCTTTTTTCCATGCCAAATGACAAAGGCCTGTCGCATGGCGGGGTCGTTCATGCCGAGCCGGGACGCACGGCCGCCATATGGGCGGTTCAGGACAGTCCGAGGGTCTTCGGCTTTCTTGCTTTTGCAACGGACGAAGCACCGGTTTCCACCAGCCGTGACGCAGAGGAGCAGATCCGGCGTATGAGGGCCGCCTTCGCCGGCATGGGCTGGGAGGTTCCGCGTCTGCTCGACGCGATGGCGCAGGCCGATGATCTGTATTTCGATTCCGTCAGCCAGATCCGCATGCCGCACTGGTCGAAAGGGCGCGTGGCACTGGTGGGCGATGCCGCATTCGCGCCGTCTTTCCGCTCTGGACAAGGCACCAGCCTGGCACTGGTTGGCGCCTATGTGCTGGCAGGCGAACTGGCGACCCGTGACGACCCGCAAGACGCGTTTGCGGCCTATGAGCGCATCGCACGCCCCTTTGTCGAGGCAAACCAGGCACTGGCAACCGATGACAACGGGGCCTTCTTCCTGCCAAGGACGCAAAAGGATATCGAGACACGCGACCACATCCTTGCCGAAATCATACGAAACGGCACGGCTGGCATGTTCGATAACACCAAGGCGAGAGTGCATAATTCGTTACGGCTGTCAGACTACGCGTCTGTGTAACGAAATTACAGGCATTGGCGATCGAGACGGATATTTTCCATGTCCACTACCAGATGTTCTCGCTTGCCATCTCTAACGGCTCGACTACGGCGGAAGTGGTTGGTCCTCTTAGCGCGAGCCAAGCAGACAGACCGCCCAGTGTTTTCAGTATCCGATGAACGATTGCAAAAAAGCCAAATAGAACGTGTTTCAGGAACGATGCTGTGCTGTAGGGTCCACTACAGGACAACAAACTTTGTGCGAGGTGGCGATGCTCTACAGCTAATCCGCACGATGGTCCTGTGTCAGTCTTTGCCAATTCCCATGGGCAAAGGCTGCTTTGTCGGCGTCATCCAGCCCACATTCCGCCAGGAACCGTCGCGCGTCGCCGCCCGGCCGATACTGATAAGGATAATCCGTGGAAAACAGCAGTCTGTCTTCTCCGACAATGCTGGCGGCATGCGCCAGATAGTGGGGGCTGAACATGCCGCTGGCAGTGACGTACAGGTTACGCCGCAGGTAAACCGAGATTGGATGTGCCAGGCCGGACACGCGGTCCATCGCCGCCAGACGCTCGGCATAGAACAGCACAACTTCGCCCCAGTGGCCGAGAATGACCTGCAGATCCGGTAGACGGTCGAACGTACCGGCAAGCACGAGCCGAATGAACTGAATCCCGGCATCGTAGTGCCAGCCAAGGCCATACATGGCGAACGCTGCATCCACTTCCGGTGTAAAATCCGAATAATAGGCTGACCGTACCGCTGAGGCGGGCGTACGAGGGTGGAGCAGGACTGGCACGCCAAGCGCGGATGCGCTCTCGAAAATGGGCCACAGGTCCGAATGGTCAAGGTTGCGGTTTCCCACCCGACCACACAGCATCGTACCCTTGAAGCCAAGCGTCCGGACGCAGCGCTCCAGTTCCAGCGCCGCCTCTTCCGGCTGTCCTACCGGCAACACGGCCAGCGCCTGAAAGCGGTCCGGACGACGGGTGATGACTTCAGCTACGGCATCGTTAGCACGACGAGCCAGCTCAACACTTTCCTGTCCAAGATCATGCAAAGCCGGCGTGGTGAGCGACAGCACCTGAATGTCCAGGCCGGTTTCGTCCATCAAGACAAGCCGCATGTCGGCAAGATCGAACAGGCGTCGCTCAACTTCACCCGAGTGAGCGGCAGCGCTTGGATCTGTCGCGGCCAACCCAATCGCCTCCCAGGCTTTGCGTACGTCCGCCGTCAGATAATGCTCTTCGATGCCGATCAACTTCATTCGTATTCTTTCCTGTCATTCGCGTCGTTCTCCGTGTGCTCACCACGGCACGGTCTTGCCATTTCTGTCGATGAAGCGCAGGCCCGGAGTACCCTGTTGTGCAACGAGTGTAGCGACCAGTTGTGGAATGGTTTCCGCGATACTGAATGGTGCGTCCGGGCCGCCTAACTCCGTGCGGATCCAGCCTGGTGCCATCAGTATCATCGCTCGCTTGTCGTCGCCGTGACGGGCCGCATAGCAGCGCATGTATTGATTGAGCGCGGCCTTGCTACCCCGGTAGACTTCGTGGCCGCCTCTGACGTTATTGGCAATGCTGCCCTGACCCGACGACATGACTCCGATCAGACCGTCAGGACGCACGAGGTCCTGCAGGCCTTCTACAGTGCGCATCACACCAAGTGCGTTGGTGAGCATGACGCGTACGAATTCTTCCGTTGAAGTTTCCGCAATTGTTTCGGACTGATTGTGGTTGGCAGTGCCCGCGTTGACGAATAGCATATCAAAAGCGTGCGCCGAGAACCGATCGCGCAGGGCCGCGATCTGAGCGGGCTCAGTGATGTCGAGGGATTCGATCGTCACCTGCGCAGCATGCGCGTCGGCCAGGTCGTGCAGTTCGGTTCGCCCATGCTCGCGTACCGTTCCAACGACGTGCCAACCCTTCTTCACGAACTCGGCCGCCATGGCCAGTCCGAGGCCACGTGATGCGCCGACAAGGAGGATGGCCGGAGATTGATGATTGAGCGAATTTGTCATGCTGCAGGTCCTTGCATCGTGTCCTTCCATAATTAGACGCCATTATGGAAGGCGCCAGACGCATGGAATGCAAAGTATGATTGCATCAGACGCTATATCCGACAGAAGGAAGCAACTATGCTCTCCTCATGGCCTCCATCGATCTGAACCTGCTGACCGCCCTTGACGTCCTCCTGGCAGAGCGCAGCGTCACGAACGCCGCCAGGCGTCTTGGCTTGAGCCCATCCGCAACAAGCCGAACATTGGCGCGCCTTCGCTCAGTCACAGGTGATGCCCTGCTGGTACAGGCGGGGCGTTCGCTCGTAGCGACGCCTTATGCAGAGCAGCTGGCCGATCGTGTCCATGCGCTCGCACAGGAGGCAAGAACAGTGCTTGCGCCCGCTCCAGGCCATATAGACCCAGCTTTACTGGAGCGGCTTTTTACGATCCGCGCCAACGAAGGGTTCGTGGCACTGTTCGCCCCCGCGCTTGTCGCTGCCATTACCAAAGGCGCGCCCCGGGTCCGTCTTTGCTTCGCTCCCAAGCCCGACAAGGAAGCCACGCCGTTGCGTGACGGAACGATTGATCTGGAAATCGGAACGGCCGGTGCGTCCGCACCAGAGATGAGAAGCCAGCTTATCTTTCGCGACCGCTTTGTCGGAGCGGCGCGTCTGCACCACCCACTGCTCGAAGGTCCGATCACACCACAGCTTTATGCTGCTTGTGGGCACGTCGTCACGTCTCGCCGTGGTGTCTCAAAAGGACCTGTGGATCAGGCTTTGCATGACCTTGACCTGCGACGTGAGATCGTCGTGATCGTGCCGAGCTTTCTTGATGCACTGAATATCGCGCGTCATTCGGACCTGATCGCGCTCGTGCCACATTCCTGCATGAGCGATCGGGTAATGATGGCGAAGGGCCTCCAGAGCTTCGACCTGCCCGTGCCGACACCGGAACTGGCGATCAGCGCCATGTGGCATCCGCGTTTCGACGCCGATCCGGCCCATCGCTGGCTGCGACAGAAAGTCATGGATACGTGCCGGAGGGTGTCATAGGCTATTATAGGGATGTCTGACGCTGACGTTCGCCAGTTTGTCGCAGATCTTGGCAATGCCGAGCGCTTGAGAACTTTAATGAAGGCTGTTTCTGGCAGATAGTATTCCTCGCAACACAAAACGGCAGCAAGCTATCGCGAGATTTTGATATTCAGATCCGAATGGTATTTCGGCTAAATTCAGCTGCTGTTTCGTTGAGAAAGACAGGTCTACCGGTGTCATCTGGGACGGTCTTCGTTGACCGATCTGCAGTATTGTCGCGGCGAACATCCTATGAATCGCCTGAAGGCTGCGCTAAACGCGCTCTCGGACTCGTATCCGAGAGTTTCGGCGATGACTGAAACCGGATCGCCAGCATGCGCCAGTCTGTCGCAGGCCAGAAGCATCCGCCAGCGTGTCAGATATTGCATGGGAGTTTCGCCTGCTACGTCCTTGAAGCGGAGGGCAAAAACCGATCGCGACATGCCTGCCTGTATTGCCAGGTCTCGCAATGTCCAGCGTCGTGCCGGATCAGCATGCATGGCAGTGATTGCAAGACCAAGCTGCTTGTCCGCAAGGGCGAAGAACCATCCCGTGCCTTCGCTGAAACTCTCCGCAAGATTCACGCGCAGAGCCTGTACGAGCATCATATGGGCGAGGTCCTGTGCGATGAGATCGCCACCCGGCTTCTTCTCACGCAGTTCCTGCATCAGACGCTCGACAGACCAACGGAGAAGTACCTGATCAGATTTCTTGAGAAGATGCACAACCGGGGGAAGCAGTCCCAGCAATATATCCGCATGCTTACCGTCAACAGCGAACCGACTGACAAGCAACGAGAAACTGCCGCCCTCGCCGACAGTCGCCACACCGCCGCCCCGAGCTTCAGAGAAGACCGCCGATGCTGCGACCGACGGCAAGGCAAGATCGCTGGCCAGTCGAAACGGCCGTGCGCTTGGGAGGACGAAGCAGTCCCCCTGCTCCAGGCGCATGACGTTTTCAACACCGTCGACGGCCAACCAGCACTCGCCTGACAGAATGACATAGGATTTGATGTGTTTGTGCTGGCCGCCGAACTGGATCGACCATTCCCCTCCAGCATCGAAGCGAGACGAGATGGCGCGATGCGGCCTCAGCAGAGAGAGAAGTTCCGAAAGTGGGTCCATAAGGCATCTCCGGACGATCGCGACGATATGGCGGACCTTGCAGTATAGATGGTCCTGGTGGAAATGACCTATCTCTGGCTTTGCTAAAACTCAGACCACGCTGCGCAGACTTCCATGTTGAGCGCTGCTCTGGTCGGCAGTGAAAGGTTGAGTATCCATGATTGTTGTAACCGCCCCTGCTGGCGATATTGGCCATCAGGTTATGGCCAGACTGCTTGAAGCAGGAGCCCCTGTTCGTGTCATTGCACGCGACCCCTCCAAACTCAGTGAAGACGTGTGCACTCGTGTCGAGGTCGTTCAGGGTTCACACGGCGACGCCAAAGTTGTGGATCATGCGTTCGCCGGTGCAGATGCCCTGTTCTGGTTGGTGGCGGCCGATCCTCAGGCCGCAAGCGTTGAAGCCGCTTTCGTCGACTTCACACGGCCAGCGGCTGCGGCGCTAAAGACCCGGGGAGTCAAACGGATCGTTGTTATCTCGGGTCTGGGACGCGGGACGCCGTTCGCCGATAAAGCAGGCTATATCACTGGCTCCCTGGCAATGGAGGACCTCATCGCCAGCACAGGGGTCGCGATGCGTACGCTCACGATGCCGTCGTTCATGGACAACATTGCCAGACGCGCTAAAACCATAAAGGAACAGGGGGTGTTTTCCTCACCCATCTCTGGCGACCTTAAGATGCCAAGCTGTGCCACTCGCGACATTGCTGCGGTGGCAACACGTTGGCTGCTCGACGAGAGCTGGAACGATCAGAAAGATGTCGCGGTGCTGGGCCCCGAGAATATTTCCCTCAACGAGATGGCGGTCATCATGTCGGACGTGCTCGGCAGGCCAGTGCGTTTCGAGCAGGTTGCGTTCGAAGCTTATAAAGCCCGGTTCGTCCGGTATGGCTTTTCCGAGGCCATGGCACAGGGCATGACCGACATGATGTACGCCAAAAGCCACGGTCTGGACCTTGGTGTACAGCGTACGCCAGAAAACACGACCCCGACGAGTTTCCGTCAATGGTGCGAGGACATTCTCAAGCCAGCTGCGCTGAGCCACAGATGATTAAAGCTGCACTTGTTCGGGAGATCGAGGCGTATCTCATTTTTCTTCGGCCCGGTTCAGTTTTGCTTTGAACCGATAGCTCACCTTCCGTTCTCCCCCCCTTTGTCGCCTGTCGGGTCCACGGAAACGGAGCAGACAGGCGGACAGGTCATCTCATTGCGGACACAGAAGGTATCATTAGCCTGATCGAAATGCGGACATCATCTGAGCGACGACACACCGTGGTTTTTTATCTGGTTGTCGAGAGCTTTCACTAAAGCCACGCTAAATTCCTTATCGGAAAACGGTTGCTGTGCCGTGATGAGTTCCCGGTCGGTCACAACGTTCGGTGTCCAGATCCGGGCTTCCTCGACCGTGGCACCCGCATCCGCCAGCGCCGTAGCAGGATAGAAAAGAACATGCCCGTTGAGCTGATGCGTTTCGGCAAACTGCTCTTCCGGTGTCGAAAAGACGGTCATGTGGTAGCCGGTATAGGGCCACCCTGCCGCTAACCGACGAATATCATTTGTGTTTCCAGCAACGAGCGCCGCATGAAAACCTCTGGCGTCCGGCAGGCTGGAAGCCAGGGCAACCGGACCATGACAGATCAGCCCGGTCGTTTTCCCGGCATTGTGGAAGGCGCGCAGGATCTCACCCAGATCAGGATCGGTCATCAGATCCTCCAAGGGCGCGTGACCGCCGGGAACAACGATCCCGACATACGAACCAATCCCTTCCGCCCGGACTGAGGCGAGGGTGCGCGGATGTTTGAGTGAGTCCAGCCTCTCGACGAACTGTATCGTGTCCTGAAGGGCTTTTTCGCTCCCTCCAAAATATCGGGCAGATGCAGAGTGCGCGTCCCAGGTCACGGCATTGCCTTGCGGGTCAGCGAATACCGGCTCGTAGCCAGCCTGGATCAGCGCTTGCACCGGAACCGCGAATTCATTGAGATAGAAGCCGGTGGGATAGTGTCGGCCGTCGCGCAATGTGAGTTCGTGCACGCTGGAAAGAACGACCAGCACGCGCCCCCTGTTGTGGCTTTGTGCCATGGCCCGATGGCTGAAGCCACAGAAGGTGACAGCAAAGAACAGTGTGGTGACGATGGCGCGCAGCATGAACATCATCCTTTCCATGCGGTGGAAGGCTCGCGGAGCGCCGCCTTGCGACGAGCGACATTCTCCGGATGCTGACCGATCATCAGGCTCCTGTCCAGAACCGCACGAAACCTGAAAATCAGGCCGTTTTTACCGAAAGTGTCCGCTTTGTCACTACATCACGCCCAAACCGGACCTTCCGTTCGCCCCCAATTGCCGTCATCCCGACATAGCATTGTCTCAGGAGTTTCTGCATGCCCGAGGGCAGTGTCCCCTCCCCCGCTCTTTCTCCTGCGCCCGATTACGCCCCGGTACGCCGGAGCACGCCGATTTATGGCTGCGTATGGAGCAGTTGGTTGCGGGTATCGGGCACCCCGATTTGAACCTACCGGTGTTAAGACATTGAAATGATGGATAATTCGATAGGCGTGTGGTGTGTGGAGCAACAAAAAACCCCGCCAAGTCAGTGACTTAGCGGGGTTTTTTATGGTATTTCTGGTTGCGGGGGCCTGCAACCGAAGAAAACTGCTGCTTGTCAGCGGGTTCGTTGAAAGGCTCGTTGCATGACATAGTCGATTGATAAACAATCGTTTTTATCAATATTTTGTCTCGCCTCAGCCTTGCCGGTCAGACCGTGTCAGTCAGCCAGTTTTCGGTTCGAAGACCCTCCACCCGCTGAAATTCCCGCAGATTGCCGGTCACCACAATCAGCCCTTTGCTCCGGGCATGCCCGGCAATCATGAGATCATATGGACCTATGATACGCCCATTCCGTTCAAGATCGGCCCGAATGTCCGCCGTATGGGCGGCCGCTTCACTGTCGAATGGCAAGACCGCCAGCCTTACCGCGAAGTGCTCGACCTCACGCCTTGTGCGCACAGGATCAGACGAGCGTTCCGCGCCATAAAGCAGTTCATACAGAACCACGTCCGAGATGCAGAGTTCCTCCGCACAGCTGTTGAACCTCGGACGCAACCCCTGCGGTCGATCCCGCAACACCCGGATACAGAGGTTCGTATCCAGCAGATAACGCAGCATTCAGAGCGCCTCGCGTTCCTGCATGACTGGCTGGTTCCGCTCCCCCAGATCCACCCCGTGGGCCGCAAAGAAATCATCCCGCGCCGCATCGGCCGGAGCGATGATCCGCCGAGACCCTTCGGACACGATGACCACCTCGCGTACCTGCTCCCCGAAGGCGACCATCTTCGGCAGACGTACTGCCTGCGAGCGGTTGGATAGAAAGAGTGTCGTACGGGTCAGCATCGGATACCCCTCCCTATGGATATATATCATGTATATCCCATTTGGACGTTGATGTCCCGTATTTTTAGGGCCCTACGCACCGACTGCATACAAGCGGGCCGGATGATACAGTAGATCTTCCGCCCGCCCCATGATGGTCTCGCTCTCCTCTCTCTCTGAAAGACAAAAAGACAGCAGTCATGACAGACAGGCCACGAACACGGAGCAACGCTTTCGCTCGGGCAGAAGAACGGGGACGCCACCTGGCAGCCACCATTCTGTCAGAGCAGGACATGCTGACGGGTGAGGCTTTCGCCCACTACCTTGGCCTGACTGTCTCAGACCTGCATGATATGGAACAGGCCCATGCTGTCCTCGTTCTGCCAGGACCTTCACCACGGGAATCGCGCTATCCGGCCTGCCAGATCAGCGCGACGGGACAGCCCTTCCCTGTCCTGCCGGTGCTTTTCGAGACTCTGGGCGACAGCGGATGGACCATTTACCGCTTCCTGATGCAATCTCATCCTGAACTTGCGGGTCAGACAGCCCTGGAAGCGCTTCGCGATGGCCGGGACGCACTGGTCATCCGGCTTGCCCACAGCATTGCGGAAGGAACCTTCGCCTGACCGCCCTTGCTGGTCGAACCTCTTCACTTCACCCCTCGCACATCCTGCGGGCCCACAACGTGAAGCGTGGCCCCGACTGTCCGGCTGCCGGTGTCATGGCAAAGCGACATTCTCTCACCCTTTTCCGATTACGCCTATTTACGCCGCGTCCCGCCCTTCTACCCGGGTCAGTTCTCAGTGAAAATTAACAGCCGGTTGGATGCAGGCAGACACAAGCCATACGATAGTTCTGGACGCGTCAATCAGACTACATGCTGATTCTGTATTGCGGCGGGGCTGACTCTGGCCACGGCGGCGACCCATCTTCCCTTCAGGCGCCTGTATGATGATTCGATGAACGGATGGACCGTCGATCCCGCGTGCCCAGTGGCATGCCTCAGCTAACCGATAGGCTATGAACCGGCCAATGCTCGCCGGTATGGCCTGGTGAAACAGAAAGGATCGTAATGGATGCGCGTTCTTGGACATCCCTGAGCGTACGTGAGGAATTCGTGTGCTTCAAAGCACGCAGGCCGTTCTGCTACGGCATCACGAATTACATCGCCGCCACCCTGTCGGCCAACCTCCTGCTAGCGGTCGGGACCGGCGCGCCAGCCCACGATCAGGTCGTGTGGGATTTGCTGACGTTCCGTCCGACCGCGATCCGGGATAATGCTTCGGAACTGATCGCCCTGGCCGACGGCACAGGTAGCGGGCGCGGTATCGGTACCACGTTGACATCCGATCAAGCCCAACCTTTTCTTCAGAATCTGGCCGCGCGCACCAGCACGATTGCCGCAGTCAGCGGTCCGGTGGACTATATCACCGATGGTGTGACCACTCTGACCCTTTCCGGGGGAGACGCTCGCCTGACACTTATGTCACCGGGGCGGGGCGCACTAGGCGCTTACAGCGGCGTTATTGCCAACGCGGGATCCAAGCCAGAAGCGGTGGCTGCGGCCCATGCGCTGTATGCCGAAGCCGCGCATAGAGCCAGTGCAGCCCGCGAAACCGTCAGCTTCGCGATCGCGTTTATCGATCATCTCTCCGTGATCGAGGTTTATTTGCCTCAGGATCCCTAAAAATAGGTATCTAGTCCTGATCGTGCATATACCTGCTTATTTTTACGCAATCGATGCTGGGACATGGAGCGATTACGGATCCTGCCATGCATGCTAAAATAAAGACCGACAACCAGCAGGGTGCTGACCAGACAGTTGCCCATGCCCAGCAACCCAACGCCAAGGAAATGCCCATTGCGCCCAAGCAACCCGGAAAGCGGGGTCACACTGGCCTGTGATATCATCCACGCCCCACTGCACAGGGTCGCCAGCCTGCCGCTCGGATCCATGCGGCAAGCGATGCCGATCAGATTGGGATAAATGAAAAACCACAATGCATAATTAAGCAGGAACGCCGTGCAGAAGGCGGAAATGCTCCATGGAACGGCCTGCACGACGCAAGCCAGCGCGGTCAGGAGGACGGCGGGCGCCAGCAGACGGAAGGCTGCCCTGCCATCCCCCAGCAGCGAGCCTGCGATACACATTGCAAGGCCACCTATATTGGCAACCGCCGCAAGCCAGCCAAACGCCGTATTCGTCAATCCAGCCAGATGCCCCACATGGGCGGAAAATGGCCATATGGCCAGACTGCCACTGGTATAGAAAACAACGGCGGCAATGATGAACCGGGAATGAACACACGACCGTTCGCCTGACCGGGTTATGGAAACACGATGAGACCGGGGTATGCTCGATCGGGAGGTCGTAAACCCCATAAGGGGTAGGAGGAAAACGACCAGCAGCGCCAGAAAGCCGAATACCCCTGTCCTACCCCCGAGTGCCGCCGCCTGCGGCAGAAGCAGGCTGGCGATGGTGAACACCACGGTCTGCACGATCATGACTAGCGACAGCCTGCGTGCGGGCGCATGCGACCGGGCTGAGCCGATATTGACCACAGCATTTAGCATGCCCAGTCCCGTCCCGGCCAGCAGGCGCAATGCCAGTAGTATACCATAGCTGGCCACAATGGCAGAAGCACCTTGAGCCATGACGACCATGATACCCGCCACCAGTGCCACCCGGCGCAGGTGTAGACCCGCAGCCCATGGCGAGATACCGAACATGGCCCCGGCATAGGCCACCATTTCGACCGTGCTCCAAATTCCTGCCTGAAAAGTGTTGAGGTGTAGGTCGGTCATGAGCGCACTGACCGCGAACGGTCCAAGCGAGTTCATGCTATGGGCCGCGCAGTCAGCGGCGCTGATACCCACCCATTCCCATCGTCCGGCAGTCCCCGCTGGTGCGCGAAGTTCGTTGGTACTGGTCATAGGGAACGGAAGACCTCAAAGCCAAAGCTGCGCAGTTCACCGGGATAGCGGCTGATATTGCCGTTGAAAAATTCCCCAAATGCATTAGTATACGTCAATTGGTTGGTGATGTTATGCATCCAGAAGGCCACTTCAGTTTTCTTGTCCAGCGAATGCCAGGCTACGCGTACATTGCCCATAAGGACTGGTTTCTGTGAAAAAGCGTTGCGGACAAGAGCCTGCGCCTGCGCGGATGAAAGCAGCGCACCCGGTGTGGTGGGCGTGACGTCTGACCATGCCTGAAAACGGTAACGGCTGGTGTAACGCCAGTCTGTCTGGAAGGCGAAGTCACCGAATGAGACGGGCAATGTGTAACTAAGCAGCAGATTGGCGGTGACACGCGGCGCGCGCTCCAGCGGTTGTCCGGACAGATTGACCGGATTGCCGCCATTGAACGGCGTGGGCGCGCTGGCATTGGTAAAGCTGGTGTAATGGGCGTCCTGATAGGTTACACCAAATGTCGCGAGAAAATTGTCCAGCGGTCGTACCTGCCCCTCGAACTCGAAGCCGTTGGATACGGCGCTGGCGGCATTGGTGGTGTGCGTACCGGTATTTTGCAGGATCGTGACCTGCATGTTGTCGTAGTCGTAATGGAAGCCGCTCAGGTTGATCTGGGCGCGTCCCTTCCATAGCCGGGCTTTGACTCCACCTTCGTAATCTGTCAGCGTTTCCGGGTTATACAGGCTAAAATCAGACGCCGTGGCGACATAGGTATTGTAATTGCCAGTACGGAACCCCCGCGCATAGCGCAAATAGCCCATGATGTTGCTGTTGAAGCGGTATTTAAGGCTGGCGTCCTCACTGTCCCTGTTGAACGTCTTTTTCAGCGTCGGCCCGCTGATGGCGCTGCCTGTCGCGGGATCGATATAGGTGTTCGTATTGGTGTTGATGTAGGTCAGCACCCGGTCGGATGTATTATAGGGGTTGCCAGCCTGCGTGGCATAGGCCCACGCCTCGCCATTGGCCTGACGGGTTTCCGATGTGAAACGCGCGCCGACATCCAGCGTCAGCCTGGGCATCAGGTCAACCGAAATGGCGGAAAATACGGCTGCATCCTGCGTGTTGATATTGAAACTGGACGCGTTGCCGCCCGCGCCAAAATCAACCGGGCTGTAGAGTGGCTGCTGGCTGTAGGACTGGGTCAGGTTGCGCATGTAATAGACACCGCCGATGTAGCGTATCTTTTTGCTCTGGGGCGATGCGACGCGGATTTCATTGCTTAGCACACGCGCGACGCCGCCGATGTTTTCCTGATAGTCGATCGGGGCAGGACTGGCGTCATCGTCGGAAAAGACATTGAAGTGATTCCATTCCAGCCCGAAAATATCCGTCAGTGTCCAGCCATGGGCAAAGGCGTACTGTGCATTGACCGACAGCCCCGACCGGCGCGTTGTCGCGTCACTCCGGCCATTGTTCTGCAGGTTGCGGGCCGATGTCTGGGCATAGCCCTGATCATCCTTTCCCCCGGCCAGCAGGCCCACATGGTCCAGTTCCACATCGGTCTTGTTGCGCCCGATATGACCTTTGACGAGTATGCTCAGATTATCAGTGGGCTTGGCCAGTATCTCGCCACGCATGTCGTAATACTGGTAACCGTTGGCATCTTCCTTCCGGTAACTATCATGGTATTGGCCGGAAAAATCCTGGTTGGTGATGGCAAAGCGCGCCATCAGGCGATCCTTGACAATAGGGCCGCCAATCGCCCCTTCCTCCCCCAGCCGCCCATAATTGCCAGCCGTGCCCCGCACGTAGCCGTCCAGATGATTGGTGGGTCGTTTGGTATAGTAATTGACGGTGCCCGCTGTGGTATTCTTGCCCTGCAATGTGCCCTGCGGGCCACGGAATACCTCGACATGGTCCAGATCATAGATCGGTACCCCTGCGAGGCCCCACTGTCCAGAAACACGTCATCTTCCGACACGCCGACCGCCGTGGTCATGTTGGCCGAGAAGTCATTCGTGCCGATACCGCGCAGACGATAGCGCGGATTGGCGGAGCCTGATGTGGTTTCGGCCATAAGCCCCGGTACGTCATGGGCCAGGGTCAGGGCATCCCGCACGCCCGTAGTCTGCAATGTGTTGCCGGACAGGGCGACGATGGAGGCAGGAATGGTGCTTGATCGCTGGGTCCGCCGCGTGGAGCGGACGGTTATTTCCTCCACGCCGCCTGCGTCTTTCCTTGCCGGTCTGCCGCTGGCCATCGTCGTTGCGGGAGCATGGCGCGGCGATTTTGCCCGTTTTGCGGCGGGTTGGGTATCGGTCAGGTCTGCCGCAAAGGATGCACAGACGCAGAGCAGCGTGCCAACCGAAAGGGCGAAGGCGAATGTCGTCACATACGACAGGGTGGGAATACGGTTCATGGCGAATGTCTCACCGGACGCTGGGAGGATAAAGGCGCGCTTCAGCCTCAAGCGTTTCTAGAGGCTTGTGATTACGGATGTATGCGTTGTGGGCATTAGGCAGGGGCTGGTAGTCCCAGTGCGTACAGGTCCCCATCGCCAGCGCGCGGCTGACCAGTTGCCGCCGTTTCTGGCTGGCAATGACATCGCGGGTAATGCGGGCATAATCCCATTTCTTGTGCGTTTCTTCCCTGAAGGCCGCCAGTATGGCTACCGCAGCATTGCTGCCATTCAGATTGCGGGTTTCATCCGGATCATCGTTCAGGTCGAAAAGCTGGTCGGGTTCGCCGGGGGTATGGATGAACTTCCATTGCCCGCGGCGAATCATGCTCACGGGCGCTGTCGTGCCTTCCCCGCAATATTCGCCAAACACGCCATCATGGCCGCCTAATCCATTCAGATGGGGAACAAGGCTGCGGCCATCGGTGCGGGGTGCAGGTGGCGCTCCCGCCAGTGTGCACAGCGTCTCTCCCACATCCACCAGCGAGACCGCATCGCGTACGATGCGGGGACGGAAAAAATCCAGGCCGCTGAATATCAGCGGCACGCGCGACGCCCCTTCATGAAAGGACATCTTGTACCACAGACCGTGCTCGCCCAGCATTTCACCATGATCACTGGTGAATACAATCACCGTGTTGCGGTCCAGCCCCGTTTCCTGCAGCACCGCGCGCAGCCGTCCTACCTGATGGTCGATATAGGAAATCGCGCCGAAATAGGCCCGCCGTGCACGCAGGGCTGCCTGTGGCGTCGCTGGGTCGGCCGCAATGCCGCACGCCTCACGTATGCGGATAACGGCGGGATGAGGATCCTGTGCAAGGTCCACCTGAGGCGACGGAATGGGGACATCAGCATACCGGTCCCACCATTCCTGCCCGATATTGAACGGGTCATGTGGATGGGTGAAGGAGACCAGCATACAGAACGGTCGCCCATCGCGCGTACGGGCCAGATCATACAGCTTGCGGCGGGTGGCGAAGGCGACTTCCTCGTCATAATCGATCTGGTTGCTGCGTACGACCGGACCGGCCTGATGAACTGAATCCATGGAATGGTACCAGTCAGGCCGGATTTCCGGGTGCAGCCAGTCAGGCACCCAGCTGAAATCGGCAGGGTAGATGTCGGTTGTCAGGCGTTCCTCAAACCCGTGCAACTGGTCCGGCCCGACAAAATGCATCTTGCCCGAAAGGATGGTCCGGTACCCTGCAAGTCGTAGCCGGTGGCCGAATGTCGGGGTATCGGCGTGCCATTCACAGGCATTGTCATATACGCCGCTTATGGTGGGCAGGAGGCCGCTCATGAGCGCGGCCCGCGACGGACCGCATAACGGGCTGTTGGTATAAGCGTTACCAAACACCACGCCCTGCCCTGCCAGATCCGTCAGGTTGGGGACGATGACGGGCGATGGATCGCGACCGCCCAGAACTGCGGGCAGCAGCGCCGCCGTTAACTGATCTGCCAGCACTACAAGGAAATTGGGACGGTTGGGCTGCTGCTCGGGCATGGTTCTCTTCTCACGAATATACAACGAACTAAGATAGTGGTTTGTGTTATGGACTTAATATGCGACATTAAATGTGATTTGTGATGTTGTTTTGTTCTTATATCTTGTATAATTAATAATTATGACGGATTACACGGTTGATTATCTGATGGGCAATGCGCGGGTGCTCGAAGCGGCAGGCCGTCTGGGCAGTTTCAGCGCTGCTGCGGCCGAACTGGGCATGACCCAGCCCGCCGTCAGTCAGCAGATTGGCCATATCGAACGTGTCGTCGGTATGCCGCTGTTCATGCGCAGGCATCGCGGGGTTGCGCTGAATGAGGCTGGTCGCACGCTGGTCGCCGCGGCGTCGGAAGCACGGGCCACCATCAGGACCGCGCTAGAACAGGCTACGGCCGTTAGCCGGGATAGGGCCCTGAATGTGCTGACAGATTATGGTTTTGCCGCCAACTGGCTGATTTCCCGCCTGCCGGATTTTGAAAAAATCTGTCCGGGCGTAAAAATCCAGATCCTGACAACCCAAGCGCTGCAGGCCCAGCCCCCCTTGGGGATAACGGCGGATGTCTCCATCCTGTTTGAGGCTGCCGTCCGTAAATCAGGCGAAAACCGCATTACGCTGTTTGAGGAGGAAGTCTATCCGGTATGCAGCCCCGCCTACGCGCGCACCTATGGCCCTTTCACGACACTGGCTGATCTGGGACGTGCACATCTTTTGCACCTGAATGGACACGAGAACCTGTGGTTTACATGGACGGACTGGTTTGCCCGGATGGACCCGGATCTGTCAGCACGGGGCAGCCAGAAGACGGCGCGTTTCCGGACTTTTGGCAATTATCCCCTGCTGCTGCAGTCTGCCATGCAGGGGGAAGGCATCGCGCTGGGGTGGCGGCCGCTGGTTGATACCTGTCTGGAAAGCGGCGTGCTGGTCAAAGTCTGGCAGAAACCACTCAGAAGCCGCAGGGGCTATGTGCTGACGGCCCGCACACCGCGTAGTAGCCAGGCTGAGCTGTTCTGTGACTGGCTTGTCAACCTCAGCCGCATGAATATCTGACCAGAATGTCCGGCAAGAACCTGTCCAGGACTGATGGAATAGTCCAGCTCGGCTTCTTCCAGAAACTGAACTGCCCCGGGTTTACCGGAGAATAAACCCTATGGCCGATTGACCCAGCCCCCTGAAATGCCCTCGATTTGAAGTAAGGTCTGTCCACTGGAGACAGACGATGAAAAGATCACGTTTCACGCAGGACCAGATCATTGGGATCCTGAAGGAGCATTAGGCGGGCGCGACGGCTCAAGGCTCCTGAAGAAGAGAACGCGAAGCTGAAGCGGCTCCTGGCGGAGAGCGTGATGGACATCTCGACGCTGAAGGACCTGCTGACAAAAAACTCGTGACGCCCGGTTTGCGGCGGGAGGCCGTGACCTGGGCGATGACCGAACGGGATTACTCGCAGCGGTGGGCTTGCCGCCTGATCGGCATGGACCCGAAGACGTGGCGCTATGCGTCACGCCGCCCGGATGATGCCGAGGCACGCGGTCGGCTGCGCGATCTTGCGGGCGAACGACGCCGGTTCGGCTACGCCCACGCCGACGGCCGTGAAAAGCAGCAGTCCATAGCTGCCACCATCAAGGCGAAGGAGCAGGACGATCGTCAGAAGCGCCAATGCCATTATCATGGAGCGTCTCAGGCCAAGTCGCCGTTCCAGCATATGCCCAAGCGGAGACAGACCGCCCATGCATAGGACTGGAAGTGTGGTCAGCAAGCCCAGTTCGGCGTTGGAGATGGCAAGAGTTCGTGCGATTCGGTCGAGGATGGGAGAGAGGGACGCAATTCCGGTACGCAGGCAGATACCGGCACCGAAGATCATCAGCCAGGGCAGAAGCGTTTTCGCACAACGTGTCATGCCCTCTACTATACAGGCTGATTTTTTATCAAGCGCTCGACAGAATGCCATAGACTATCGAGGATATGCCAGATGAAGCAATCCCGATCCCTGCAGGCCAGCAGTCTTGCTGATCGCACACCGCCCACAGAGCTACGTCCAGTGCGCGTGCATGCGGAGCATCATGTGGAAGCTGCGGATGTCGAGCCTCATTGTCACGCTGGTCTTGGACAGCTTCTGGCGATCACCCGTTTCCAGGAGGTAGCAGCCCAACGGGGACTGGCGGAGAAAGATACGCCATGACCCGAGATCGAGGCTGCCGTTCTGCCAATTTTTGCACAGGTTTCTGTTGGCTATGTTGCAACGCCGGAAGATATAGCGAACGCGGCAGTCTTTCTCTCAAGCCCGCTTGCAGCTTATATCACGGGAGTTAATCTGAGAGGGGGTGGAGGCATGTTTCCGGATTTATAAACAGGCAGACGAAATTAGATCGATCCTTTCAGTAAATTAGTATACTACACCAACATTGTATTGATTGATTACGAAATCTGGGCGGTAAAGAACCTTACTTTTGGTGTCAGATGTTGTTTTCCCGGATAAACGGCTGGAATTGGTATTTCAGGCGATAAATATTCGGACAGAAGCCACTACACACCTGCTACGCTACGGTGAGACAGGACGGCTTCCCCGAGCTTTTCGGCGTCCGCCAGTGTTGCCGGGTTGTAGACGACCAGCGTCAGGTCTGGCCGGCCATCGACCGAAAATGTGGAATGTTCGAAGGCGAAGGAGCCGAGGACCGGATGGTCGATGTGCTTGACGATGTCGACCGGTGCCTCGGTGACGCTATTCTCATGCCACATCGTATGAAATTCGGGGCTGAGCCGGCAGAGTGCCGTCACCAGGGGAGTGACCTCATCCGCCGCGCCGGCACGCGCTGTTTCGATCCGAAAAGCACTCACCACGTAGCGTGCCATGCTTTCCCAGTCGGGCTGCATGGCGCGGGAGCGCGGGTCGAGGAAGATGATCCGCAGGATGTTGCGTTCCGCCGGCGGCAGGGCGCCGTAATCCCCCAGCATGATGGTCGCCGCCCGGTTCCAGGCTGGCACATCCCAGGTTGCGGTCCGGATCACCGCCGGGCTGGGATCCAGTGCGTCGAGCACGCGTTGCAGGCGCGGCGTGACGGTGCCGTTCTTGCGATACCGCGCATCGGGTGGGCGCCCGAGGCCGAGAAGGAACAGATGTTCGCGCTCGACGTCGGTCAGCATGAGGGCGCGGGCGATCCGATCCAGCACGTCGGCTGATGGGGCACCACCACGCCCCTGTTCCAGCCAGGTGTACCAGGTCGGGCTGATGTTGGCCCGCTGCGCGACCTCCTCACGCCGCAGACCTGGCGTGCGGCGGCGTTCCGAGGGAAGGCCGAAGGCAGCCGGATCAAGCTTCGCGCGGCGATCTTTCAGCCAGGTACCGAGCCGCTTTTCGACGTGCTGGTGCTCGCTCATCCTGTTAATCTTTATAATACGATAAGGTCACTACTTTACCAGAATAGGGCATGGACCGAGATTTGTCTTCATCTGAAAACGGGAGACTTAGCTCATGCGTGTATTCGTCACCGGCGCCACCGGATTTATCGGTATGCCGACCGTCAGGGAACTGATCGCTGCCGGCCACGAGGTACTTGGTCTGGCCCGTTCGGATGAGGGGGCTCAATCGCTTGCCGCCATAGGCGCTGAGGTGCAGCACGGTGCGCTCGAGGATCTTGACAGCCTGCAAAAGGGTGCGGCGGCTTCGGACGCCGTGATTCACCTGGCGTTTATTCATGACTGGTCGAACTTCCTGGCAAGCTGCGAAACGGATCGTCGCGCCATCGAGGCAATCGGGTCCGCGCTTGCCGGCTCCAACAAGCCGTTTCTTGCCACGGGAGGACTGGCGGGACTGGCGCCACCTGGCCAGGTGGCGACCGAAAAGGATGTGATTCCGTCGGACTTCCCGTTCCCGCGCGTGTCCGAACAGACGACGCTGGCGCTGATCTCGCAGGGTATCTGCGCTTCAGTGGTGCGTCTGCCGCAGGTCCATGACCGGGCCAAGCAGGGCCTCATCACGCCGCTGATCGAGACGTTCCGTCAGAACGGCACCTGCGCCTATGTGGGCGATGGGAGCAATCTCTGGCCTGCGGCGCATGTGCTCGATGTTGCCCGTCTTTACAGACTGGCTATCGAAAAGGGGGCGACAGGCACCGCCTGGCATGCGGTGGCCGAAGAGGGGGTGGCGATGCGCGATATCGTCGAGACGCTCGGCCGTCGCCTGGACCTGCCGGTCCGATCGATCCTGCCGGATGAGGCACCGACTTTCTTCGGGCGCTTCGCGATGTTCGCGGGTTTCGACATGCGGGCCTCCAGCGCACTGACGCGGCAGACATTGGGATGGGAACCGACCGGTCCGGGACTGATTGCCGATCTTGCGCAGCTTGAAGTCGCGGGCTGATGCCTGCAGAGAAGGACGACGGTTTATGACCGAAACGGGAACGGTGCTGATAGCAGGCGGTTCGGGTTACTTTCTTTCGATGAGATCTGGCGTGTCCTTTTTAAATCCGCTGACCGTTTCCAGGACCCGGGCGAGCGCGGCCGGGTCGGATATACCCTGGTCATCACGACGCGGCGTATAAGGAGCTTCCAATCGCTTCGCTTCATCGTCAGTGAGGGCGATTGAGAGCGCTGCGATGGCATCGTCGATGTGCTTGGGCTTGAGCGCTCCGACGATGGGGGCGGCAACAACGGGCTGGCGGCGCAGCCAGGCGAGCGAGATTTCCGCCGGACTGACGCCGCGTTCGGTTGCGATGGCGTTAACCGCATCGATGATCTGACGGTCGGCGGCGGCGGTGGCCTCATTCTGCTCAGCGCCTGCGGGCTCGGTTTCACTTCGCCTGGTGGTCGTTCCCCAGGGACGCGCCAGGCGGCCGCGTGCCAGTGGACTGTAAACGACGGTCTGCACCCCCTCATCGGCGCAAAGCGGTAGCATCTCACGCTCTTCCTCGCGGGCGAGAAGGTTGTAATTGTCCTGCATTGAGATGAATCGCGTCCAGCCGTTCGTCTTTTGAAGATGCAGCGCCTTGGCAAATTCCCATGCCATCATCGAAGACGCGCCGAGATAACGCACCTTGCCGGCTTTTACGAGGTCGTGGAGCGCTTCCAGCGTCTCCTCCCAGGGGGTGGTCTGATCGCGGCGGTGAATCTGGTAGAGGTCGATGTAATCGGTGCCAAGCCGCCGCAGGCTGTGGTCCACCTCGGTCATGATCGTCTTGCGCGACAGGCCGAACGCATTGGGACCGTTGTGCATGGGCGCGCAAAGCTTGGTGGCGATCACTACGCTGTCCCGGTTCACGAAATCCCTGAGCGCCCTGCCGACGATCTCCTCGCTGTTTCCGTTTGAGTAGAGATTCGCGGTGTCGAAGAAGTTGATGCCGCCTTCGAGCGCATGGCGGATCAGCGAGCGGCTGGCTTCTTCGTCAAGCGACCAGCGAGGATGACCCACCGCGGGGTCTCCGAAGCCCATGCAACCGATACAGACGGGCGACACTTCAAGGCCGGAGCGGCCGAGTTTCACATATTGCACAGAGCGTCCTCGCAGAGTAAATAAACGGATAACTCTCCGCTTATTCATTAGCGGAGATCTCTCCGTTTGGTCAAGGGGTATGATGGCTGATCCTGACATAAGATTGCGCGCCGACGCGCAGGCAAACCGCGACCGCATTCTTGACATCGCGCGCGATGCATTCGCCGCAGATCCGGGGGTGTCTCTCAATGCCATAGCAAAAGCGGCCGGGGTGGGCGCCGGTACGCTCTACCGCCACTTTCCAAGCCGGGAGGCGTTGTTGGTGGGCGTATACCGCAAGGAAATTGACGCGCTGGTGGGTCTGGCCCCAGACCTGCTCACCAAACATCCGCCGTTGCAAGCTTTGCGACTGTGGTGCGATCGCTTTGTCCAATTCGGCGAGGTGAAACACGGCGTTGCCGATACGCTGAGTTCGGCAATCTCCGAAAAAGATTTGCGGGAAACCTATTGGCCCATGGTCGGCGCGGTCCGCCAATTAATGGAAGCATGCGAAAAACGGGGCGAAATACAGTCGGAGGTCCATCCTGAAGATGTCTTGACGCTACTGGCGTTGCTACTACGAATTTCACCCACTTCAGACGGGAAGGCGCAGATAAGGCGAATTCTCGCACTTCTCTTTCGCGGCCTCGGTACTGAAGCGTAGCTGATTCCACACCACCAGCTTGCTAAATACTGCGTGAAAACGAGTGCTGGAGACGGGGCAGATTTGGCGTCTCCTGGCCGATGTAGTCAGGATCCTGCGCTGTTCGTCTTCAGGCACGCTGACGTATGGCGACCGGCAGGAAGATAATCAGACTAAAACCAATGGCCGTCGAAAGCACAAGGCCGAGCGATGTCGTGCTGGTGTAGGGCAGCGCACTTGTCGCGGCCGTCCCGATTGCCGCGAACGCCATCTAAAGGAAGCCCAGCAGGGCGGACGCCAGACCCGCGCGTGCGCTGAAATCCTGCCTGCGCCTCAGTGCGGGAAAGTGCGTGTAATGATACCGGCCGTCTTCCTGTCCTGGCATAATTTTGACAGCCTGACGTGTCCGGTTACGCTTTCAGATGAACCGTAGCTGGACCTTCCGCTTCCCCCGCATAGCCGTCATCCCAACAGGGCCATCATTTCGGGAGTGTACGTGTGACCCCGACTGCGGCCCTCTCCCCTACCCTTTTTTGTACTGCGCCCGCGTGCGCCGGGGCACGCCCATCTACGCCTACTTACGAAGCAGTTGGTTGCGGGTGTCATGGACCCCGATTTGAACCTACGGGAGCCAAGTCATTGAAATAATGGTGAATTTGATAGGCGCGTGGTGTGTGGCGCAACAAAAAACCCCGCCAAGTCAAGGACTTAGCGGGGTTTTGAGGGTGTTTCTGGTTGCGGGGGCAGGATTTGAACCTACGGCCTTCGGGTTATGTGCCAGAAAGCCCGTACCGGCGCGAGTATCGTCGCATCTCTCTCGCACGGGACTCATCGGTAATCCCACGCAGGATATTGAGGGATACTTCATTAGACAGACGCGGTTTCTCATGAGCAATACGCAGTGTAGCATAAACT
This sequence comes from Komagataeibacter xylinus, assembly GCF_009834365.1. NCBI lineage: Bacteria > Pseudomonadati > Pseudomonadota > Alphaproteobacteria > Acetobacterales > Acetobacteraceae > Komagataeibacter > Komagataeibacter xylinus. The sequence goes on along the minus strand of NZ_CP041349.1, from coordinate 49,883 downwards.
CAGTCGTGTAGTCCCATTCCTTCGCATGCGAAAGCGGATCTAATGGCGAGATCCTGACCATTCCTGAGAGTCTGCAACCGCTATACATCACGCCACGGGAAATTTAATCATATCGATTGACGCATCTCCCGCCCGCACCAATTCCAGCCCAGCCACAAATGTCGCAGCCACAGCCGTTCGACGACCAATCGTTCCCTCAGGCTCGGTAGACGCCATCGCGGGAACACAGCCCCATATGTTCCGGAAAGTTCCGTTTCTCATTTTCGCTCGGATAAAGGCCAATGCATCGCTCACACGCCAGTAGGAGGGCACATCGATCCGATAGATCGGGACGGATGTCTCGACCCGTGCCAATTCGTGCTCCAGCGTACCGAGACAGGCTTCCATTAGACTGAAATACGTCCCCTGCCTTCCCAAAACGCCGCTCTTCACGGCGCCCCTGCCCCGCGCAAAAACCGACACCCCAAGCTGTGGCTTCGCTTCCAGCCAGTCTGCCGCTGCGCGCATCTCCAGCATCCCCTCGATCTGGCCGACCGTCCGGCGCACCTCTTTTTCGGCAAGCTGTTTTTCCGCCTGCGTGGCAAACAGTAGCCGCGAGCGCAGGAACACCAGCCGGGCGATCCAGATCACCCAGTCCGCGCGCTGCATGAGCGGCGTCGTGCGGGCCAGTCGCTCCGCCTCAGCGACAAACTGGGTCGCCAGGTCCGCGATGGACAGGACGCCCAGATCCAGGCGCTGCCGTTCCGCCAGATCCAGCAGCAGGTCCAGCGGCCCGTCAAACCCCTCGACATGAAACTCCGGTACCAACGGGCGCGGTAGCCGACGCGGCGGATCACCCCAGTCTTCGTCCTCGTCAGGCGGCATCGGCGGTCTTCCCGGTACCAGCACGCGCGTACTGCGGTCGGATGTCGAACACCAGCTCTGGCCAATCCGTCCGTACCCGGTCCAGCGCCTGCCACGGCGTCCACTCCGCCGACCAGAAGTTGTAGACCAGCCGGGCACTGCGGCGGGCGCGCTGGTCGCGCACGGCTTCGACCTCTACCCGGCGCAACGGCAGTAATGTGCCCCACTGCGCCTGCAGCCAGGCTGCCGCCGAGCGGGAGTCCGACCCGGCTTTCAGAACGGGACCGGGAACTGGCACCAGCCGATGCAGGTCAAAGGCACAGGCGGGCGTGCCTGCCGCCTGATGCTGCAGGGCAATCTGATGCAGGCGCTCGGATGCCTGCCGCAGCAACCGGGCCAGCGTTACCGCCTGCGCCCCCATGCCCGCCATCAGTGCCAGCAGGCGGGCCTGTTCGTAGTCGAAATCCACCTGCCAGGGAATGATCCCCGGGCCCTGGGCCGCCGCCCGGAACCGGGCCACCGCGTCCACCGGACCGCTTACCGTGAACGTCGTCCGGATCCAGTCCGGGGCCGGTCTCAGCATGCGTTGACGCGCTGGCGTCCGGCCTGAGGACTCTGGCGGGGATCCCGATTTTGTCCGGCGCGCCCGTGGGGACGGCCGATCCGGGCGCCCCAGCGCCCGGTCCAGCACAAACCGGATCCCCGGCACCGAAAGCGGATCCCCGACCGTGCCATGCGCATCGATCCCCCGGAACCCTGCCCCCCAGCGCAGTTGCGCGGCATCGCGCCAGGCGGCCCAGGACCGCACCGGACAGACCTCCGGATCCCGGCGCCGCCGCAGGCGACGCAGCTGGTGGCGCCCGGACCGGGGCCGCAGCAGGGCGACGGTCATGCCGTCTGCTGTGTCGCTGATGTCTTCCACCGTCAGCCGGGCCAACGCCTCGGCGCCGATGTCCAGCGTGGCCGCCAGCAGCAGCAAAGCCCGGTCGCGCAGCCCGGGCAAATCGGGCCCACAGCGTCGCGCGGCGGCCAGCAGGGACGCCGCATCGACCCCGGCCCCGGTCCGGCGCACCCGCGTAGCGGGCAGGGTGACATCGAGGCCCTCGCCATTGGCGGCACACCACGCCGTCAGCGCCGCGCGATCCACCACCAGGCTCTGCCGCGGCCGTCCCGCCTTCGCCCGGGCGTCCAGCCACGCTGCCACTACAGCTTGGCCGACCGGAAAGCAGCCGTCGACGGGCCGGGTCCCGACGAAAGCGCGCCAGGAGGCCGCATAGGCCCGCGCCGTAGCGGGCGACAGGCCGACCGGCGACCGCGCGGCCTGCAGCAGTCGGCCGGTCTCAGCCATTCTGATCGGATCCACGATTTTCCGCCCCGAAATCCCTGCGGGTCGGCACCGGGCGGGCGTCCAAAGCAGGCCGCCTGCCCACCGTCAGCGGGCAAACGCGCCGCCTGATCCAGACCAAATTGAGGCGTCCCCGTTTCATGCAAAATGTCGTATCACGTTAATGATTTTTAAAGAACGAAAAAGCGTCAAAGTGATCCTGAAAGGTTTGGTTTTCCGGACTTTCTGCTCCCTCCCCTCCTTGCCGAGCAAAATCCGACTGATCAAACTCCTATTTCCGATAAGTTATCTTGTCGGAAGTAGACGAAAATTTCCAAAATGCCTGCTAAAATCCCGAAATGCGCCTGTTTCCGAGCCTTTTCGCCACGCCTGTCTGCGGACTCCTTCCCTGCTGCCTAGGTGACCGTCAGGGGTCATACGCGCAGGCAACCCTGCCATGCTGAGCGACGTCCGGATCCTCGGCACCAGCAGGCAAGCGCAGGCCGCGCTGCACGCCCGCGTTGACCCACTGACACGACAGCGTCTGGCCGAGACACAGGATCCGGCGCGCTGGCGCGAAATCCTCTCGACCGCGCGGTTCACCCCGCCCCTGCCCCTGCTTCTGGCGGGCATCGAATTGCCGGACGGGACCTATTCCCCGGATACCCCCTCGCCCAGAACGTGCCGTATGCGTCGGCTGCCCAGCAGATGGCTCAGGACCATGTGGCCGATGTTCCATCGGGGTTCGAACTGGCTGTCGGACTGGAAATCGATGATGGCATGCCCAGCTTTCTGGCCTGGTTCCGGCCGCTCCAGCCCGTACCCTGTCCCGGGACGGCAGACGCAGCGCCCCCTGCGCCCGTCGGCCAGCCAGCCGCTGCCGTCGCGCAATGGTTTTCCGTCGTCTCGGCACAACCCGTCCCCGAACATGATGGCCGCCTGGCTACGGCCCGTCAGGCCGCCGATGCCTATATGCACCGCAGCAAGGCCGAGAACACGCTACGCACCTATCGCGCGGCCGTGCGGTCCTGGTGTCGCTGGGCGGCCGGTCATGCCCTGCCCGCCCTGCCGGCCCGCGGTGAGGATGTTGCCGCCTATCTGGCCGACATGGCGCTGCAGGGGCGCAGGACCAGCACCATCGACCTGCATCGTGCCGCCCTGCGTTACCTGCACCACCTGGCGCAGATTGCCGTACCCACCGCCCATCCGATGGTGACCGCAACGCTTGCCGGCATCCGGCGGGAGGCAAAGGAGGTCCTGCCCCGCCAGAAAACCGCGCTCACCTGGGACAGGTTGGTCCGGGTCGTCGCGGCCATCAGTTCCCATGATCTGGTCGGTGCGCGGGATCGGGCCATTCTTCTGCTCGGTTTTGCCGGCGCGTTCCGGCGCTCCGAACTGGCCGCACTGAAGGTGGACGACATCACGGTGGACGAGGATGGCATGCAGATCCGGCTGGGCCGGTCCAAGGGCGATCCCCAGCGCAAAGGCGCGCTGATCGGCATCCCGCGGGGCCTGACCCGGAACTGCCCGGTTCTGGCATACGAGACCTGGCTCCGGCAGGCCGGGATCACGGAAGGTCCGGTCTTCCGGCGCATCTGGTCCGCGCGGGGCCACAGGGCGGGAACCACTCCCGTCGGAACCCCGCCCAGGATCGGGCCGCACGCCCTGTCGGACCGGGCAGTCACGGACATCATCCGCAAACGCTGCGGTGACACCCACCTTGAGGGGGACTTTGGCGGGCACAGTCTGCGCCGCGGGGCCATCACCACGGGGGCGAAAGACGGGTATGATCTCCTGGAGCTGAAGCGCTTCTCGCGGCACAAAAGCCTTCAGGTCGTCGAGACCTATATCGACGAAGCCAGCATCAAGGCCCGGCACCCGGGAAGATCGAGATTTTGAGCCTGTCTTGACCCCTGCCGCCAGAGCGCTTCAACTCGCCTTCAACCGCAACACGTCAGGGCGGATCAAGGAGAGGAAACAGCGTGATGGGTTCCAGAATTCTTGTTGTCGGCGCCGGCGCCGTGGGTGGGTATTTTGGCGCGCGCATGGCCAACGCCGGGCATGACGTGACCTTTCTGGTGCGCGAAAGGCGCCTGCAGCAGCTCCGTGCCGGGGGCCTGTGCCTGATCAGTTCCGTTGGCAACGTCACCATCGCCCCCCGGATGGTGATGGCCGGTGGGATTGAGGGTCCCTACGACATCATCCTGCTCAGCGTAAAAGCCTATTCCCTGACGGGTGCAATGAACGATTTTGCGCCTGCGGTGGGATCGCGAACACGGATTGTCCCGTTGCTCAACGGCATGCAGCATCTTGATATTCTGGCAGACCGTTTTGGCCCTGCCGCGGTCATGGGGGGACGTGCTTTATCGTCAGCAAGCTTGATACGCAGGGGCGCATTATCCAGACGGGTTCCCTCCCCCGGCTTTCCGTGGGGGCACGAGAAGGTAGTGAGACGCCAGCGGCGCGCAGTATTGCGAAAATCCTGTCGGGTCCCGGATTTGAAACGGTGTGTTCCACCCACATCCTGCAGGACATGTGGGACAAATGGGTTCTGCTCGCCTCCCTGGGCAGCATCTGCTGCCTGATGCGCGGAACCGTAGGGGATGTCGCCAGCCAGCCAGCAGGTCGGGCCTTTGCGCAAGCGGTCATCCATGAATGTGCGTCAACGGCTGCCGCTGCCGGCTATCCCCTGCGGGATGCCGCAGTGAAGGGCACTGTCAGTCTCCTGACGAAAACGGACTCCACCCTGACGTCCTCCATGTTCCGGGACCTGCTGCAGGGCGCTCCTGTGGAGGCGCAGCAGATTATTGGTGACCTGGTCAGGCAGGCACGAGGCACCGGCAGACATACGCGCTTCGGAGATCATGCCCTCCTTGTTCGACGATAATTTTCCGCGCATGAACAGCTGGAATGGAACGTCTGATTGGGAGGGAAAGCGGTATGTCGGTAATTGGTGAGGAGTGATCGAAAGCTGCCAATCGGTCCGTTGGAAGCAGACCGTCGGCAACGTCCTTCCATCTCAGTCATCGGAGTGAATAGTCGCTTATCCCGTAGGCGGATATTCTGACACGAGCTTTTGATACCGGTGAAGCTGCAGAAAACCGTGCATTAATGTGCAATATCATAACCTTCCGGTTGTGACACTCTAGGCCCGCATCCGACATCCACTAGCGAATCTCGAGGACGTGGTTGACTTCTGGCCTCCAGCACTAAAGCCTGCGCTCAGCGTACAACCAATAACCGACCGCGGAAGGAGAGATAGTGCATCTGGCTAAGCTGAGCATCCGCAACTTTCGCAATTTCCAGGCAGTCGACATCGCGCTCGCCGGCAATGTCGTGCTGCTGGGCGAGAATCGTGTGGGCAAGAGCAATCTTTTGTTCGGGTTCCGCTTGGTTCTCGACCCCACGCTTTCGGATGCAGCGCGTCAGCTTAAGCTGACCGATTTTTGGGACGGCTGCGACCACTCTGGCAATCCGGCGATCGAAGTGCATGTCGATTTCTCAGGCTTTGACGATGATGATGCGCTAATCGCACTTCTGACCGATTTTCGAACGGCGGCCGATCCGGGCACCGCGCGGCTGAGTTATGTTTTTCGCAAGAAGGCGGACGTTATCGGGCCGCCGAAATCGAGCGAGGATTGTGAATTTCTGGTCTACGGCGGCGGCGATGAGGCTCGTGCCGTTCAACCACGTGTGCGCCGACGGATCGCGATCGACCTGCTCGACGCTTTGCGAGACGCCGAAGGCCAGCTAGGTTCATGGCGCAGTTCGCCCCTCCGGCCTCTGCTTGAGGATGCGGTTGCCGCCGTCAGCCAAGCCGAACTGAGTGGTGTCGCCGCCGATCTCGAAACCGCGACGAAGAAGCTTGAGGCGTTCCCTTCAGTCCAAATGCTTGAGGCGTCGCTGAGATTGGGCATTCTCGACCTAGCTGGCTCTGCCCACGATATTGACGCGCGCCTGCGTTTCGCGCCTGCCGACCCGCTGCGCCTGTTCCGCGCAATCGCGATGTTCATCGACGGCGGCAAGCGCACCCTTTCCGAAGCCAGCCTTGGCTCCGCCAATGTCGCGCTCATCGCACTGAAGCTCGCCGAGTTCGCCTGGCGACGTGCCAAGAACGAGCGCAATTTCTCGCTGCTCAGCATCGAGGAGCCCGAAGCTCATCTCCATCCCCAACTGCAGCGCGCGGTGTTCGAAAAGCTCTTCAATGCCGGCGATCCAGCCCAAGCGCTCATCGTCACCAGCCACTCGCCGACCTTGGCGGCGGTCGCGCCGCTCCGCTCGATCGTTCAGCTGCGGTCGCATGCCGGCGCGACCCGTGCTTATTCTTTGGCCGCGCTGCCGGTTACGCCGGACGAGCTCGACGATGTCGAACGCTATCTGACCGCGACCCGCTCGGAGCTCCTCTTCGCGCGCGGCGTGCTCTTCGTCGAGGGCGATGCCGAGGAGACGCTCGTGCCAGTCTTCGCCGATGCACTCGGCAAGAAGCTCGATCGGCTCGGCATCACCGTCTGCAACGTTGCGGGCGCCAATTTCAGCCCCTATGTGAAGCTTGCGGTCAGCCTGGGGCTGCCCTTCGCGGTCATCACCGACTGGGATCCGCTTGACGGCACTAAATTGCCACTCGGGCTCACCCGTGTGCTGAACCTGTGCGACGATGTTTGTTCAATCTCCGGCCAACCCCCAATGACGCCCGCCGACCGGCTTAATTGGGAACTCTCGGATTTCGCCGACTTCAGTGCCGCTTGGGCGAAGATCGGCTACTTCCTCAACGACCAGACCTTCGAGGTCGCCGTGGCGGCGACGCCGGGCCTGCAGACTGCGCTGCTCGACATTCTCGACGAACAGGGCTTCGGCGCAGTCCGAACGCGCCGGATCGCCGCTTGGCGCGCCGGGACGCCGGTCGAGCCGACTCAGTTGCTGGCCATGGTCGCTGATATCGGCAAGGGGCGCCTCAGCGCCAAGCTTGCGAAGAAGATGCCACTTGGCGTTCTCCCGCCGGCCTATATCACCGCTGCCATCCAATTTGTCGCCGACCGTGTCTAACAGGAAGGCGCTCGCTGAGGCCTTGGCCGAACTCGACCGCAATCTCGAACAAGGCGTCGCTGTGCGCGAGCGTGGTCACTGCATCGTGCTGGCGGGGCCGGGCAGCGGCAAGACCAAGACTCTCACCACCGCGATGGCTCGCGCGCTTATCCAAGACGTTGTCGATCCTCGCGGGGTCGCTTGTATCACCTACAACAACGAATGTGCGATCGAGCTCGAGATCCGCCTTGCGCGGCTCGGCATTCATGCGAGCGAGCGCAGCTTCATCGGCACCGTCCATAGCTTCGCGCTTACTCAGGTGATCACGCCCTATGCGCGCTGCATCCCTGGGCTGCTGCCGGCTGAGTTTCGCGTGGCGGATACGGTCGAGCGGCGCGCAGCGGTCGAGATTGCCTATCGAAGTGTATTCGGCGAGGACCAGTTCAACCCGCACGACCGGTGGAAGTTCGCCGAGGAGAAGAGGCGACGTAACGTCGATCGTGCGTTGCCAGACTGGCGCGGCCAAAATCCAGAGCTCGCCCAGTTCATCGAGGCCTACGAAACGGAGCTGCGCAACCGCGGGCTCATCGACTTTGACGACATGCCGCTCATCGCCTTTCGTATGATCCAGTCGCACGCCTGGATCCGCGACGCCTTGCGCGCACGCTTTCCCGTTCTATTCGTCGACGAATATCAGGATCTAGGCCACGCACTCCATGAGCTTGTCCTACTGCTCTGCTTCGAGGGCGGCATGCGTCTGTTCGCTGTCGGCGATGCCGACCAGTCGATCTACGGTTTCACCGGCGCCAATCCCGAACTACTTCAGAGCCTGCTAGCGCGGCCGGATGTCCGCGAGGTACGGCTGCGATTCAACTATCGTTCGGGCGCGAAGATCATTCGTGCTTCGCTCGGCGCGCTCGGTGAAGAGCGCGACTATCGCGGGCTCGACGATGCTCCAGAAGGCGATCTCGCCTTCTGGACAGTGAAAGGCGGGCACGATGCCCAAGCCGGCGCGATCGCTGCAAGCGTTCTTCCCAAATTGCTCGAGCGTTACCCGCATGAGGAGGTTGCGATCCTCTACCGGGCAGCTTGGCTCGGCGACAAGGTCGCCGCCGCGCTCGACGAGCAGGCCATCCCCTATGTCCGCACAGACGGCAATGCGCTCATCAAGCGGAGTTCACGCCTCGCTCGCTTCGTAGAAAGCTGCGCCTCTTGGGTCACCGGCGGCTGGCACGAGGCCGACCCACCTTATGCACGCCTGCTCGGCCAAGCGCTGGCGCTCGTGTTTGACGGTCGCGTGAGCGATGCTGAGGAGCAGACCGTCTCCCGCCAGCTCATAGCCTTCCTACGCAGCGGTATCGGCGCAAGCGATAGCGCACATGTCTGGCTCCAGCGCTTTTCGTGCGAGTTGCTCGCGCCTTGGCGCAAGGTTGCGCGCAATCCCCAGCAGGAGTGGGAAGTACTCGCAGACCTGATTTCCCGAACCAATCCCACACAAGACAAGGACATGCCGCTCAACGTCTTCGCAGGCCGGATCGAGGGCAGCGGTCGCGTCAGCTTGAGCACGTTACACAGCGCCAAGGGGCGCGAATTTGACGCAGTGATCCTATTCGGCATGAACGCCGGCGACATACCGTCCAACCGTGACAAGAAATCGCCCGGCTCGCTTCGCGAAGCCCGGCGGCTCTTCTATGTGGGTGTCACCCGGCCACGCAAGGAACTCGCAATCGTCTTTCAGGAGCGCAATTATTCGCCGTGGGTCGCCGAGCTGTCTCGGCGCGGCAAGGGCGATGCATAACAGGCGGTAAAAAGCGCTTCAGCTCAAAGTAATCCCTAACGATAGCGACCCAAGGGCCGTCGTTGGAGCCGACCGGGCGGCGTGCCAGAATTAATGAGCAGGATTTCCGCCAACGCGTCGTCGCGAGTTGACCACTCTAGGCCCGGCGAGAAGCAACTGCTTATCCAAGTACAGCCATCCCGGTTTCCACCCTTTTTGAAGGTACCACGGTTTCACAACTGAGCAGTTGTGAAACCGTCTCGCACAAGCTTCTGCCTCTTCCTATTGCGAAAGGTCGGAAGCAGGAAAGCCGATTGATCCTCGCAGTGAACCCTCGCCCAAGGAGAAGCTGATGTCGGCTTTCGGAGAAACACCATCACCAACTGAATGTCTGCCGTGAGGGCGACTGCGACCCGTCTGCTCAAGATTGCCTAGCAGACAAGCAGCTTTGGGGGGTAAGCGGAATGTCCGCAATCAGTCCGATTAGACAAAAATCAGACGTTATCTTGACGACGAATGATATCCCAATCATTCTTTTCCAAAATAGATGGAGCCAATGTTAAATGTCAAAACTCATACATACATTTAAGTCAAGCTATACTGATAGTGGGTTAGTCGAGATAACACCAGAAATCATCTATTCGAATTACAAAAAAAATTATGCTACAAATATTATATTGGATACGAATATATTGATTGACATTGAGGATGCTTATCAAAGCGGAATTCGCCATAAAAAGCTCAAAGAAGCTGGTGTAATTGATTTTGTAAAAATAATTAAAAACAGAAAATCTAAAAACGTTTTCTTAGCTCCTGCATCTGCCTATCAGGAGGTTCCTGCAAACAGAAAGAAGTCAATCGAAAGCGCATTCAACTTATTTGTTAAAGATTATCTTCCGAGTTTTTCTGATGATCCGAATGCTACAAAGGTAGAGATATCCGAAGAAAATAATTCAGATTATTTTTTCGAAGATATTGATCCCATATACCAGAGTCTTATGGCGTGTTCTTATGCTTCTTTAATTGCAATCCATATTATAGACGAATTCAAAGAACTAACAGAAGTAGAAAAATTTCAATCATATTTAAAATTTGTCTCTGATTGCTTAGACTTGGTTAGTCTAAAGGAATTAAATATAGCAAGATATGTATTCGCGCCCGAAAAAGGAATAACAGAAAATTTACGTTGTAGAATTGTCGATACTAGAAAAAACTTTTCCAAAATCAAGAAAAACAAAGAACTTAACGGTCCAAAAAAAATAATGAAAATGGCTTTAAATGGGGCCATGGATCTTCGCATACTAAATGCTGCGGATATCGTTGACTCTACGAGTGAGGTATCAAATTTCACGGAAATAACTATGGATGTCTGGATTGCCACCAGCGACGAAAAATTATTTAATTTTTGTCGATCTTGTCCTGGAATTATTAAATCAAAATCGGGAGGAGCATTGGCAAGACTAATGGAAACTCATCAAGATATTAAAGGAACGAATTACTGGGAGAAAACTACTTCTATCATTCAAGAAAACTCTGTTAAGAGACTTGATAGGATCGAGAAAACTCCAGATATGGATCGTATTGTGGGCATTGCGTGTGATCTCGATAAAAAATTAAAATCCAATAGTATAAATAATTATTTTTCTGAAAACTTTTTATGTAAGACTGACGCATAAGTTGAATTCTCTCTTTTTGCGTTCCTCCAAAGCAGCGTTGCCAATTTTTACGTCTTCTATTCCGAAAGGCATTCAGACGCTTCTGTGACTGATATGAGGCGTAAGCGGAAAGTCAGCGGTTAACTTGGAATACCAGAAAGCTGACATTTGCTTGTCGGGCGCTTGAGGCTCTGTTGCAAAGTTGGTACTGCCGCCTGAAACCACTGCTGTTTTGGTTGGACGTGGGTTCTTGGTGATCCGCTCGCATGGTCTTCAGCCATCTTCACCCCATTTGAGCGCAATTCTGCCAATTCTTCTCAGAAGGCTAGAGTTTTCTTGTTCTAGGTTTTGGCCCAGCGGCCGATGCAGCAGCAGGTGCTGGATTCCAGTACGCATCTTCATCTCGGGGTGCGTGCGCTCTTTTCGTGCTGAATAATTTTGGTCGTTTTCGAAGCCCATGGTTTCGATAATAATTTCCAGGGGATTCTCCTGTTGCTGATCTCGGGTACAGTGCAGGATAAAGTCGGGGATACAACAGAAGGTGCAGGTCTCCGCGTTATCGTTGTCGTCTTCAACAGGCGCGAGCGAAAACAAGGGTTTCTCGAGATCAAAGCTCAGGCCTTGTTGTTTGCCCGCTACCCATTCGCAAGCCTTGTCGATGACCTTGAACGTAGAACGCTCAGCGTTGCTGTCGACAGGAAATAAACTGCCTTTATGTAGGCACGGATGCAGGTAAGCGCGGATTACCTCCATGCCGTCTCCGGATGCGTTTTCGCTGATTAGGCACAAAGCGATGTAGGGCGAACGCGCCGTCTGCTCAACAGTCCTTGGTTCCTCGCCAAAAACCCTGACACTGGCGTTTCCACACGGAATTGGGCAACGTCCGTCCCCAACCGGAAATATCTCGTTGCCATCAGTATGGCTGGCGATGAAGAGCATCAATCCAAATGGGATATAGTCTCCAAACTCGTCCCGGCTTTGAAGCAGGCTATCTTTCAGATCGTTAAAATAGGCGGTGTCCGTTTTAAGAAAACGGGAAGCTTGAATTCCTGGAGACACCTCGATTCCGTTCGCCGCGGACCGGATGGCCGCGAGCTGGTCGCTCAAGGACAGGCTTCTCCTCCAGACGAATTTCTGCGATTCCTGGTCACGCACCCGCCTAGGAAGTTCAAGGCGATTGAGTGCCGCCCGGTCTATCAGCGTCATCAACAGGCGCGCGAGCGTGGAGCGCTTCTCAGCAGAATGCGAGTGCCGTTGCCTGATACCGCGCGGGCGGGAAGGCGGCCGGGCGCGCCGGGAACCTAAATTGATGTTCCCCTCTACTCGGCTGAGCGAGCGATTGATGCTACGCTGATAACCTGGAGGGCGGGCGAAATCGCATTCGACGTCATGGTCGGCGCTGCCTTCCTTCAGACGGAACGTTGCTCGTTCTCCTCTGACCGGTACCATGATTGGCTGCTGTTCTTTTGAACAATCGCACTGCAACCAGCGCTCTCGATCCGCCAAGCCAATAACCGTCGCGCGCGCAGCTTCAAGGTGCTCTGGCTTGGCGAAGCGCCCAAGGCCCAGGCGAAGTGTCAGGTCATCGTCTTCAGAAAGAGCTTCTTCAGAAAGAGCTACAGTATGTGACGATCTGTTTTGCGCATTCTTACGGAAGCTTTTGAGCATCTGACCTCACTTTCGGTTGCAAAGAACCTCGATAAAAGCAAACAGGATCGCATCACAGTCGTTACCCGACACGGGGCATCGATATCGAGCAATTATCGGATGTGCGTGGGTGTATTCGTGTAAATAATCTACTTCTAATTTATCGGTGTTAGTAGCAGAAAGCGTGTGATTTGACCAGCCAACGGGTGTGCCGCTGGATCAGGATTGGCTTCATGTCGGCTTTGCAGTCAGGCAAACAAAGCACCTAATGTCTGCAAAGAGGCGGAAACCGTCTGTCTGCTGGACGTTCCGTAAACAGACAGACGGCTTAGGCGGATACTTTGGTGAACAAATGGCTGCTCCCGTCATCCACCGGAAACAGTCGTCAAGTTTCAGCACCAGCGAGTTTGCGATGGAAGGATCTGTCACACTGGCCTTCGGCAACTCCCTCTTTCCCTGCCACCTGTTTCCCATGTGTCTCTCGCGATACGACCTGTTACCCCTTTGCCGACGACCTACGAGATAGAAAACGTGCCAGAGCTGGCCCGGTGACCAGAACGCAGAAAAACCGGGCGACCTGCATGGCAATGACGAAAGGCATGTCCACTTTTGTGGTCGAAGCGATAATGGAGACGGAATCAGCTCCACCAGGGCTGGTTGCAAGATAAGCCGTCAGCAGATCCACATGCGCCAGCCGGGCCAGCACCAATGCAAAGCCGCCACACACCGCAATCAGCGCGAGGATGGAACCCAGCACACGTGGAAAGACACGTCCGGCATAAGCCAGCACATCTGGCGTAAACCGCATGCCGATGCCCCACCCGACCAGAGCATAGGCCGCGACCAGCAGAAGATGCGGCTGTTCGATCGGCAGATGGGCGCCAAGCCTTGCGGCCATCCCGATCCCCATGGGCACAAGCAGTCCCCCGGCCGGCACGCGCAGACGGGTGCCCAAGGCGCTGCCTGCCAGCGCGATCACAAGCGCAAGTAAAGCACCCTGCCATGAGAGGGTCTGTGCCACGACCAGCGGGGCGGACGGCGTTCCGGCCACGCGCGCAATAACAGCCGCAATGACAGCGCAGCACGCCACGCGCAGATATTGCATGAAGGCGACGAGCCGCATATCCGCCCCGTATGATTCCGCCATCAGGGTCATGACCGTGGCCGCACCGGGTGACGAACCCCAGATCGCGGTATTGCCGGGTAACAGGCGCGAGCGTGTCAGCAGCCAGCCGAGAAGGGCTGCCGCAGACAGGGTAGAAAACGTACCGGCAACAAAGACCGGCCAACTGGCTGCCATTTCGTGAAAGATCGAGGCTGAAAGATAGCTGGCGATCATGACCCCAACTACGCCCTGAGCGCCGAGAAAGACCCAGCGGGGAATACGGACCGCGCTACCCCGTGTGGCCAGTACGACCGCCGCCCCCAGTGGTCCCAGCAGCGGCGCGGCCGGCAGGCGTAAGACGGTCAGAAGCATACCAAAAACCAGCGAAAGCAGCGCCAGTACGCCCCATCGCCCGGTCAGCAGCCACGCTGATGGCCCTACCCTCACCGCTTAACCGCCAAACACGATTGTATCGGAAGGCAGCACGCGTGCAATCCGCGGGAGGATCGAGCGGATGGAAACATCATGAAGGTCTGCTGACAGGCTGGTGCAGAGATCCTCGGCAATGACGATGTGATAGCCAAGTTCCCAGCCATGCCGTGCGGTGGATTCAACCCCGAAATTCGTAGCAATACCGCCCAGCACGACCGTCCGGATGCCCCGCCTGCGAAGCTGAAGGTCCAGTTCCGTGCCTGTAAATGCCCCCACTGATGTTTGGTGATGACGATATCGCCGGGTGCTACCAGCCCATCCGCCAGGTGCGCCCAATCCGCTGGCAGGCCGCCTTCCGGCGGGCTTAAGGGCTGGTCGGCGGGACCGGGCGGCGCGTCGGCAAAGTCGGGCGCAAACGCAACCCGAACCAGTACGACCGTAGCACCTTCATCCCGGAAGCGGGCAGCAAGCGATTTACCGCTCTCCAGCACCTGCGACGATGGCCGCGGGGCGGTTGGCAGGGCAAGTATGCCATTCTGCAGGTCAATGAGGACAAGGGCTGTGGTTCGCGGGTCAAATCTGTTCACGGATCGGCGCCTTCCGGGATCTGGATACATGGTCGGGTCAAACATCGACCGGCATTGGAAAATCGGTTATGCGAGGACTGTCTCGCATAAAAGAAAGTTGAGGGTACCCTCGCATTATGTCAAGCCCGCCCCGTTCATCACCACTCGCGCCCAAGCGGCAGCGCGGACGCGACCGCGTTGAAGCGATCCTTACGGCCGCGACAACGGTCTTTGGCGAGAAATCTTACGAGGCGGCGACAATGACCGAGATCGCTGCCCGCGCCAGCACGGCAATCGGTTCGCTCTACCGTTTTTTCCCGACCAAGGACGTGCTGGCCGCCGCAGTGCTCGAACACTACGGCGCGCGGCTCCTGCATGCCCTGGATGAGTTGGTCGATCACGATCCGCCGCTGTCGCCACGTGATGCAGCAGAAGGACTGCTGGACATCATCCAGCGTCTGCGAACGGAACGCTCAGTCGTCCTTTCCCTGCTCGACAGCGGGATTACCCTGCCAGATGGGACAGGAACGCTCCGCAAAGCGCTGATCGGGCGCATGAGCCAGTTATTGTCACGGCTGGGTGGTCCTCCGGGTCCACATGACGAACGGGCCGTGATGCTGCTGCATCTGGTCAAGGCGATCTTTGCCCTGCCACAGGATCACTCGGTCCCCCGCCCGGCCCAGGATAAGGAAGCCGTTACGATGCTGCGGCTCTATCTGGAACATGCGGCCGCTTCCCGCTAATCCGGGTCAGAGGTCGCTCCGTAACCTCTGAATCCGCACACAGCCGATCGATATCTTCAGCGATCGCGTCATCTGGATTGAACGGGTCTGCTTTTCACAGCATAACTGGCTGTAATGCGGTGAAAATCGAACTTTTACTCACCATCTGTTTCGCGAAGGTCAGAGAAACGCATCAAGCCGATACAACAGTTCTGCCGGTACTTCTTCCTGCGGACTATGACCACAGTCGATCGCGTATCCCCGCACGTCCACGGCTTTTTCGCGCCATGTCTCGACAACGTCATATAGCGCGCCCACGGTGCCGCGTGCGCCCCACAGAGCCAGTAATGGGACCTCAATCCGCCTGTCTGCATCAGCTGCATCATGAACGAGGTCGATGCCTGCCGCAGCGCGGTAGTCTTCGCACGCTGCATGACGCATTCCCGGGTCGGCGTAGCATCGACGATATTCGGCCATGACACGCGGATCGACCGATCCTGGTATCTTGATCTGTCCTGCAATGTGGCTTTCGAGAAAAAAGTCCGGATCCCCACTGATCAGCCTTTCAGGCAGGAGGGCGGGCTGGATCAGAAAAAACCACCAGAAATAGCGTCGGGCGAATTCCATATTGGTCCGGGCATACATCGTTGCTGTCGGTGCGATATCGATCAGCACCAGTTTTTCCACCGATTGCGGTGCATCCAGCGCCATGCGGTGCGCCACCCGTCCGCCCCGGTCATGCCCGACAACCATGAACCGTTCAAATCCAAGCTGGAGCATGACGCCAACCAGATCAGCCGCCATGGCCCGCTTGGAATAGTTGGCGTGATCCGCCCCACCTTCAGGCTTGGCGCTATCACCGTAACCCCGCAGATCTGGGGCCACGATGGTAAAACGTTTCGCCAGTGCGGGCGCAACCTTGTGCCAGGTCAGATGCATCTGCGGATGACCATGCAGCATGAGCAGCGGCGGTCCGTTTCCGCCGGTAGCGGTGCGGATCCGCACGCCATTTACCTCGATATCCCGCCAGCTAAAGCCTGGCAATAAATCGGGAAATTTCCTGATTGCGGTCATGCTTTCACCTGCATTCGTCCTGTGGACACACAGCAAAAAAGCAGAATATCAGGAAACCAGTATTTCCCCTGATGAAGACCTGTTGATTATCTCCCTGCCGCGACTCACAACGGCGTCACTGGGTAGATCAGTTGGGATATCCGAGAGGGTCGATTCGCAGAGTCTGCGGAAATAGACAGGCCCATGTCACGCGTGATCACAGACGTCAGCCCCCAGTGTAACCACAACATCCAGATGAGGACTTTGGCGGACGTAGCCCACGCCACGACATTATCCCGACAGACCGTAAAACGTACATCGACGGAGCCAGCGTCTCAGCGCGCTACCCGACCAAGTGAGAGTTCTGAACACCTGTTCCAGCCTACATTCCCGCCAGAGTCCTCATGGAGTTTCTTTCAGAGGCAAAAACTGAGGACTCTGGCGGGAACATGCGACGCGCAAGGTTAATTTCTGAGATATGCCAGAAATCTGGAGCCGAAACAGATCGCAAAACGGCCCTCGAAGTGAGGACTCTAGCGGGGTTTTGTGCGCCAAAAACAGGTTTATCCGCCGAACATCAAGGAAAATCGGGCTGTTAGAAGCCTCCTAACCTGAAAATTTCTCAGTTTTGAGGACTTTGACGGGGCGCCAAATTAGCGCTATCTGCAAATCGAGGACTCTGACGGGAAACTTGATGCCCTCAGAGATACCGATTCGCTACACCTCCCTTTTGCGAGGTGACCAACAGGGTACTGAGGACTGTAGCGGAAAAACTGAGGACTCTAGCGACACGTGCTTACGGAGCAAGCACGATTCGCATAAGTTATCCCGAGGACACTAACGGGACAAACTAATATTAGAATACAATTAGCTTTAACTAGTATTAGATCCCGCTACAGTCCTCAGAGACATTCTGAACAAATCCGTGCATCATGGACGCAGAATCGAGCCAACATACATATGCCTAGGGGAGCCATGATGGCGGAAGTGCATGACTTGCTTCAGGAGCATGGTCGACAGCATGTACTCCAGCTAGACATGGACCGCCGCGTCGTTGATGCGGCCGCTGCATATCTGACGGACGAAGATGCCGGACTAGGTTTCATGTATAGCGGCTGGGCACAAGCACCGCTCCCACATAAAAAACAGCCCGACTCTGCACCTTGGCAAGTTCGCACCGACAGAGTTACCCTTCTCGTAGAACCAGGTCGACGAACGCTTCCGAATGGGGAACTTCAATGGATTGGTGTCCCATACGGAAGTCGAGCCAGACTTATACTGCTATATCTGCAAACCGAGGCTCTAAGAACCCAAAGTCGCGAAATTGAGCTCGGAAAGTCGCTTCGCGACTGGCTTAAGAAGATGAACATCTCTCCTGGCGGCAAAACGATAGCCGACGTAAGAGAGCAGGCACTCCGCATCACGCGCTGTCGTCTCACTTTCGAGGTCCAACAAGCAGGAAAGTCAGCATTAGTACAACAACTTATAGTCGACAAAGCACTGTTTACGGAAGATGGCGAGGACTCTAGCGGGGGACAGCTTTTAGCGCGGACGAAGCTAAGTGAAACATTCTACGATCAGCTTCGTCGACATCCTGTTCCTATCCAGGAATCCGCAATTCGAGCGATCAGTAAACACTCGATGGCTTTAGACATATATTGCTGGCTTGCATATCGGCTGCATGTCCTCCAGAAGGACACGCCAATCACTTGGAAGGGTCTTCACGCCCAGTTCGGCGCTGGCGTAAAACGCCTAGACCATTTCCGTGATACCTTCTGCGCTCAACTCAACTTGGCGCTAGCAGTATATCCAGAGGCGGTAGTCAAACTGAGTGCTGTGGGCCTAACATTAGTTCCCTCACCTCCACCTGTTGAGCCAAAACGCACGGTAGTCGCGTTTCCTAGGTCCCGCTAAAGTCCTCACTCAACGTAGACGATGAAAACGTCTGCGTCGCATAGAGGCAAATCAGTAGACTAATTGCGGACGAACAGTCGAAGATAGCCGCATCGGGCTGAAACCTTCAAACTGTCGACGGACCCGCTATTTGTCGACAAGGTTCGGGATATTGTCGGTCTTTACATGTCGCCACCGAACCGCGCGATCGTGCTGTGCGTCGACGAGAAATCCTAGATCCAGGCGCTGGACCGCGAACAGCCCGTCCTGCCCATGGTACCGGGCGTGCCAGAACGACGTACCCATACCTATCTCCGGAACGGTACGACGTCGCTGTTTGCAGTCCTCGACATCGCAACAGGTGCGGTAATCGGCAAATGCTACAAACGTTATCGTACCACGGAATTTCTCGATTTCCTGAAACGTATCGCCGCCGATATCCCTGATGACCTGGATGTTCATCTCGTGATGGATAACTACGCCACACATAAAACGTCCACGATCAAGACGTGGCTCGCGCGCCGCCCGCATTGGCATGTTCACTTCACGCCCACCTCGGCTTCCTGGATCAATCAGGTAGAGCGCTGGTTCGCCGAACTGACGCGCAAGCAACTCCAACGCGGCGTGCATCGGTCAACAACTGCACTCGAAGCCGACATCACAACTTTTATCGATGCACATAACAAAAACCCACGGCCGTATCGGTGGGCCAAATCAGCCGACCAGATCCTCGCCTCGGTGAAGCGCTTTTGTCATAAGACAATGAGCCGAACTTCAGATTCAGGTGACTAGTACTAGGCACTCTCGCGTGTAGTCGTCCTCAACGGTCAGCACGCGGAAGCGACATCCGTTGTCCAGCGCGAATTAGGACCGTCGGGCACCGGCGTCGGCGAGTAGGTGCCCATTTCCTGTTTCTGGCCACCACACTAATGGACCGACAACCCTTCCTTGCGATACAACCGGAACAGCTTCTTGTGGATCAGGATTACTCCTTCGCATTCCAGAAAGATGTGCCGACCCTGATAGGGAAACTGGCATCGTTCGCCCACAAGGTGGCGCGGTAGGCCGCGCACCTCGGTATCGCATGGACGGTACGACGCATAGCGCCACGTCCTTGGGTCGACGGTGATGAGACTACAGGCCCGCCCCCGCCGTTGCGAGTAATCCCGTTTGGACACCGCCTTAGTCAGAGCATTACGCCGTAATGCCGGGCGTCTCACGAGTTTCCTACTTGCTGCTCCTCAAGCTTCGAGACCTCAAGCCCACCGTATTTCGATCGTCTTGTGTAGAGGGTCGCGTTGCCGGTCCCGTAATAGATGCAGGGGTTGGCCTCCTAATGCTCTCTCGGAACTTTTACTCGTCACCGATAAGTTCATCGATTTCACGTAAGCGCTTTCGGATGGCAACAAGCTGTTCCAGCATTTGGCGCCTGGTGGATCTAAGGCGCCGCGCCTCTGTTACGAGCGCGGCAAAATCAACATGAGATGCAGGCCGCTTGATTGACTTTCGGAATGCTATGATTGCAGAACGAGACGCGCTGGGTCCGACTAGGCCCTTCTCGCGCGCCGCTTCAAGCTCCTCTGGTCCCAGCAAAGTCAGCTGATACGCTGCACTATATGAACCCGGTAGTAACGTCTCGCTAATTCGGCCACTATCCACCATGCTTGCGATCCGACGCAACTGGGAGGCCACCGGTTCGGAGAAAGGGAAAAAGCGTTCGAAACTGGCTTTAAGACGGTTTTTTTCTTCTCTCGAAAAAAGTGCATTTTCTAGCGTATTTAATGCTCGGCCGATTTCCAGAAAGGAACGCGCAGCCTTTTCCCACGCAGATGTTACGGCGCGCTGGGTATCAAGAATGATCCGGATGCGGCCCTCGTCCTTCGCAAGGTCCGTTCCGGAAAATACTGATGCAATTGTCTCCAGGGTTTCAGAAGATACGGTGGTGAGTTCATGTAGCTCGCTAGGACGCGCATCAGATGGCTGTATTTCGTCAGCATCAAGGCCCTGCAAGGCTCGCAGCGAGATGCCGCGCGTCGTATTGGCTTTGCTCACAGGTCCAACTCCTGTCGCAAGTATGACCAGAGTGCGCCAAACGCTTCCGCGTTTTTGGGCCGACTTAGATCCATGACGCCTAACCCTTTACCATTTGCGAGTGATATTTCCTCTGCTTGGGCGATTTCTACGGGACATACGGGTCCGACATTTAGCAATTTGGAGCGGATAGTCGCGTAGGAACGAGTTCGAATATTCGCACGATTAATGATGAACGCTGCTTTCGCACCGCTCTGTTTCAAATGGCGCATCCACGGTATCACGCTGTCTAAATCGTCTTGGCTTTGCTGGCAAGGAACCAGAACAAAATCAGAACCCTCACACAAGCCCAAGATTGCTGTCATGTTAATTTCGATCGAAGGCGGCGTGTCGATGACAATAAAATCGGCAGAGGATTGCCTCGCCATTTTCAGGGTAGACCGCCAGTCATCAAGGGACGCGCGATGTACAGGAATATGGGACACGGCCGGAATACTCGCACGGACACGTTCCCTACGTTCTGCCCATGTGGCTAGAGTTGCCTGTTTATCCATATCCAATCCTAATACTTGTCTGCCAGATTGAGCAGCTAAAACAAGTATATTCCGGGATAACGACGATTTTCCAACACCACCCTTTGGCGATGATAGCATCACGATGGATTGTTTTGATGGAGAGGGATGTTTTGTCATTGGGACCTTATCGATGCAGGAGTTCCGCGGACCGTCACCGTATAGAAGGAGTTTTTACAGGACAGCTTTCTGAAGACAAGAGAAGAGTTCCAAATCTTTTACGCCGTAAAAATTTTACCGCGTAAAACGCTTTTGTCTGTTGATTGGGTGCGTTGCTTGCGCAGGATGTATCGTCTGGGACCACAGTTAGATTGCCTATGGTCGGGATCGCCAGAGCTTTGAGCCGATTACCCATTATTTGCCGAAGAGGAATGGCCCAAAAAAGGTCTAAATAAGACAAAACTGCACCAGATCGGCCAGTGCGCCGCAAGGGGTAGCTCCTCCCCGTGCTCGGCGTCTGCGTCGCCTGCGCGCGGGTCCGGTGCTGCCGCTACGCGGCACCCTTGCCCCGCACTGCCCGACCCGGTTGCAATGAGAGCTGAAGGAAAGAGTAATCAGGCAACACAACCTGATTAGCACGCCCGTTCCTGACATCCCGAAAACCTGACCCGGAAACATCCCGGCCTGCAGAAGCAGCGCCGGGTGCCGGCGTTTGTACGGAGCACGGCCATGTCGTTCCAGCTCAACCTCTTCGGCACAACCGCTCTCGCAGATACCCAGAACGACCTTTTCTGGGGCGAACTTGAAGGCGAAGACGGCACGTCCCCCGTCCCTCCCGTCACACCGGCCCCGATGGCCCTTCCCCAGATCGACTTTCATATGGTGACCAACCGAAGTCTCGCTGCCACATGGAAACAGCGGGCTCGTGACAATGCACTGGCAATCGAACTGCTTAAGGAGATCGAAGAAGCAGACCGAAACGCCTCGTCCCCCGAACAGATCGTCCTGTCACGATTCATCGGCTTTGGAGCAGGAGAATTGGCGAACAACCTGTTTCCATCCGGAAGCGATAGGGCCCGCCCGGGCTGGGAAGAGATTGGCGAGGCGATCCATGCCTCCACAACAGATGTTGAAAGGGCAGGACTGAAGCGCGCGACACAATATGCGCATTTTACCCCTGAGCTGATCGTGCACGCACTCTGGAACAAAGTGCTGCAGATGGGCTTCAGAGGCGGTTCCGTGCTTGAACCCGGCTGCGGGACCGGTCTTTTCATCGCGGCCCGACCGGAAAGGCTCGAGGGACGCATCGCCTTTACCGGGATCGAGAATGATCCGATTACAGCAAGGATTGCGCGCAGGCTCTATCCGAACCAGTGGATCCGCAGCGAGGATTTCACGACAGTGAAGCTCGCAGACGGGTATGACCTTGCGATCGGTAATCCACCCTTTTCCAATCGCACCGTGCGTGGTCCGGAAGGTCTGGGACGGCTTGGCCTGAGCCTGCATGATTTTTTCATTGCCCGATCCATCGAGGCACTCCGTCCGGGCGGCATCGCAATGTTCGTGACGTCCCGCCATACGCTGGACAAGACGGACAGCACCGCGCGCCGGACCATTGCCGACATGGCTGACCTCGTGGGGGCAGTCCGGCTCCCGGCCGGAGCAATGCGAGATGACGCCGGCACGGACGTGGTGGTGGACGTACTGGTGTTCCGCAAGCGCATGATCGGCGACATGGCCGATGACGAGACCTGGCTGGAAACCGGCGCCCTTGCGAGTAGCGACCAGGGTAACGGTCCGCTCCTCGTCAATCGCTACTTCCTCGACCACCCGGAGCAGGTGCTTGGCCGTCACGGCTGGACCACCACCCAGTTCGGTCCCGATTACACATGCGACGTGCGTGCCGACGGCAGGCTCGATGTGGTGTTGCCCGAGGCCCTGAGCCGGATCGGGCAGGACGTGCGCTTTCCGGAACCCCTGGACCAGCGCATTGTCCGGCCGGCGGGAGCCGGTGTGCTGGTCGGCACGGCTGCCGATGGCGCCCAGTTGAAAGAGGGCTCCTACTTCGTCACGAAAGGCGTCCTGCAACAGATCTGCGACGGACAGGCCGCCACGGTTGCCATCAGGAAAGGGGATCAGAAGGACGGCCTCTTTCAGAAGCATGCCCGGATCATTACCGCGCTGATACCCATTCGGAATGCGGCACGCGCGGTGCTGCGGGCGCAGCTGGAGAACCTGCCCTACGGACGCCTGCAGGGTGATCTGAAGCGTGCCTATTTCAGCTTTGTCCGACAGTTCGGCCCGATCAACCTGATGAACGTGACGGTCAGGATCGATCCGGAAACCGGGGTCGAAAACGAAACCCAGCGGCGGCCAAACCTGACGCCATTTTACGATGATCCCGACGTCTGGCTGGTCTCGTCCATCGAGGAATACGACGAGGCGACGCAGAAAGGCCGGATGGGACCAATTTTCTCGGAGCGGGTCATTCATGCGCCTGTCGAACCCGAGATCCATTCCGCCCACGACGCCCTGGCCGTCTGCCTGCATGAAACAGGCGGTGTGGAAATGCCGCGGATCGCGGAACTCATGGGACAGTCCGAAGCTGAGGTCGCGGCCGCACTGGGGGATGCGGTTTATCTCGATCCGGTACGAAGCGTGGATGGTCGCGATATCTGGGTCACGGCTGATGAAATGCTCTCCGGCGCCGTGCGGACCAAGCTGGAAGAGGCCCGCGATGCAGCCCGGATCGATGGACGCTACGCCCGGAACGTCACGGCGCTGGAAGCCGTCCAGCCAGCCGATCTGCGTCCGTCGGAGATCACCGCGCGCCTTGGCGCTCCGTGGTTGCCGGTCAGCGACATCATCGCCTTTACCGCCGAGGTGCTCGGGGTCGAGACGATCATTTATCACGCGCCCGCGGTCGCCTGCTGGACCGTGGGGAAACGGGCATTCATGGGCAAGGCCGAGGCAACGTCAGTCTGGGGAACGGAACGGCGACATGCCGGCGAACTGCTGGAAGATGCCCTGACGCAGGCATCGCCAAAAATATGGGATGTCTGGCGTGATGGCGATGGCAAAGAGCACCGCGAACTGAACACACAGGAGACGGAAGCCGCAAAGGAAAAACTGGTGGCGATCAGGCGTGCGTTCGAGACATGGGTCTGGCAGGATGGCGATCGGGCCGAGAGGCTGGTCAGGTTGTATAACGACACCTACAACAACCTCGTGGCACGCGCGTTTGATGGCTCCCATCTGCGCCTGCCCGGTGCAAGCACCACGATCAGCCTGCGCCCGCACCAGAAACGGGTGATCTGGCGGATCATCGCCGCGGGCGGCACGTATATCGCGCACGCGGTCGGCTCCGGAAAGACCTTCTCGATGGTTGCGGCCGTCATGGAGCAGAAGCGGCTTGGCCTGATCAGCAAGGCGATGATCGCCGTTCCCGGTCACTGCCTCGCCCAGATGGCCCGCGAATTCCTCATGCTCTACCCGACCGCGCGGATCCTCGTCGCCGACGAGACGAACTTCGTGAAAGCAAAGCGCCAGCGGTTCCTTGCCCGGGCCGCGACCGGAAACTGGGATGCGATCATCATCACGCATGACGCATTCAGGTTCATCCCGGTGGAGGGGGATTTCGAACGCCAGATGATCGAGGCGCAGATCGCGTCTTACGAGGAAGTGCTGGAAAGCGTCGACGCGGCCGACCGCCTGTCGCGCAAGCGGGTCGAGAGCATGAAGGAGAAGATGCAGGCGAAGCTGGAAGGCCTTGGCACTCGAAAGGACGATCTCGTGCATCTGGGAGAGATTGGCATCGACCAGATCCTCGTTGATGAAGCGCAGCAGTTCCGGAAGCTGAGTTTTGCAACCAACCAGTCCGACCTCAAGGGGGTCGATCCGAACGGCTCGCAGCGGGCCTGGGATCTCTTCGTGAAGACGCGCTACCTGGCGGCAAAAAATCCGGAGCGCCCGCTGATCATGGCGTCCGGCTCCCCGATCACCAATACGCTCGCCGAAATGTGGACGGTCAGCCGCTATATGGATCTTGAGGCGCTGCAGAAGCGCTACCTGCATGAATTCGATGCCTGGGCAGCCAATTTCGGCGAAACCCGTACCGAACTGGAACTGCAGCCAAGCGGGCTTTACAAGCCGGTCACGCGCTTCACCGAGTTCGTCAACGTCGCCGACCTCATGGCGATGTATCGCGACTTCGCGGATGTCGTGCAGCACGATGACCTACGCCAGTACGTGAATCTGCCTGCGATCCGGGGCGGGCGTCGCGAGATTATTGTCGCGCCGACAAACGATAACTTCAGGGCCTACCAGAAGACGCTGGCGGCCCGCATCAACGCCATCGAAGCGCGCCAGGGGCGTCCCCAGAAGGGCGACGACATCCTCCTGTCCGTCATCACGGATGCCCGTCATGCCGCGATCGACCTGCGCTTCGTCGCCCCTCTCGCCGCGAATGACGATACATCGAAGCTGAACCTGATGATCGGGAACGTGTTCCGGATCTGGCAGGAGACATCGGAAAGCCGTTACAGCGATCCTGAAACCGGTCGGCCGTACGACCTGCCGGGGGCGGTGCAGATGATCTTTTCGGATCTGGGCACCGAGAGCGCGATGGAGACACGCGGTTTTTCCGCCTATACGTGGATCCGCGATGAACTGATCCGACTGGGCGTGCCGCGCGCGGAAATCGCGTTCATGCAGCACTACAGGAAGAGTGCGGCGAAGCAGAAGCTGTTCGGTGATCTCAATGCCGGCCGCAAGCGGATCCTGATCGGCTCGACGGCGACCATGGGCACCGGCGTCAACGCCCAGCAGCGCCTCAAGGCCCTGCACCATCTCGACGTGCCGTGGCTGGTCTCCGACATCATCCAGCGCGAGGGTCGCATCGAGCGGCAGGGCAACCAGCACGCGGAAATCGAACTCTACGCCTATGCCCAGCAGGGTTCCGTTGACGCGACCAACTGGCAGCTCCTCGAGCGCAAGCAGCGCTTTATTGGCCTTGCGATGTCAGGTGACCGTTCCATCCGCCGGATTGAGGACATTGGCGGGGAAGGGGGAAACCAGTTCGCCATGGCCAAGGCGCTCGCATCAGGCGATGCCCGGCTGATGCACAAAGCCGGGCTGGAGGCCGATCTTGCGCGGCTCGAGAGACTGGCGGCCGCCCATTATGACGACCAGTTCGCCGTAAAACGTGCCATCGACCGGGCCGAGCGTGAGATTGCGGGCGCGGAGCGCCAGATCCCGCTTATCGAGGCGGATATTGCCAGCCGTCAGCCCACGAAGGGGGATGCGTTCGTATTGCGCAGGGACAAGGGGGATGTCAGCGAGCGCGAGAAGGCCGGGTCATGGCTCCTGTCCCAGGTCCGTCTGGCCGCGAAGAACGGTGAGGCAGGGGTCTGGAACCTCGGACGCATCGGTGGGTTCGCCGTCATGTGTGAAGCAGGGCCAGGCCGTCGCGTGTACTACGAAAAGCGCGCGGTCGACGTGACGCTGTTTGTGGAAGCGCGCTCAGGCCGCATTGAAATCGCCGTCGAGGACGACACGAAGGGCCTTGGGCTGACGTCGCGTCTCGAGCATGCGCTGCTTCGGATCGATGACGCGCTCCGTGACGCAATCCGGATGCGGGAGGAAGCGCAGCGTCGCCTGCCATCCTACCGGGCCCGTCTGGGCCTGCCGTTCGCGGAACAGGCGATGCTTGATGAAAAGCGCGCTGAGCTGAAAGCGCTGGAAGACGATCTGGCGGCGACCGCGACCGATGAAGACCCGGCGCATGACGACACCGAGGACAGGGAGAAGGAAGAAGAGGTGGCAGCCTGAGAAGGGCTGCCATCTCCGGTCAGGCGCCGCAAGGGGTGGCGCCTCCCCGTGCTCGGCGTCTGCGCCGCCTGCGCGCGGGTCCGGTGCCGCCGCTGCGCGGCGCCCTTGCTCCGCCAGCCCGGTGCTGGCCGCCAGGGTGCATCAGGAAAGGTGTCCTGAGAACACGGAGTAAAAACCATGGAACTGCGCGAAGTTGATCCGAAAACCCTGCTCGACAACCCCGAAAACCCGCGGAAATCCGCGCCCAACGAGGCGGAAGAGCGCCAGCTGGCGCTGAACGTCAAGGCCGTTGGGATCATCCATCCGCCTCTGGTCCGCGAAACCCCGGGCGGCCTGATGATCGTTGCGGGGCATCGCCGCCGGCGTGCTGCAGTCAAGGCCGGCCTGAAAACCATTCAGGTGACGGTGGCAGGCGACGATGCGGAACTGGACCGGATGCGTGCCGCGTCGGAGAACATGATCCGTCAGCCCATGACCCAGGTTGAACAGTGGCGGGTTGTCGCCAGGCTCCGGGAGGAAAAAAAGTGGAATGACACCGCGATCTGCAAGGCGCTGATGCTCACACCGGTGCAGCTGAAGCAGATCGGTCGCCTGTCTGCCATCCTGCCCGAGATTTTGGCGTGGATCGAGGCGGGCAAGGGGCCCGGCAATCGTGAACTGGCGAGCATCGCCCTTGCGTCAACCGCGCTGCAGGAACAGGTCTGGGGCCATTTCGGGTTTCCGGTTGGCTCGTCGCCGCCCGAGGATGTCGAAGCCTGTGAAGATGATGGCGTGCAGCTACCCGACGGAAACTGGGAACCCGGTGCTGCCATCCCCGATTGGGACCGGATTGCGTCAGCCCTGCGGCAGGACCGTTTTTATGCAATCGAGGCCTCGTTTGATGACGCCATTGCAAAAAGCTGCCGGATCGCCTGGCAGGAAGATCTGTTCGGTGAAGCCGGGAAGGACGGCCGTTATACAGATGACGGCTTCGCCTATGAGAAGGCGCAGCGCCAGTGGCTGGGTCAGAACACGCCTGAAGACGCCCTGATCCTCCAGAGCGACGAGAACGGCGAGCCGGTCTTCGAACCCGGTATGGTGCGGATCTACTGGCAGCGCGAGGGCGCCACGAAATTCTTCTGGCTCGATCATCGCCTGAAGGTTCGCGAGGGCTGGTGCGTCCTGCCGGGCAGCGAGGCGGCAGGCCGCGTGACGCCGTCCGCCGTCATTGAAGCCCTGCCCGAAGGGCCACGGGAACGGCCCGATATCTCGGGGCGTGGTTTTGACATGATTGGCAGTTTCCGCACCCAGGCGCTGCATGCCGCATTGGACGGCATCCGGGGCTCTGCCGATCCATGGGTCCTGGTCGGGCTGATGATCGCGGCCCTTAACGCGCAGAATGTCCGGGTAGACGGGGATTCCAACGCGCACTACCCGCAGCGCCGTCCGTCACGCCGGCTCGTGGCTGCCGCCGGACTGTTCCAGGATGGCGAGATGGCGCTGGACGAGGCGGTCCTGCGTGGCGCTGCTGTCGACGTGCTCAAAGCCGTTCTGTCCTGCGAGAAGAACGCGACGAATAGCGGCGACTGGGGTGTCCTGGTCGGCCATATCGTGAAAGCGGATGACCATCTGCCCGCTATGGCGGATGACGATTTCCTGAAAACGCTCAGTAAGTCCGGCATCACGAAGGCCATAAAGGCGGAAGGTATCCTGCCGCGCAATACCGGCAAGGAAATGCGCCGCGCCCTGATGGACCATGTCGGGCAGGGGAGCTGGGTGCATCCTGCCGCGCTTTTCCAGGTCGATGTCGCAGCGCTGAACGCCACCTTCGCGGAAGCGCTCGCCCCGTCGTCTGGAGCGGATGACGATGATGGGGACCTGGCGCATGACGACGAGACCGAGTTGGAAGACGACGCGGATGGTGGTGAGCTGGCTGGTGGCCCGGGAACCGATGATCCTGCCGCGACAGATCAGGAGGATGACGTGCCGCACGGCAGGGCGGAAAGTCCGGCTCCGCCATCACAGACACCTGAAGAATTCCTCAGGACGCATGTTGAGTTTGTAGGTTTCAGCTGAGCGAGGCTGTTGCCGCCGTACGGCTCTGGCTCACGGCCCGTCGCCCCTAGTGGTGACGTAGGGCGGTGAGCCAGCAACGGCCTCAGGCAGGACGTCGACCGGGAAATTCTGCGATGCGCCCCAACCGGGCTTATCCAGAACGTCAGGTTACGCGTTCACCTGCGTCGGCGAAGGAGAACCGTGATGACCCATGACTACATGACGGAAAAGCGTCTGATCGGCAGGTATGTGGTTGAACTGGGCTTCCACCCGGACGGTGGGGTTCTGATCCGGACGCCTGAAATCTATCCGCCCGCGGCCCGCCGATGGCGGGGACCCTATGAGAGCGTGGAGGCGGCAGTAGTCGAATTTTCCGCTTTCACGGCGGTTCCCAGAGTCACGTCGGCCGAACTGGCCCGGCTGAGAGAGCGTGGCTCTGTCGCCGAAATCTGCGGAAAGGACGTGATGGTGTGGCACTGCCCATGGCGGGAAGCCAAGACACTGAGCGAATTCGTCCTGGTAAGGGAGGACGGCAATGCCTGATTTTCGTGTCACGCTGGTTGAGCGCCTGTTTGAAGCGGATGCCGGCGATTTCAGGGTCACGGCGACGGACGCCGAGGCGGCTGCGCGGATCGTTCTCGATGCGGTCCCCGACAGTGTGGACTCTGACGGGATCCGGACCACCATTCTGCCTGACGGCCAGGAAGTGGACCTCGAGGTTGAGGAAGTCGTCCATGGCGAGATCGTGGCCATGGTCCACGATGCCGGGACCGGCGTGCTGCAGGGACAGTTTGGGTTTTCCCTTGTTTTCAGCCCGGGCCGAGAGGCAGCCGCCGTTCTCGCCAGAATGATGGATCGTGTCCTTGCGGATGACGGTGAGCGGGACACCCATGCGGCCTGCATGGTGCTGCGCCGGTATCTGCACGAATACCTGAACGCGGACGCATAGGAAAAGCAGAAAGACACAGGAAAAAATATGCCCGAAGGGCCATCGCGCCTCAAACGGTGGCTCTTGTCCCGCTCCGCGGGCCTGCGATGCCGGCGCACGCGCCGCGTTTGACCCACGATACCCCTTCGGACCGCCAGAAGACATTCAGACAAGGAGAATGTCCATGGTGACCGCAAGCCTGTTATCCCGCCAGGGAACTGTCGCGCCGGAGCCCGGAGAGATACCTGATCTGGCGGCTTATGATCACGTCATCGTCGCCTGTTCCTTTGGCAAGGATTCCCTCGCCAGTACGCTGCACCTGCTCGAAAAGGGCGTGGCGCTGCAACGCATCGAGTGGTGGCATCATCGTGTGGACGATGACGGGGACGTTTTTGACTGGCCGCATGTGCCCGATTACGGGCGGCATCTGGCTGCTGCCCTTGGCGTCAGGCTGTATTTCTCCGCGCGTCAGGGTGGGATCGTGCGGGAAATGCTGCGCGAGAATGCGCCGACTGCACCGGTCTGGTTCGATACGCCGACAGGGCGGGTCACTGTCGGTGGCAAGGGACCGCCCAATACACGACGCCGCTTCCCGCAGGTTTCGGCGAACCTGTCGGTCCGCTGGTGTTCCCCATACGCCAAGATCATGGTTGCGGATGGCGCCCTGCGGAACCAGGTGCGCTTCAGTCATGCCCGGACCCTGTTTGTAACCGGAGAACGTGCGGCGGAATCCGCGAACCGTGCCCGTTACGCTGTCTTTGAGCGGCACCGGGCAGACTGTCGTGATGGTCGGAACCGACGGCATATCGATCACTGGCGGCCGGTACATGCCTGGAGTGAAACGGCTGTCTGGCAGATCCTGCGTCGGCATGGCGTGATTCCGCCGCTTCCCTATCTGCTCGGGTTTGGCCGTCTGTCCTGCCTGGCATGTGTATTCATGTCTGCTGATCAGGCTGCGACGCTGCGGCACATGGACCCGGATCGGTTCGCCCGGCTGTGTGAGTGGGAACGCGCATTTGGCTGCACCATCCGACGCGACCGGGACCTCGGCACGCTGGCCAGTGGCGGCACGGTCTACGGCCCCGTGCGCCGGTACCCCGATCTGGTGCGCCGCGCGCTCTGCCACCGCTGGCGTGGCCGTGTCCTGACATCCCCCGAACAATGGGTCCTGCCCGCTGGCGCATTCGGCGAGAGCGCCGGGCCGGTCTGACCCGCCTCATCCTCCAGCAGGGAGAAACCCGATGTTAGCGCCTTTCCAGATCCGGAAATTCCTCGACCTGAGCACCGGCCACCTCCCCCTGTCGGACCGTGGACACCTTGAGAGATATGCAAGGTCAGGTGGTTCCTTTGGGCTGACCTGCCTGTCCGGCCCGCACGGATGGTTTGTCCATGTCCCGCTGGATCCATACTCCCATGATTGGCCGGGGTCGCGGTCACTGCGGGCCATTCTTGCCCTGGCCCGGAATCACGACTGTGATTACGTCCTGTTTGATGCGGACGGCCCGGTCGATGCCTCGCTTCGTTTCTTTGATGACGATGAAGATGAATGATCGGCAACGGCATCGGGGGGCACTTCGGGCCAGATGCGCCAGTTTTCATTTCTTGAGGCGGGATACTTCGGTGTCCCGCCTTTTTTTGTGTCCCCGCAAGGGGCTCACACAAAGGAATACTGCCATGAAACTTCATTTTGACCACGCCCTGGCGGCGCGTCTTCTCGCTCATGCGCAAGCCGCGAGCGAACATTCCCCTACCTATGATCAGCTTGTTGAACCGGTCTTTCTCAAGGCTGGCGTGTCGTCGCGCCATCCGATCGGTGCGGATGTCGACCGTACCAAGATACCGGCAGGCCTCATGCTGGTTGGCGATCATGGGGTGTACCTGATGTCGAATGGTTATCCGGGCTTCAGTGACGCTGAGGGTCAGGCGAACCTTGTCGCCTATACTGTCGAAGCGGACCCGCGCACATGTCCTGACGACTGGTACGATGTCAACGCGCGTCATTTGGTGGCGACGATGGCGCGGAATTTCTTTCCGCTGACACCATCCGCAAGGCACTGGAAGCGACTGCGGGCAATCGTTTGTGGATTGATGTCACGCCTGCGCGGATCAGTTGCCCCTGTCTGGCATCCCCGCAAAAAGCCCGATCCGGACAATCGGATGGCGGCTCTGGAAAGGCCAAATCTGAATAGAAATATAATAAAAATAAAATATAGAAATAAATGAAACAGTAAAGGAAGGAGGCAGGCACCACAGTCCAGCCTGCCGCGCAAGGGGTGGCTCCTCGCCGTGCGCGATGGCTGCGCCATCTGTGCGCGGCTCCGGTGCCGCCGCTGCGCGGCGCCCTTGCCCGCCAGTCTGGCCTGCGGTCGCCGGAAGGGGTCGAAACCCCCGAAAAAAGGATCTGGAAATGGCACAGAACCGCATCGCGCCGCCGTCCCGCCCCGCCGTCGAAATCGCCAAATTCGTCGCCATCGTGCTCCTCTGGACGGCCTCCATGGTCACTCTCCTCCTGGTGCCCGATGTCTTCCTCGACCCGTGCACGGGCATCATCGATCTCAGGTGACACCACCCTCGCCATCCGCTGCCCATCCACGCCGCCCTTCGGGGCGGCGTCTGCATTTTCTGGAGACTGATCATGGCCAGAACTGAACGTACCGACATCCACCAGTCCGTCACTGACCGCATCATCCGCGAACTTGAAGCGGGAACCGTGCCATGGGTCTGCCCATGGAACCGCGCGAAATGCGGCATTGCCCTGCCGCGTAATGCCGCGACCGACCGGGCCTATTCCGGGATCAACATCCTGATGCTGTGGGGTTCGGTAGAGATGCAGGGGTTTTCTTCCCAGAAATGGCTGACGTTCCGCCAGGCGCATGCGCAGGGCGGCAATGTGAGGAAAGGCGAGAAGGGAACGACGGTATTTTATGCTGACCGTTTCACGCCAAAATCGGAAGCGGGTTCCGACGAGCCCCGCCAGATCCCTTTTCTAAAGCGGTTTACGGTGTTCAACGTTGACCAGTGCGAGAACCTGCCGGAGAACATGGTTGCGCCGACCGCGCCGTTGCCGGAACGCGAAATCGTGCCGCATGCGGAAGCGCTGATGCGCGAAACCGGGGCGGACATTCGCATCGGCGGTGACAAGGCATTTTATGCCCCGGATGCGGACTTCATCCGGGTTCCGCCCCAGCAGTCCTATTTCAACCAGATCGATTGGTACAGAACCGTCTTTCATGAGATCGGGCACTGGACCGGGGCTGAAAGCCGGCTGTCGCGCACCTTTGGCAGGCGGTTCGGGGACCATGCCTACGCGGCCGAGGAACTGGTCGCAGAGATGACATCTGCTTTCGTATGCGCGGAACTGCAGATCGAGCCGACTGTCCGCCATGCGGATTACATCGGGAACTGGCTGGAACTGCTGAAGGCTGACAAGCGCGCCATTTTCACCGCAGCGAGTGCTGCTTCAGCCGCGGCCCAATACATTTTCAGCCCATCGGCACGTCAGATGTCCGTCGAGGACGTGGCGTCTGCCGCCTGAAACCCAACCCTGAAAACCCGTGCGCCCGCGAGGGCGCGCTGAGCGATGGAGTTCATCATGCCTGTCTTTTCCCTGATTGCCACTCCCGCCGTGCGCATCCGTTCCGACGGCTGCGCCATCCTTCAGGCGCTGCCTATGGAACACCTTGGTGCACGGGGGATGACAGAAGCCCGGACGCTCGCGGAAATCTCGACTGCCGTAACGCTTTACGGTGAGAGGACCGCCGGCGCGCATCCCGGGCGCTCATTTTCCATCAGTGTGCATATCCGTCGGGGCGATCGTAAGCCACGTGGCTTTGATGCGGCTTACCGCACTGGCGCCCTGGGGACCGACAGATGGGTTCTCATGGTCGATAACGACGCTGATGGCGCGCGGATCCTGCATGGACGATCCGCAGCCGAAACCGGAAACACGGCGTCCTGCAAAGGAGACGTGGCATGATCCGCCAGTATTATACGTCTCCAGTTCAGGGCGGTAATAACCCGCTCCGGGTCGGGACCATTGCCAGTGGAACCATCTTCGATCTTCCGGCTCCTGTTTCGAGGCGTCCCTATCGGACCCGGCCGTGGATCGTGGAATGCTTTCTGAACGGCACGATGGGGCCGGCTGCGCTGAACCCCGTCACCGGTCTCTGGGAAGACCGTTATAAGCGGGGTCGTTCGGAAATGGTCGTATTACGCAACCTCGTCAGTCAGGTGCTGATCCACTCGGATCAGGGCAGCTTGTTTACCGGCATGGACTGGACTGCCTTCATACGGGATCACAATCTGGAACATTCGATGAACTGACGCAGAAATTGCCACGACAATGCCGTGGCAGAAAGTTTTTTCTCATCGCTCAAGCGCGAACTCACCCGGCGTCGAACCTACAAAACGCGCCGACAGTAGGACGCTTCTGTCATTTCGCCACCGTTTTTGAATTGATCCCGAATTCCTCGCTCAGCGCCGAGTGCGAAGCCTGCGATCGCTGTATTGCTGTTCGCACCGCGTACGTGGTCATGGCGCTGCCAAGACGTATCTGTTCCATAATGCTTCCTTCTACTCGCGTGAAAATGCCACACCATCAAACCCTGGGGCTGAACACCTATTAGGTCGCCGATTACGGCAGACG
The DNA here is from genome assembly GCF_009834365.1 of Komagataeibacter xylinus. Classification (NCBI taxonomy): domain Bacteria; kingdom Pseudomonadati; phylum Pseudomonadota; class Alphaproteobacteria; order Acetobacterales; family Acetobacteraceae; genus Komagataeibacter; species Komagataeibacter xylinus. Next base: position 15,865 of record NZ_CP041349.1, on the reverse strand, counting down.
GACGTGCAGCAGGGCATGCCACGTCATCCCGTAGCGCATCCTATTGACCAATGAGCATAATGCCGTTGTTCTCCTGCCTCACATTAGGATCAGATATGAGATAATCAGAGGTTGTTCCTCGTCTGATACGTCGGAGAGATACGTGTTACCTGTAGGCGTCGTCCTTCATTACTGTACCAATTCCGGATGCAATTACATAATATTCTCTAAATATTTCTTAATTCCTCTATCGTGCCGACTGATGGAATATGGAAGGGTGAGTGGGGAGGATCACCAGTTAATCCTCCATTACAATCTATAAAATCAACAAACTTAAGAAAATTTTGGTGGAAGTGGCCTTTTTTTCTAGATGTGTATGCAATCATAAAGTTCAATATATAAAATAGTTTTTTCAAATTATATTTAAGTTCGCATTTTTTTTCGATTATAAATTCCCCCTTTTCATGATAATCCATACCCACACACGGAACCCAATACATTTTCATATAATCACTATTTATGACATCTACGAGATTTCCGTTTAATTGCTTATTTATTTTGGAAATTACTTCTAGTAATTTGTTCGTAGCGATATACATCTCTTTTGATATGTGTCTTTTATCAATTCTATGATAAAATGCATCTAAATTTTGGGGGAATGCCTGTAGTTTTGAAATGAAACCAAATTCAAATTCAATTCCATAATGCCTAAACGGAATAATGTTTGCGTTATACTCAAAACTTTCTATTGATAATTCTTTGCATATAAAATCGTATAGATAGTTATCTATATCGAAACTGTTTTCATATGAATCTTTATAATATATTTTTGCAATATCTTCGTGAATATTTAAATAATTAACAATATCATCCCAGCCGTGTATTGTTATATCTATATTTTTATTACTATTAGATATTTCTCTAACTATTGTTTCTGTTTTTGCATCATTTGGAGCTGTTGTCGCAAATATTAGTTTCGATAATCGTGGGGTAAATTGAATTGCTTTTTCTACTTCTGTTTCGATTTCTTTTTTTGAAAGCGTCGACCCTACAGATATGTCTTTTAATTTGCACTGTATCCCGAGATACGGACCACGACCGTTAATCTGCCCCCAAATGTCAACACCATTTTGTTTTTGTCCTGGACGCCCGTTTTTTTTTGCATGTGGGTCATTCCAAATCTTGCTCCATAGGTCCCGACAAAGAGATTCAAAAACCTCCCAAGAACTTACTGGACGAAATTGCTTTAACGGATGGATCAATTCCAATTTTCCTAATGCTAAGTTGAAAATTGCGTAACGACGTATATATCATGATTCCTGTTTAGATGTGTAGTCTTGGGTTGTCCTCCACAAGCCATGCCCGTCGAGGCACCTGCCCAGGAACGCCAGTGCGGCACGCGGATATTTCCGGATTTCCAGAACGCTGCCGGTGGGTACCTCCATGTGGTAGGCGCCGATCCGGGTGGCGCAATGCGGCTGGCCGCGCAGGAATTTTATGCCCCTGCCGGTGCGAACTGCCTGCCGTGGACCAAAAACGCCGACAACGTGACGGCCACCGAGGTAAATATCGGCGTTGAACTGGCGCCACAGCGGTGCCCGGACATCCTGCTCGTCGACTTCGACCTGCACGGTGCAGCAGTCATGCCATGCATCTGGCGTGCCATCCACGCCATACAGGGTCTGGCAGAGCTGGCGGATCGCCTGCTCATGTTCGGGCAGGAAGGACCAGCCAATTTCCTTGCCGAGAAAACGTCCCCTGTAACGCCGGGCCTGGATTGCCAGTTCGGGATGAAAGTCGGCCTTCAGGGTGATGCGTCCTTCCGACGCAGTAATCACCGCCATGATGAACTCCCAATGTAGAGACAGGGAAATTCGAGGACGACTATCATAATTGTACAAGAATAAATGACACGATTATGAGCGAAATAGAAAAATAAAACAGAAATCAAAATTCAAAATCCAAAAGCATGACCTCGGCCCCTGCCGGGTCTCTGACCTGGTTTTTGCGGTCTGAAGCGGTCGTCGTCGGGCGCAACCCCCAGGCCTGCGGTCGGGACTGCACCGTGAAGCCGCATGCGCGGCTTCCGCACCACTGCCGCCCCGAGGGGTTGCGCCCGCCGCCTGAGGCCCGCTTCCGCGCGACCGCACCAGGTCAGAGATCCGGCAGGCGCCGGAGACGACCAGGAAGGAAAAAAGGAACAAGACCATGAGCCAGTCAGTCAATCGCGCCATCATCATCGGTCACCTGGGCCGGGATCCGGATCTTGCCGCACGCAGGGAAGGGGAGGGCAAAATCGCATCCTTCGGCGTGGCGACAAGTGAAACCTGGACCGATCGCGCGAGCGGTGAGCGCCGGGAAAAAACCCAGTGGCACCGTGTCGTCTCTTTCAACGATCACCTTTCAGCCGTGATCGAACGTCGGTGCCAGAAGGGAACGCTGGTCTATGTCGAAGGCCATCTCGAGACACGCAAATGGACCGATCAGCAGGGACAGGACCGTTATGTGACCGAGATCATCATTGATCGGTTTGATGGAAACCTGAAGGTGCTGGCCAATGGTCGAAGCACGGGCGATGGACGTTTTGATGAAAATCGCCCGTCGCGGAGTAATGCACAGCGCCCGGCCCCTGCCACAACTTCCAGCGCGCAGGACGTGGATGACGAAATCCCGTTTTAGGCCGCGTGGTGTTCCGGGTCGTCAGCGACCCGGAGCATTGTGCCTGTTCAGGGAGAAGAAAATGCGGTTTTTTCTGCGCCAGTTCCCGTCATGAATACTTGTGAGGCCTGTCCGACCTGATGGCGTGGGCGATCGGGGAAGTCTGTCGGCCGATATTGGAACGCCGGTCGTCCGTCCACATCGGGGATGAACTGTGTCTCTCCTGTTTCTCCATCAACCTTTAAGCGGGTTCGTGAACCTTATTTTTTCGTCGGTCGCATGATGTGGGCGCAGACGAGATCCTCCACAGGGAGTATCTGGCATCGTGAGTGCCCGCTCATCCATGGTCCCGGTAATGCGTGCGCAGTGGCGCGGGCACATGCCGTTTGCTGCTGCGCGTAGACTGCGGCCATTCGTGCGTCCCGTATTCTTTTGCAGTTCACGCAGAATAAAAATCCTCAACGCGGAATATCAGGACGCAATATCTCGACGAACCATACAGAGGTCGTCGTGTGTTTCCGCACGATCATCTCAAATACTCACCGTAAATACCGGAGCGGTCTGAAATACAACCCATGCTGTTCGTGAAGGAGTGTCTTTCATGGCTTACGCGTCTTCCCCAGAAGCACAGCAAAGAGAACTTGATGAGCTTCGCAATGCTGTAAACTGCGCCGTTGTTCTGGAGAAAGCCGGGTTCCGGCTGGATCGGCAGGCCACCGCGCAGCGTTCCGCCCGCAACCTGAAATTTCGCCGTGACAGTGAGGCCATTATTGTCAATCACGATGGCAGGGGCTGGTGGGACCCGAAGGGCGACGGCAAGGGCGATGTCTTCAAGCTTGTCCAGTATCTCGATCCTTCAAAGAACCTGGGTCATGTCAGGCAGGAACTTCGCGCCCTGATCGGCAGGAGCCCGACGCTCGAAGTTGTCGAGCGTACGAAGGGAGCCGCTGACAGACCGCGGCGCGATCCCGCTGAACTGTGGAACCGTCGCACCGCACCCGGGCAGGGGACGGCTGCATGGCGCTATCTGACGGAGATCCGTGGTTTGCCCGACCATATTGTCGCGATTGCCGGACAGCAGGGGGCGCTGAAGGAAGGCCCGCACGGAACCGCCTGGTTCGGCCACCGGGATGTGGACGGGCAGTTCACCGGGATGGAAATGCGGGGGCCGGATTACAAGGGGTTTTCGACGGGCGGGGTTGGCAAGCGTCTCTTCGGTTTCCGGGCCGACGGGGGAGAGGCGCCCGTGACGCGCCTTGTCGTCACCGAGGCGGCCATTGATGCATTGTCCTTTGCTGCACTCGATCGCTTCCACAAAGGAACGCTCTATACCTCGACGGGTGGCGGCATGAGCCCAGAGAGCGAAGCGAACCTGAAAAGGGTCATGATGCAGGTCGCCTCCCAGCCTGAAGCGCGACTGGTTGTTGCCGTTGATAACGACCTGCAGGGGGATCGTTATGCCGGGAAGTTCGCTGCGATGGCACAGGACGTCGGTCTCTGGTCAGGACGGGTATCTCCGAAGGGGCCGGGAGAGGATTGGAATGCGGTCCTGAGGACCCGCAGGGAAGGAATGCAGGCAGGTTCTGTTCCCGTTGCGCCCTTGTGCCGCCTGTCCGAAGTCCTGGGTTCAGGGTCGAAGGCACAGCCGGAGACGGTATCTCCGTCATGGCTGGGTCAGGCCGAGGCGCACGGCACGCAGCGGCCGCCGCGGGTTTCGGCCTCCTCATTGCCTGCTTCGTCTGAACCTGTGGGCAAGCCCGTCGGGCCACGTTCAAGTTCATCGCCGGGGATGTCCTTGTGAGCCAGCGTGAATCCTTTCGGCTCACCGGGCAGACGGCATCGCGGGCTGCAGGCTTTGTCCAGATATATGCAGGCCTGCGCGCATGCCCGAACGCCTATGCCAGGGTGGCGACGGATATGTGGAATTACGTGGCGCTTCGATTGCGGGGCAACGCGCGGCCTCGATGGCTCGAGGCCAGGACTTGGCAGGCCGCATCGCCTCCTTCACCGACGATCACGGGATGATCGTCATTTACGGCTGGCGTGCCACAGAGGTTGGCGCTGAACGGATCCTGCGCGCAGGGTCATCTCACACAGGAGAGGGTCATGGGATCTGTTTCAGACTATGCGGATCGGGGTATCGCGCGTCTGGCGATGAAGGCAGACCTTTCGCGGACGTTTGCTCGGTCGCGCCCGGCCCGAAGCATCTGGAACCGCCACCTGCGCCAGCGTTTGGCGCAGGCCGAAGATGATCCCCCGATACCGCAATGTGCAGTCCGCCTTTACGAGCGGTCAGACTGTCATGTCGGCCTGGTTATCGATGGACACTGGGAACGTGGGCTTGGAAACTGGGATCTTTCCTGTCCGGCGACGATCCTGCTCTCGACCGGTAAGATCACCACGACCCCAGGTTGCGTGGCGGAAGGGCTGGAGGAGCTATGACCGGCGATCTTCCCGTTCCGCGCGCGCCTGCTTCAGTCCTTGACGGCCTGACGCCAGGACAGCGGCGTGCCGCGATCCGGCATCTGATCGAAAACCTGGGGGCAGGCTTAAGGAATGCCGGTCTGTCGCAACCCGATACGAGAAGACCGCCGCATCATTTCTCTTCGTTGCTACAGCGGACTATATCACAGACTATAGTCAGATTGGGATAACCCGGAGCCACGGTGTATCAGGAACTGCATGGTGGTTTTTTCGAGACGATTCAAATGGGACCGAAAGTAGTCAATTATCATCGCGTTCCCGTTGGTCGAGTATGTGCCGCCTGATCGTGGTCCGTTCCCAGTTATCACACCTGGCTCAGGGTTCGCGATCAAACATCAACTGCGCTGGTGTTGTATATACGCGCTAACAGCTTGCCCTATTCGCTGCAAACGTGATGTTGCCTCCACTGGATAAGATCCGATCGCCGTTTCACCCGACAACATCAGAAAGCTGGCCCCGTCCAGAACTGCGTTGGTAATATCGCTGATTTCAGCCTTGGTGGGGTATGGGTGCTCGATCATGGTGTTCAGGAGTTCGGTCGCTACGATAACTGGCGTTTTCTGTCTTTGTGCTGCTGTCAAAATGCGTTTCTGAAATAGACATACCAGTTCGGGACTGGTTTCTACCGCAAGATCACCGCGGTCGATCATCACCATATTGGATGCGGCGATAATTTCATCCATGTGGTCCAGCCCTCCCTGGTTTTCCAACTTGGAGACGACACCCAATGGCTCTCGCATTATAAGCTCCCGGATCGCTGCGACGTGCGCCGCGCTTTCCACGAAACTGACGCCAACAAAGTCCACGTCATTTTCGTGGGCGAAAGCCATCATTTCACGGTCATGCTCTGTGACCAATGGGCGTTCGAAGCGAGCCTGCGGCACATTCACGCCTTTGCGGCTCCGCAGTACACCATCGACTTTTGCCCGGATATGCACGTCGCACCCGCGTACTTTTTCCACGGTGAATGATAGATGACCGTCATCGGCCTGGATCTCGAAGCCAGGTATTATGAATTCATGAAACTGCTTGAAATTGACCGGTATTTTGATTGAACCGTCATGCTGGCGGTCAGTGGTCAGGATAATGACATCCCCGGCCCTGAACGTTGGTTCATGAACCAGAGGCACTGTCCTAATCTTCCTGCCTGGAATGTCCAGAAGGATAGGAACGCCGGGTAAAGTTTCCTTTATCAGCCTGATTGTTCGCCGATGCCATTCGCTTGTGTTATGGGATCCGTTCAACCTCGCCATGGTCATGCCCGCACCAGAAAGGGCCAGCAGCATTTCATGATTTGCAGAAACAGGGCCGATTGTCGCCACGATCCCAGGCGGGGAGGACTCAGGCAATGATCGTAGCTCCACCCGGATTTTTGCGGGGATCACGCCAGAAAGTACCACCTGCCAACCGGGAAGCAATTTCGGGAGGAATAGACAGTCTCCGGGGTATAGCCCCAACCCGCTCACGCACGATATGCTGACCGGGCGAATTCAGGTTCTGGTCGAATGCAACAGGTTCTTCGAACTGTACGCGTTCAAAATCGTAGCTCCATGCAGGAAGCTGGAGTGCATCGGTGAGGATGGCCATCGTCCCGGCTGGATCGTTCACCAGACGGTCATAATCGACGATAATAAGATTATGCGCCATATCACCATGATAGGCTTCGTTGAAGGCTCGCCAGCAGAAGCCGAACGGACCGTCTGCCGCAAGGATGTAGTCTATGCGGCTGTAAAGATTGCCCCGGCGTTCGATGGGCACGATTTTTGATCCCAGCAGCGGATTTTTCTGAATGAGGCGCTCGAAAGAATCAATAATCCAGACCGGGTCCCTTACGCAGCAGATGACTTTGGAACCGGGAAAGAGTGCGTTTGCCAGTCCGAGACGGGTGCACCAGATGCGGCTGTTATCAATGATCATCGGTTGTTGACCTTCGGGCGCTGACAGCTTGCCGTAATAGTTCAGCAGCACGCCCTGCAGGACACGATCGCGGGTTTTGGTGTCAAATTCGGTCTGGTATTCTCCCTCGACCATGACTGAGGTGAGTTTAACGATCATTGGTGCAACGGGAGAAATATACCCCGCTTCGGCTACAACCGGATTCTGGCGTAGGATTGCGGCTAGCAGGGTCGAACCTGAGCGTGGCAGACCGGACATGAAGTGGACGAGCGGTGAAAGCATGAACACAAAGACCACAAAGTTCGCGATCTCCGCATTCTAGAATCTTGATAAATATGGCCTACTACCCATCCGGGTAGTCGATATGTTACAATATGTTTCAGTTGAGTTGTCCATACACATCATGGATGTATCAGGCCAAGTTGAATGGCGCGTACGACAGCCTGCACACGATTGTGGCACCCAAGTTTCTGCATCAGGTTCTTTAGATGATGCTTGACGGTATTGTCGCTTATCGAAAGAATGGAACCGATCTCGGTTGTGTCCTTGCCCTGAGCAACCCAAAGGAGACATTCTTGCTCTCGCTCTGTCACAAGCGGGCGGTCATCATGAGCCAGCAGTTTGGCGAGTTGACAATAACGCGTGTGATATTGACCAACAATCAGTTGAAGCAGTGCTTGCGTTCGGAAGTCGATCTCTTTTTCAGGGGAAGCCACACTCACCAGAAGTAGTATGCTCGGGGTTAAGTAAAACGGGATGGCGTGCCCAGTCTGAAAACCAATATCCCTGAATTCATTCATTATTTTTCGCTGGTCTGCATTCCGGATATAGACCTGCTTCCAGTCATAGGGCGTCAGGCCGTGGCTGACGGGATCTATGACGGGATCAATCTTCTGGTAATTATTCCGGACGTAGTGTTCCAGCCATTGTTCAGGATAGGTCGTGTCGATCAGGTAGCGCTCACCAAGCCTGGTCTTGTGGACTGTCCCCGCAGCATGAGCAAACGGCCCAAGTCGGGCCACGAGTGTCCGAAAAGACCGGTTCAGTTCATCTATTTCGGATGCCTGCCGCATTGCAGCAGCCAGATCGATGACGTTTTCGAAAAGATAGATCATTGTCCGGTCAACGACGCCTATATACAGTCATCACATCACGTGCCGGCACTACCATTTGAAACGCACGCCAGCGGTTACGGCGGCGGAGCCTACGTTGCTACCTGTATTGGTCTGTCGATGGCCACCAAATGCGTTTACGACGAGGTCCATGCCCTGTACGCCTTTTACGGGATAAGCTGCGGTGATCGTTGTCCCCTGCTCCAGCGGAATAGGGCTGCTCTGGCTATGTTCGATTGCAAAAGGACCAACATGATCCAAATTCTTGAGGCCGGGCGACGTCGTAAGCGAGCGAGGAGCGGGAGCGCTTTGATAAAAACTTTCCTGTAAGGTGCGCGAGTTCGGTGTTGCGGACGGATTGGAAAGCGGAATCGAATGCGGTGAAGATGACGAAGCGTTCTGGGGAGTAAAATAAGCGACCCCTGGTGCCTTGGCTGGCGTGGCAGATGCCTTCCATGGAATACCGAACAGGCAGAGCTGCAAGGTCAGTGGAGCGTATGTCCGAAGAAATAACACTGGTCGCATTCGCATCACAGTATGGTATCCTTCGAAAAGCATCATGTTTCCCCAACGACAACCGGGATATGTTTGCGGTCTGTTGTGCGTACGACACATATAGCGTGTAAATGCCTTGCTGTCCGTCGTGTGAGCATGCGGATCGAGGCGATCAATGTCCATGCGGTTGAGGACGCAATGGATTGTTCCCAATCTTTGGCGAGCCGCCTGCACCGTCCCAGCCAGGCGAATGTCCGTTCAACCACCCAGCGGCGCGGCAGGATCTGAAAGCCTTTCACCGTATCGGACCGCCTGATGATTTCGACCGTCCATTTTCCCATGGAGGCGAGCGCGGATCGCAATTTCTCGCCAGCATAGCCGCCATCAGCGAAGATGTGGCGCAGCCAGGGAAAGCGCCTGCGTATTGCCGCCAGGACATCAACGGCCCCATCACGATCCTGGATATCGGCGGCATGAACGAGGAGAAAGATCAGGAAGCCGCAGGTATCAGTCACGATATGGCGCTTGCGGCCCTTGACCTTCTTGCCCGCGTCATAGCCCGAAAGCCCGCCGCTTTCCGTAGTTTTCACCGACTGGCTGTCAATCACGCCCGCGCTCGGGGAGGCTTCACGCCCCTCGATCTCGCGCAGGCTCATGACCAGCACCGTATTCATGACCTCGAACAGCCCGGTATCACGCCAGGCGTAGAAATAGCGCCTGACAGTCGAGACCGGCGGAAAGCATTTCGGCAGCAGGCGCCACGCGCACCCGGCCGAGGCTATGTAGAGCATCGCATTGACCACCTCGCGCATATCCGTCGTGCGAGGGCGACCGCCCCGTTTCGCAGGGGGCACAAATGGCATGATCAAAGCCCATTCCCCGTCCATCATATCCGATGGATATCGCAGTCCTTCCCGGCTATGTTCACGTCGGGCAATACCAGTCCATGTCACCATTCACTCCATCTCTTCGTAAAGACGGATGAATCACAACAGGCTGGTATTGTTCAAAAACTTTCGGATCAGGCTCTAATGCGATTTGGTTCCATCAATATATATTTCGGTATATTTCTACACAAGCAGAAAAGTGACCTTATTGTGCGCCAGAAGTCTTCTTAGTAAAATATCCCAATATTACACTTGGATGGCTCACGAACTATAATGTAATATCATCTCGTTGTTTATATGTTTTTATTGTTCGTGACAAAGAAGTTATCTTACCCTACTTAGGGTAGCCTGTATAAACATGCTCGGAAAACCTCTGGTGCTCGTCTAGCAACAATCATGTCCCCTGAGACGATGATGCGTATATGTGTACAACCCAAACAGGCTGTTCCGTCCGACGCTGTGGTCGTAAATTGCTTTTCTTTTGGTCGAAGGACGTCTGCTTTATGGCGAAAAAGCCGGTGCCGCCGATTGAGCCCGATGACTGGGATGATGACGAGGCGGGTTTCCTGCAGCCCCTGGAGCCACCGCCGCCCGTCCGGGATCCGACGGATCTCAGGCCGCATACGCGCCAGCTCACCGACCTTCTCCGGGCCAGATTTCCCGACAGATGGGTCGGTGTGGAAATCGGCACGCTTCCGCTTCGGTGTGAGGACGACCTGCTCTCCGATTTCATCGACCTTGGCGATGGCCTCGGGGTTCGCCTCGATTATGATCCCGAGGAGCCGGAGCGGGTGCTCTGGATCAGTGCCGGCAACCGTGACCATGGTGGTGAGCCGCTCGATTTTCCCCGCGATAGCGAGGCCTGTCGCGGACGCATGCTTTCAACCGGGGAAATCGCGGAACTGCTCGATTTTCTCGACAGGGAGGCCGCTTACTGATGCCCGCTGGCATGGCAGACCAGCCCGATGCGCCGCCATGCGTTAATCAGTGTGCCCTGCGGCACGTTGCGCTCAAGATCGTGCAGCAGGGTTTCCAACTCGGAAAGGGAAAGGGTGCAGGCGACAAGCGCCGGTGACAGGACCGCAGTTCCCGTCATCACGACGTGGCTGAAGACCTGGATGGTCGGGTCCACGAGGCGGGCCAGCGCGTAGACGGCCCGGCAATGGGCGGCATTCTGCATCACCGGGCTGTAAATCAGCCGGGGCGGGGCGTCGGGCGCCTCGCCAGCAAAACGCTGTCGCCACCGTTCATCTTCCGGGTGTCCGGTCAGTTCGCCGCCATGCCGCTTTGTCTCCACGACATGGATGCCCCGCGGGCTGAGGAACAGGTGGTCAATCTGGGTGGTCCTGCCGTCACCTGTCGGCAGTATGGCGTTGTGCAGCACGGCCAGGCCGCTCCGGTCGAGTACGTGGGCTACGGCGCTCTCTCCTTTCTCGCCCTGGATGGCGGCGCGAAAGGACCGCCAGACCTGCGCCTCATGGGCCGTCAGGCGGCAGCTGCCGGGAGGCTTCACGCGATGACGTCGAAGTCTTACCACGCAGTCTCCCCCTGTGGTTCCATGGCCCGATAGCGTGTGCCGTATATATGTCTGTCATGCGACTGGGGCAGGAAATACCGGGAACCGCGTATGTTCCGGGTGAGAGTCCGGGTGCATGTCCGCAACGTGGATGCGGATCACCAACAGTGCCTGCTCAACCGCCAGCCTGAACGCAGGAGACCGGACAATCGGCGGCAGGCTCGTCCAGCTCCGCAGGGGATTCAGGATCCCGCCTGAACCCGGTATTCTCGTCCCCCCATTTCTTGAGGGCCATGATGACCGGCTCCAGGGTCCGTCCCCGCAGCGTCAGGCTGTATTCCACCTTCGGGGCACCTCGGCGTAGACCGTCCGCAGGACAAACCCGTCCTGTTCCAGTTCGCGAAGCTGCGCCGTCAGCATGCGCTGGGTGATATTGGGCAGGCGCCTGCGGATTTCGTTAAAGCGCAGGGTTCCCTCAAGCAGGTGGTAGAGGATCACCCCTTTCCATTTCCCGTCGATCAGCTGAAGCGTCGCTTCAACGGCACAGCCGGGACTGCAATCAAGTGATTTATGCCGGATACGGGCCATGACGGTATCATTTCCGATACTATGGGCGTTAAAAGTGCGTTCTTGTCCGAACCCAGCATAATGCTCACTGTTCTCCTTCATCAACACAGGAGCAGACATCATGCGCGCCGTCGGTTACCAGACGCCTCTCCCGATCGACAATCCCGCATCCCTTCAGGACATCGATCTGCCGAAGCCGGTCCCTTCAGAGCGGGATCTCCTGGTGGAAATCAGGGCTGTTTCGGTCAATCCGGTCGATACAAAAGTCCGCCGCAGCGCCACGCCGGATGCGGGTCGATGGCGGGTTCTGGGTTGGGACGCCGCCGGGATCGTTGTCGGCACCGGGCCTGACGTCACGGATTTTGCCATCGGGGATGAGGTTTTCTACGCAGGCGCGCTCGATCGCCCGGGAACCGATGCCGAATTCCACCTGGTCGACGAGCGGATTGTCGGCCGTAAGCCCCGTTCCCTGAACTGGGCTGAAGCCGCGGCCCTGCCGCTGACAGCGATCACCGCCTGGGAGATGCTGTTCGATCGCCTGGATATCCGTCGGTCAATCCCTGGCGTGAAGCCGGCCGTGCTGATTATCGGGGGTGCGGGCGGGGTCAGCTCCATCGCCATCCAGCTGGCCCGGGTCCTGACCGATGTCACGGTCATCGCCACCGCCTCCCGGCCAGAAACGCGCGACTGGGTGACATCCCTCGGGGCACATCATGTGGTGGACCACAGCAGGCCTCTTGCCGCGCAGGTCGCGGCCCTTCCGACCGGTGCGCCCGGCTTCGTCTTTTCCACGACGCAGACGGATCGGCATATGCCAGAGATTGTCGCGCTGATCGCGCCCCAGGGGCATTTCGGCCTGATTGATGACCCGGCCGCGCTCGACGCCCTGCCGCTGAAGAAAAAAAGCCTGTCGCTGCACTGGGAGCTGATGTTCACCCGTCCGCTGTTCGGCACAGCCGACATGGGCAGGCAGGGCGAGATTCTCAACGACGTCTCACGCCTCGTGGATGACGGGCGTATCCGCACCACGCTTGGAAGGAACCTCGGCCTGATCACGGCGGCGAACCTGCGGCAGGCCCATGCCCTGATCGAGAGCGGTCAGGCAAAGGGCAAGATCGTGCTCGAAGGTTTTTCGGGCTGAAATGGAGAAGACCATGACTGAATCCGCAAAAGCGCTCGTCGAGACAGGGTGTGGAACATGGGCGGAGAACAGGCCTCATGACTGATGAAGAGCATCTGATGACCCTGAACCGTACCGGTGGACGGTTCGATCTCAACAGGATTGCGGCAGCGTTCCCGCAGACCGCGGATACGATGCTGCTGGATACCTATCTGACCGACAGGCCTGAAGCCAGCATCAGGGTGTTCCGGATCTATCGGGACGTGCCGCCGCATTATCATACCCAGTGTGATGAAGTCCTCCATGTGCTTTCGGGAGAAGGGACATTCTGGATTGATGACCCGGCTGAGGAAGCGCCGTTTGTCCCCGGGCACCTGCTGGTCTTTCCGCGGCGTGCGGTGCATGCGGTGCCGCGTATCCTGCGTGATCCTGTCATTTTTCTTGCCATCGACACACCGCGTCGGGCACCGGATGACGTGGTGTTTGTCGATCCTGCCGAAGGCACGCCTTCCGGTTTCATCAAGAGTATCTGAAGTCATGTCGCGGGTCACAGACGAATGGGAGTTGTGTCCCTGCAGCGCATGCCCGCAAAACGCGGCGTAAGCCCAGGGCGTCTGGTTATAGCTGCCTCTCCCGGAAGGCCCGGTTCGGGAAACATCTCTGTTCAGCAGGAAAAAAAGAAAATCAGGGGCGGCCCCTTCGGGGTTCTCTCACTCTGGTTCGCTAAGCGGCTGCGCCGCTAACCTCACTGGAGCCCCCTGCGGGGTCTCCACGCTTTCGCGCAACGGTTCGACCGCTCGCCCGGGGGTTCTTTAGGATGAATACTTATGATATTACTGATAATTCCGCGATTAATAAAATGGGCATAAGGAAATAAAGGAAATAAAAACAGCAGTAAACTAATATTTACTTTTAATATATTGTCTTTCTTATTGTATTTATATTCTGTCTGTACTATTCTTTATTTGTGGAGAGGGAAATGGTTCCCGCCACAGACGCCCCGCCCGGTGCTGGAACACCGGACAGGGCTGACGCCAGACAGAAAGGTTAGGTTTCATGTCCAACGCTACCAACACAATGACCGCCGCCCTTGCTTCCGCGCAAGAGAAGAAAGCAGCCAGCAAGGCAAAATCAGGCCAGAAGGCCCCTGCTGCCCGCCGTTTCGAGGAAGCGGCCCGGCGCGCGCCTGTCATCACCATCGAGGCCGCCGAAGCCCTGATCCCCGTTCCCGACCAGATCACCAAGATCGTTTCCCATTTCGGTCTTGAGGACTTCGACGCCGACGCCCTCGCGGAAACGGCCCGGCAGGCTTTCACCGTCATCGCCCGCAGCCTCTCGCCCGTGCTGGTCGTGACCACATGGAACGGCGAGCAGAACGACAAGGGGCTGGAAATGCACCTCCAGCGCATGGCGGGCGCCGCTGTCGCGTCCGCCTTCGGGGCCGCCCAGTTCTATGACGCCAAGCGCGCGCAGGCCCGCGAACTGTCCTCACAGTTCAACGAGTATCGCGAAGAGGACCGGATGGGCGTCGACGGGCTGGAAAACAGGGCGGCCAACGCCCGCCGCTTCGCAGCCGAGCAGGGGATCAAGGCCGCCGCTCTGGTCGCGTCCGCCCGCGGGGCCCTTGCCGCCTACGAGGACATGATCGGCACCCCGTGGAAGCCCTACACGGCCAGCAACGCCCGCACCATCGACCAGCGGGCCGCAGCCGCCGAGATGGACGCCCTCGGCTTCTGACCGACCCGGCCGGACCCACGGCGGGTCCGGCCACCCACGGCTAGGTACCTTTCCGCAAGGATCGACCCGCATGAGCGAATATGAATCCATGGCAGACCGCGACGAAGCCCTTGAGCTTTCGCGTGCTGCGCCCCACCACGCCTGGGTCCTGACGGACCGGGACGTCTGGCATCGCAATCCTTTTTATCATGGCCCGGAAATGCCGCACCCCGAAGATGACGGCGCCCATGACTTTATTGCCGACCACGGCATCGACGCATGGCGGGAGGCGACCAGGGCCGCAAGGGCCGCAGCCATCGCCGCAGCCGAAGCGAAAGCGCGCGAGATCTCGGACGCCCCCGACCCCTGGTGGCCCGACGATCCAACGCCTTGAGAGACCACGCCGCAGGAGCCCGGAAACCGGGTTCCTGCTTCTGGTGTCCGGGGTCGCCATCGTGCTTGTAAAAAAATGCCCTGAAACCAGCATGTCGCCGCGAGGCGCCCGCCTCAAGCCCGCTACGCGCCGCGCTTCGCGCGGTGAGGACACGCCCCTTTCAGTGAACAGGGCCGCCCGGATCGCAGGGCGGTGCCCCGCGCTCCGGGCAACCCGGTTCACCTCAGGGGCATGCCCTCAGGCCTGACCCGGGCGCCTCGCGGCCCTCCCGGCGGGCAGGATCCGCTCCCGGGGAAAACAATGTAGGCCATGCAGTATGCCGGACTGTGGAGATGACAAACCTACTGTGTCGCCCTGCCGAACATGAAGCCCAGCTTGCCGTCATTCATGATGTAGGGCGTGCAGGTCATGCCGGGATGGACCGCGTCGTAGGCTTTTAGCCATCTTGTCGAGACCCAGCCGGGACGCAATGCGAGATTCATGCTCCGGACGTAGCCGTTCGTAGGCGGTGCGTTCGTGGCGACCGGGAGTACCGCCAGCGCGGGCGCAAGGCTCGGGGCATCGTCCCGTGGTTCGCTCTGCAGCGGGATCGGATGCCTGAAATCCATCATGACCCGCTCAGGTGCATCAAGGGCCATGCATCTGTACCCGTCGAGCGCACGGACCGGGGTTCTATGCAGCGCGAAGGCCGGGTGGCTGATGCTGCAGGTGATGGCCGCAAGGATCGCGGCCCGGTGGGAAAACCTCATGCTGGACTCCTCGTCAGCCGGTCAGGATCGAACTGGACGCGGCACTGCCCATTTTTGCTGCGACCGCCGCGCGCCATTGGCCGACCGTGGTGGTTGAACTGAATTGTTCCCCGACATTCGTCGATAGTGTAGGACGATATGAGGCTGCTGTGTCGTCGGCCGTCGCGATTTCAGCGCCCGCGCTCGGGCCAAAGTTATAATAGGCCCGGGCATCAAGGGCTGTCGGGTTGCTGATGCCACTCTGCTGCAGGCTGGTTGCGGCATCCTTGAGATACTGCGCTGCAGCCACTGC
>NZ_CP041348.1:3467500-3527401 GCF_009834365.1 Komagataeibacter xylinus | reverse complement strand
CGCATTTCGGGCCTGCGCCCCTTTACCGCTGTTGCTTCAGGCTGCTAGACAGGTCTCCCCCGTTTTGTGCTTTTTTGGGTGCTGCGGGATGTGGAGGATATCGTACCGATGAAGTTGAAGGCTGACCGCGTAACGCTGCTCAAGGCACTGGCCCATATCCAGAGCGTTGCCGAGAAGCGCAATACCATCCCCATCCTGGCCAACGTGCTGATCAACGTCACCGATGGCGCGATGACGCTGACCGCCACCGACATGGAAATTGCCGTGGTCGAGGGCATGGCGGCCGAAACGCTGCGTGATGGCGCGGTCACGGCACCTGCTGCCGTGCTGTACGAAATCGTGCGTAAGCTGCCCGATGGCGCGCAGGTCGAATTCGACCACGCCGGGGGCGATGCGCCGCTTGGCCTGCGGGCGGGGCGCTTTGCCACCAGCCTCAACGTGCTCGATGTGGATGACTTCCCCTCCATGATGGCAGGTAGCCTGCCGCATGAATTCAGCATTCCGGCCCAGGTGCTGCGCGGCCTGATCGACCGCACGCGCTTCGCCATCTCCACCGAGGAGACGCGCTACTACCTCAACGGCATTTTCCTGCATGTGGCCGAAGGCGAGGCCGGGCAGGTACTGCGCGCGGTCGCGACCGATGGCCACCGCCTTGCCCGGGTCGAGACCGAACTGCCGCCGGGCAGCGAGGGCATGCCCGGCGTGATCGTGCCGCGCAAGACCGTGGGCGAACTGCGCAAGCTGCTCGATGAAGGGCCGGAGCAGGTCGACGTTGCCCTGTCCGACACCCGCATCCAGTTCACCATTGGCAACATCACGCTGACCTCCAAGCTCATCGATGGCACGTTCCCTGAATATGAGCGCGTGATCCCGCACGGTAATGACCGCATCCTGCGCGTGGGCAAGAAGATCTTCTCCGATGCGGTGGCCCGTGTCGCGGCCATCAGCCAGGAGCGTTCGCGCCCGGTCAAGCTGAGCATGGGCCATAACCTGCTCACCCTGTCGGCTGCCAGCCAGGACCAGGGCTCGGCTACCGAGGAGCTGGACGAAAACCACGTCTCCTACGATGCCCCTGCCATCGAGATCGGCTTTCAGGCCCGGTACCTCAACGACATTACCGACCAGGTGGAAAGGGAAGTGGAATTCGCATTTTCCGACAGTTCCGCCCCGACCATCGTGCGCGATGTGGACAGCCCCTCGGCGCTGTACGTGCTGATGCCCATGCGCGTTTGAGCGCGCTTTCCATTACGGCGGCATGGCCTGCATAACCCGGCTGACGCTGACGGATTTCCGGAACTACCGCCGCCTGTCATGGCAGCCGGCGCAGCCGGTTACGGTCATTACCGGGCCGAACGGCAGCGGCAAGACCAATCTGCTCGAGGCCGTATCGCTGCTCGTTCCCGGCCGTGGCCTGCGCGGCGCGCGCATGGATGAACTGCCGCGGCATGGTGCGGGCCTGTGGGGCGTTACGGCACAGGTGGAAGGCATGGACGGGGATGAAGCCCTGTCCGTGCAGCTTGCAACCGGGGCCGATCCGCTGCGGCCCGAGCGCCGGGTGTTCCGGGTTGACGGGCAGGCGCTGCGCAACCGCGATGGCGTGGGTGAATATTTCTCCGCTGTCTGGATCACGCCGCAGATGGATCGCCTGTTCCTTGAAGGGGCAGGAGGACGGCGG
Organism: Komagataeibacter xylinus; assembly: GCF_009834365.1. Lineage (NCBI taxonomy): Bacteria > Pseudomonadati > Pseudomonadota > Alphaproteobacteria > Acetobacterales > Acetobacteraceae > Komagataeibacter > Komagataeibacter xylinus. The sequence continues at coordinate 3,525,726 of NZ_CP041348.1, read as the reverse complement.
CGTTTTCTTGACCGGCTGGTGCAGGCGCTTGAACCTGGCCACGCCCGGGAACTCGCCGCCCACGACCGCGCCATGGCCCAGCGCAGCCGCCTTTTGGCCCAGCGCAACCCCGATCCCGGCTGGCTTGCCGCCCTTGAACACACCATGGCCCGCCATGCGGTAGCCACCGTTGCCGCGCGGATGGACATGGTCAGCCGCCTCAATACCGATGAGCAGGCGCTAGCTGATGACTTTCCCGCCGCCCGGCTGGAACTGGAATGCGACATTGCCGCCCACCTCGCCACCCAGCCCGCCCTTGCGGTGGAGGACTGGCTGGCCGGGCAGATCGCGCACACGCGCGGCATTGACCGCCAGCGCGGCGGCAGCCGTTTTGGTGCGCACCGCACCGGGCTTGCGCTGACTGATCGGGTGAGCGGGCGCGCAGCCACCCTGTCCAGCACAGGCCAGCAGAAGGCGCTGCTGCTGGGCATCGTGCTGTCGCACGCGCGCATCCTCGCCGCGTGCCGGGGGCAGGTGCCCATGCTCCTGCTCGATGAACCGCTGGTGCATCTGGATGAAGCCCGCAGGCAGGCCCTGTTCCGCGCCGTGAGCCGCATGAATACAGGCGTGTTCCTGACCGGAACGGACGCCGAACAGTTCGTCCCTTTGCGCGACCGTGCCGCATTCGAGACACCGGGCGCGGGTAATCTTGCCCATGAAGCCTGATTTGCGTGGGGAATGCTGGTTCCGCCGCGCGGTTGGGGCTATAATGCATTCTGATATTTTGTTGTTATCCGCTGTGGAGCATCTGCCGGCATGTCCGATCAATCCAGTCCCGATCAGAAACACGATGCCGAGGCCAAGGGTAATGTAGCGCCCGCGCCTGATTATGATGAGGCATCCATCTCGGTGCTGCGGGGGCTGGATGCGGTGCGCAAGCGCCCTGGCATGTATATTGGCGATACCGATGATGGCTCGGGCCTGCACCACATGGCCTTCGAGATCATTGATAACGCGGTCGATGAGGCGCAGGCCGGTTTTGCCACCGGTTGTGTTGTCACCCTCAATGGCGATGGCAGTGTGACCGTGCGTGATGACGGGCGCGGCATTCCCACCGGCATGCACCATGAGGAAGGGGTGAGTGCGGCGGAAGTCGTGCTGACCAAGCTGCATGCGGGCGGCAAGTTCAACCAGAATTCCTACAAGGTTTCCGGCGGCCTGCACGGCGTGGGTGCTGCGGTGGTCAATGCCCTGTCGGAATGGATGGAAGTGCGCATCTGGCGCGATGGCAAGGAGCATGTCATCCGCTTTCAGGGTGGCGAGCGTGACGAGGCGCTGCGCGTGGTGGGTGAAAGCTCCGAGCCGCGTGGCACGCAGGTCACCTTCAAGCCCAGTGCCGAGACCTTTGCCAAGGTGGAGTTCGAGTTCCCGATTCTCGAGCGCCGCCTGCGCGAACTGGCCTTCCTCAATTCCGGGCTGAAAATCGTGCTGCGCGATGAGCGGCATGAACCCGCGCGTGAAGAGAAATTTTATTACGAGGGTGGCCTGTGCGCCTTTGTGGAATGGCTCGATCAGAGCAAGACCGCCATCGTGAACCCGCCCATTACCGGCAGCCTCCAGAACGAGGAAAACGGCATCAAGGTCGAGTTCGCGCTGACATGGAATGACAGCTTCCATGAGACCATGCTCTGCTTCACCAACAACATTCCGCAGCGCGATGGCGGCTCGCATCTCGCAGGCTTCCGCCAGGCGCTGACCCGCGTGGTGGGCCGCTATGCCGAGGCCAATGCCAGCAAGAAGGACAGCCACGCGCTCAACGGCGAGGACATGCGCGAGGGCCTGACCGCCGTGCTCTCGGTCAAGGTGCCTGACCCCAAATTCTCATCGCAGACCAAGGACAAGCTGGTCTCGTCCGAGGTGCAGCCCGTGGTGCATGCGGCGGCTGCCGACATGATCTCCCACTGGTTCGAGACCCACCCCAAGGAAGCCCGCCACATCGTGGCCAAGGTGATGGATGCCGCTGCCGCGCGTGAGGCCGCGCGCCGCGCGCGTGAACTCACCCGGCGCAAGGGCGTGCTCGATATTTCCTCGCTGCCTGGCAAGCTCGCGGACTGCCAGGAGCGTGACCCGGCCAGGTCCGAACTGTTCATCGTCGAGGGTGACTCGGCAGGTGGCACGGCCAAGCAGGGGCGCGACCGGCGCTTTCAGGCGATCCTGCCGCTCAAGGGCAAGATCCTGAACGTGGAGCGCGCGCGCTTTGACCGCATGCTCGGCTCGGCTGAAATCGGCACGCTGATCACGGCACTCGGCACCGGCATCGGGCGGGGTGATGTGGAACATGGCGGCTTCTCGATCGAGAAACTGCGCTATCACCGCATTGTCATCATGACCGACGCCGACGTGGATGGCTCGCACATCCGCACGCTGTTGCTGACCTTCTTCTTCCGCCAGATGCCTGAACTGATCGAGAACGGGTACCTGTATATCGCCCAGCCGCCGCTGTACCGCGCCAAGCGCGGCAATGACGAGCGTTACCTCAAGGATGACGCGGCCCTTGAATCCTACCTGCTCGACAAGGCGCTGGCCAATGCGGCGCTGCATTATGCCGATGGGCGCGAGGTGCAGGGCGAGGCCATGCGGGCTGAGGTGCACTTCATCCGTGACGTAACGCGCGCGCTCTCGCGCCTGTCGGCCCGCGTGCCGGTGTGGATATTGGAGCAGGCGGCCATTGCGGGCGTGCTGCGCCCGGACCTGAACACGGTGCCCGAGCGCATTGTGGACCTGCAGGCGCGGCTTGACGCCATCTCGCCGCCCACCGAGCGGGGGTGGAAAGTGGCCGTAAGTGAAAGCGGGCTGGAAATGGCACGCAGCGTGCGTGGCGTGGGTGAGGTCTACCGGCTTGAGGCCACCACCCTGCGCAGTGCGGAAGTGCGCTGGCTGGCCGAACGCCATGAGCGGCTGGTGAAGGATTTTGCAGGCCCCGTCAGCCTTGTGCTTGACGGTACGCCGCATCCCTTCCACGGTCCGGCCTCGCTGTATGAGCGGATTCTGGCGCAGGGCCGCAAGGGGCTGTCGATCAACCGCTTCAAGGGCCTGGGCGAGATGAATGACGAGCAGTTGTGGGAAACCACGCTCGACCCCGCCATGCGCACGCTGCTGCAGGTGAAGGTGGGCGATATTGAAAACGCAGCGCAGGTCTTCTCGACCCTGATGGGCGATGTGGTCGAGCCGCGCCGTGACTTCATCGTGGGCAATGCGCTCAAGGTCGCCAATCTCGACGTGTGATCGGGCTCAGGCAGGCACCAGTTCGCCTGCCAGATGTGGCACTTCGGTAATGGAATCGGCGCCCACCGTGGCCCCGGCTTCCATTTCCGGCCGCCCGTAACCCCAGCGGGCGAAAATGACGGGCACATGCGCACCTGTTGCGCAGGCCACGTCGTTATGGTGGTCGCCAATCATGAGGGCGCGGGCATGGATACCGCCTGCCTGCGCAATGGTGTCCAGCAGGTGGCACGGGTTGGGCTTGCGTACGCTAAAGCTGTCACCCCCGCCCACAGTGACAAACCATTTTTCCAGTTCCATGACCTGAAGGATGCGCCGGGCTGCCGCCACGGGCTTGTTGGTGCATACCGCCATGTGCCAGCCCGCTGCGTGCAGGGCTGCCAATGTCTCGACTGTGCCGGGAAAGGGACGGGAATGGTCGGTTGCATGAGGGGTGTAATGGGCCATGTAGCGGGTCGTGGCTTCAGCGCGGTCAATGCGGGCGGCGGCGGGGCCGGCATGGTCAAGCAGGCGGCTGACGAGAACGGCCACGCCATCGCCAATCATCGGGCGCACCGCCTCGGGTGATATGCCCGGCAGCCGGTATTGCAACAGCAGCCAGTCGGCGCAGGCCGCAAGGTCGGGCAGGCTGTCGATCAGCGTGCCATCCATATCAAAAACCGCCAGACGGGGAGGGGAGGATGTCATCATGAACGCCTTTGACTGTCTGGTGTACAGCAAGCCTCACTGTGCGCCGCCCTGCAAGTCATAAGAGATTGTCTGGATTCAACTTATTGATAAAAAAGAAAAGTTTTTGAGTGTCGCCTTTTTTAAAAGACGACATTTTCCAAAGCTTTTTGAAAAAAGCTTCACCAGAAATTTTTATAATTTCAGGATATTATCTGGCCTGCCTTCTTCCATAAAAACCTTATCAGGGAAGGGTGTTGAAAAATGACGGGTCGCAAAATTTCATTTTTTATCAGCATGTTATTTTTGGGCAGCACTACCGTAGCACGCAGACATTTGAAGTGATGCGCCCCCATGCGGATAAGGGTTTGACAGGGTAGTCAGGTGCGGGGTACCCGCACACTGCCATGAACACCGACACAGAGACTGCCCAGTCCGCCTCCGCCTCGCCCATGTCGACCGCCGTCATTCTGGCGGCAGGTCGCGGCACGCGCATGAAATCGGAGCGGCCCAAGGTCATGCATCCGCTCGCGGGCCAGCCCATGCTGCGCTACCTGATTGATAACGCAGCCGAAGTGTTTGACCGGATTATTGTCGTAGCCGGTCCGGGCATGGAGGATGTAGAGGCCCTTGCCGCCCCGCACACGGTGGTGGTGCAGCACGACCGTCTGGGCACGGGCCATGCTGCCCGCCAGGCCGAGGCCGCGTTTGGCATGGGTGATGTGGCAGTGCTGTATGGCGATAACCCGCTGATTACGCCGGGCACCATGCGCGCATTGCTGGCCCAGCGCCGCAGCGATAACACGGGCCTTGCCCTGCTGGCCATGGAACCCGCCGATCCCGCACGCTACGGCCGCGTCATCACCCATGACGGGCTGGTGCAGCGGATCGTGGAATGGGCTGATGCGACACCTGCCGAGCGCGCCATCGGCCTGTGCAACGCAGGCGTGCTGTGCGCCGATGCCGCCGATTTTCGCCGCTGGCTGAGCGAGATTGATAACAGCAACGCGCAGGGCGAATACTATCTGGGCGATGTAGTGGCGCGTGCCGTGACCGAAGGGCGCAGGGTGAGGGCTGTCGTGGCACCCGAGGATGAACTGCGCGGCATCAATTCGCGCGCCGAACTGGCCCAGGCCGAGGCCTGCGTGCAGGCCCGCCTGCGCCTTGCCGCCATGGCGGGTGGCACGACCCTCGTGGCCCCCGATACCGTGTTCCTGTGCGCCGATACGGTGTTTGAGCCTGATACGGTGGTCCACCCCCATGTGGTGTTCGGGCCGGGGGTGCATGTCAGGCGCGGCACGGAAATCCATGCGTTCTCGCATATTGAGGGAGCAACGGTCGGCCCCGATGCCCAGATCGGCCCCTATGCCCGCCTGCGGCCGGGCACCGATGTGGGGCAGGGCGCGCGCGTGGGCAACTTTGTTGAACTCAAGGCCACCACCCTCGGCGCGGGGGCCAAGGCCAACCACCTGACCTATCTGGGCAATACTACCGTGGGAGCCAGGGCCAATATCGGCGCGGGCACCATTACGTGCAATTATGATGGCGTGTTCAAGCACCGCACGGAAATCGGAGCCGAAAGCTTTATCGGGTCGGATTCGGTGCTTGTCGCCCCCGTGCGGTTGGGTAAAGGGGTGATTACGGCAGCAGGCAGCGTGATTACGCATGACGTGCCCGATGATGCCCTGGCCATTGGCCGGGCGCGGCAGGCGGACAAGGCGGGCTACGCCCGTACGTTCCGTCAGCGGCTGAAGAACAGGAAGGAACAGGGCTGATGTGTGGCATTGTAGGGGTTGTTGGCAGCAATCAGGCCACGCCGGTCATTCTCGATGCCCTGCGGCGGCTGGAATATCGCGGTTATGATTCCGCCGGTATCGCAACACTTGAGCACGGCCATGTCGAGCGCCGCAGGGCTGCGGGCAAGCTTGACCACCTTGCCACGCTGCTCGCGCGCCTGCCGCTGCCGGGTGTGACCGGCATCGGCCACACGCGCTGGGCCACGCACGGCGCACCGACCGAGAACAATGCTCACCCGCATGGCACGGAGCGCGTGTCGGTGGTGCATAACGGCATTATCGAAAATTTCGAGGAACTGCGCCGCGAGCTTGAGGCGGCAGGCCAGGTCTTCTCGACCGATACCGATAGCGAGACCATCGCCCAGTTGGTTGACTACCACCTGCAGCGCGGCCTTTCCCCGCGTGAGGCCGCGCATGAATGCCTCAGGCGGCTTGAGGGGGCCTATGCGCTGGCCATGATCTTCGCAGGGCATGACGGCATGGTCATCGGCGCGCGGCATGGCGCCCCCCTGGTGGTGGGCTTTGGCGATAACGAGATGTTCCTCGGCTCCGACAGTCTGGCCCTTGCCCCGCTTACCCGCCGCATCGCCTATCTGGATGATGGCGACTGGGCGGTCATCACGCCCGCTGGCGCTGCCTTCTTTGACATGGCGGGCAACCCGGTCGAGCGTCCGGTGAAAATGACGGCGCTGATCGCGGCCTCGGTGGGCAAGGATGGCTATCGGCATTACATGGAAAAGGAACTGCACGAGCACCCTGTGGTGATCGGCCAGACGCTGCAGCGCCTGATCGACCCCGCCACCCGCCGCGTGGTGATGCCCGAGCTGCCGTTTGACCTTGCCGCCATTCCGCGTGCCGTAATCACCGCCTGTGGTTCGGCCTTCTACGCGGGCATGATCGGGCGCTACTGGATCGAGCAGTATGCGCGCCTGCCGGTCGATATCGACGTGGCAAGCGAGATGCGTTACCGCAACCCGCCGCTGGCTCATGGCGGGCTGGGGCTGCTGATCTCGCAGTCAGGCGAGACGGCGGATACGCTGGCGGCCCTGCGCGGCATGCGGGCGGCGGGGCAGCATATCGTCTCGGTGCTCAATGTGGAGCAGAGCACCATGGCGCGCGAAAGCGATGCCGTGCTCGGCACCGTGGCGGGCCCTGAAATCTCGGTGGCCAGCACCAAGGCGTTCACGGCCCAGCTTTCCGTGCTGGCGTGCCTGACCATCGCCTTCGCCCGCGCGCGGGGCACGATTGATGCCGCACAGGAAGAACGCATGGTCACCAACCTGCTCGACCTGCCGAGCAAGGCCACCGAGGTGTTCGAGCGCCATGACGAGATCCGCCGCATGGCCGCCATTGTGGCTGGCGCGCGTGATGTGCTGTATCTGGGCCGCGGTGCGATGTTCCCCGTAGCACTCGAAGGCGCGCTCAAGCTCAAGGAAATCACTTACATCCACGCCGAGGCCTATGCCGCGGGCGAGATGAAGCACGGCCCCATATCGCTGATCGACAGCACCGTGCCGGTCGTAGCCACCGTGCCGTCGGGCCCTCTGTTTGAAAAAACGCTGTCCAACCTGCAGGAAGCCAAGGCCCGTGGCGGCCGCCTGCTGGTGTTTACCGACATGGCGGGCGCGCCCCGCCTGCGCGAGATTGCGGAATGCGTGGTGGCGATCCCGACGGTTGATGAGTTCGTGGCCCCCATCCTGCAGACCATTCCGGTGCAGATCCTGGCCTATGAGGTGGCGCTCATCAAAGGCACGGATGTGGACCAGCCGCGTAATCTGGCCAAATCCGTTACTGTTGAATAGACACGCGCAGGCACGCTGGCACACTCGCCGCCAGCAGGACTGAACCAGCACAGGGGCACGGCAGGCACATGACAGCACCAACGGCATTCCCCCACGGGTCGGGTCCGCGCGTTCTGGTGCGGGGTGCCGGAGTTTCGGGGCTGACGGCGGCGGTAACGCTGGCCGAGCGTGGCGCGCGGGTGGTGGTGCATGAATGTGGCCCCCGCGTGGGCTGGGGCGCATCATGGAAGGCAGGCGGCATGCTGGCCCCGTGGTGCGAGGCCGAATCCGCAACGCCGGAGGTCACCGCCCAGTCCCTCGCCTCGCTCGACTGGTGGGATGCGCATGTACCCGGCGTGGACCGCAACGGCACGCTGGTGCTCGCCCCCCCGCGCGACGTGCGCGAGATCACGCGCTTTGGCCGCCGCACCTCGCATTACGACACCATTGGCGAGGCCGAAATCACGCAGCTTGAGCCGGACCTGGCCGATCGTTTCTCGCGCGCGCTGTTCTTTGCGGGTGAAGGTCACGTCAACCCGCGTGATGCGCTGGCGGCTCTTGCCGCGCGCGTGGTTGAAGGCGGGGGTGAAATCCGTTTCAACGTGCCGGTGGATGAACAGCCCGCGGGCTTTGACTGGGTGGTGGACTGCACTGGCATCGCCGCGCGTGAGCAGTTGACCGACATGCGCGGCGTGCGCGGCGAGATGCTGCTGCTGCGCTGCCCGGATGTGACGCTGCACCGCCCGGTGCGCATGCTGCATCCGCGTATTCCCATTTACATCGTGCCGCGTGCCGACCATGTGTACATGGTGGGGGCGACCATGATCGAGAGCGAGAACGCAGGCCCCATGACCCTGCGTTCGATGGTGGAAATGCTGGGCGCGGTCTATGCCCTCCACCCTGCCTTTGGCGAGGCCGAGATCCTTGAAACCGGCACCGGCCTGCGCCCTTCCTACCCTGACAACATGCCCGCCGTGCGCCATGAGGGGCGGCACATCCATATCAACGGCATGTATCGCCACGGCTTCCTGCTCTCGCCCGTGCGGGCGGCGGAGGCGGCCGATATCGTGTTCGGCGCGGTGTAAGCAGCCCCTACAGGAGCGTTCCATGCAGATACTCGTAAATGGCGAACGCCATGACGTGCAGGCCACAACCCTGAGCGCCCTGCTTGACGAGATGGGCTATGATGCCACGACCCGCATCGCCACGGCGGTGGATGGGTGCTTTGTAGCAGCCAGCAAGCGCACGGCTTTGCCGCTGCACGCGGGCGTGCAGGTGGAAATTCTGGCCCCCATGCAGGGAGGATAACCGCAATGACCCTTTTCTATGGCACCGAACTCTCGTCGCGCCTGATGCTGGGCACGGCGCAGTATCCCTCGCCCGAAATTCTGGCGGATGCCGTGCGCCGGGCCGGAGCCGGAGTGGTGACCGTCTCGCTGCGGCGCGAGGCGGCAGGCGCGCGCGCGGGTCAGGCCTTCTGGGAACTGATTCGCGGGCTTGACGTGCCCGTGCTGCCCAATACGGCGGGCTGCCACACCGTGCGCGAGGCCGTGACCACGGCGCAGATGGCGCGCGAGGTATTTGGCACCGACTGGATCAAGCTTGAAGTGATTGGCGAATCCGACACCCTCCAGCCCGACATGTTCGCCCTTGTCGAGGCGGCGCGCATTCTGGTCGAGGACGGCTTCAACGTCTTTCCCTACATGACCGAGGATCTGGTGGGCGCCGAGCGCCTGCTGCGCGCGGGCTGCGAGGTGCTGATGCCCTGGGGCGCGCCGATCGGCTCGGGCAAGGGGCTGAACAACCTGTTTGGCCTGCGCGCGCTGCGTGCGCACTTCCCCGATGTGCCGATGGTGGTCGATGCGGGCATTGGCGTGCCCTCTCATGCCGCGCAGGCCATGGAGCTGGGCTATGATGCGGTGCTGATCAACACGGCGGTGGCCAAGGCGGGTAATCCGGCAGAAATGGCGCGTGCCTTCGCCATGGCGGTCGAGGCCGGACGCATGGCCTATATTGCCGACCCGATGGAAGAACGCGACATGGCCGTGCCCTCCACGCCCGTTATCGGGCAGGCCGTGCTATGAGCACCGCCCCGCTGCCTTCGCGCATCTATCCGGTTGTCGATGAAGCCCGCTGGGTTGGCGAACTGGGGCTGGCCGGGGCGAAGCTGATCCAGTTGCGCCTCAAGGATATGGCCCCCGAGGCTCTCCTGCGCGAAATCCGCGCAGGTATTGCACAGGCTCGGCAGCACGGCGTGTGCCTCGTGCTCAATGATTACTGGCGCATCGCGATCGAGGAGGGGGTGGATTACATCCATCTGGGGCAGGAAGATCTTGATACGGCGGATCTGCCCGCCATCCGCGCCGCCGGAATCAGGCTGGGTGTCAGCACCCATAGCGAGGCGGAACTCGATCGTGCCCTCTCGGTCAGCCCCGATTACGTGGCCCTTGGCCCGGTCTGGCCCACCAGGCTGAAAAAAATGCCGTGGGGGCCGCAGGGCACGGCCAAACTGACCGTGTGGAAGCAGCGCATCGGTGATCTGCCACTGGTGGCGATTGGCGGCATTACGCTCGAGCGCGCACCTTCATGCATCGCGGCGGGGGCGGATTGTGTCTCGGCGGTGTCGGATTTCATTCGCATGCCTGACCCGGCAGGGCAGGTAAAGGCCTGGCTTGCCGCGACCCACACGGGACAGGCCTTGTGAAAAAGCGGAACATAATGTGATCGGCGTTGTGTTGTTCATGCAACGCTTCTGTGGCATTATTGGTACTGATAATACTGGTCCTTGAAGGAACGCCTTTTACGGCCAGATATTGAGTTTGGAATGCCGGATTCTGCCGCGCCGATACGTGATGGACATAATCTGTTCATGGTCGGTCGCTAGGGTTGGCCTATTACATATTGATGTGGCCGGAAGGCGGGGATTTTGAATGGAGATAGCGGGTCTGGCAGCAATCTTGATGGCGATTGCCGTGCTGCTTGTCGTGGTCAGTGCGGTCCAGCCGCTTGCCCGCCGCCTCGAACTGTCCGAAACCGTGCTGCTTGCCATCGTGGGCATCGTGATCGGTGGCGCGGCCGATCTGGTGCTGCGCAACAGCCATCTGGAAATATTCAATGGCGCTGCGGAAACGCTGCTGGATTTTCCGCTTAACAGCGAAGCGTTCCTGCTCATCTTCCTGCCCATACTGGTGTTTCAGGGGGCATTGGGCATTGACGTGCGCAGGCTCGCGCATGAAACCGCCACCGTGCTTCTGCTGGCCGTGGTGGCGGTTGCCGTTTCCACCGCCGCCATCGGTTTTGCGCTCTATCCGCTGGCGGGCATGCCGCTTGCGGTGTGCCTGCTGCTCGGCTCCATCGTGGCCACGACTGATCCGTCTGCGGTGGCGGGCATCTTCAAGGAAATCGGAGCCGCCAGCCGCCTGACCCGACTGGTGGAAGGCGAGGCGCTGCTCAATGACGCGGCGGCCATTTCCATCTTCACCATCCTGCTCGGTTCCATCACCTCGCACCACAAGATCATGCTGGGCGGGGCGGTGCTGGAGTTCCTGGTCTCGTTCATTGGCGCGCTCATCATCGGCGTGCTGTTCGGGCGGCTGGTGCTCATGATGATCCCGGCACTGGGTGCGGCACCTGCGGCCGAGGTCACGCTGACGGTGGCGCTGCCCTATCTGTCCTATATCGTGTGTGATGAATTCCTCGGTTTTTCGGGCGTGGTGGCCACGGCGGCCTCGGGGCTGACCATCTCAATCTATGGCCCGTCCACCTTCCGGCCCCAGACCTGGCGGTTCCTTAACGAGTTGTGGCAGCAGCTTGTGTTCTGGGCGGGGTCGCTCGTGTTCGTGCTGGCCTCCATGCTGGTGCCGCGCCTGCTGGTGGGCATGACGAAGTGGGACTGCGTGCTGATCCTTGTGGCCGCCGGGGCCGGGCTGCTCGCGCGCGGGGCGGTCGTGTTCGGCATGCTGCCTGTGCTTGCCGCCACCAAGCTCTCGCCGCCGGTGCCAACGCCGTTCAAGGTGACGATGGTGTGGGGCGGCCTGCGTGGGGCCATCACGCTGGCACTGGCGCTGGCAGTGACGGAAAATGAGCATGTCTCCAGCAGCATCGCGCACTTCATCGGCATTATCGCCACGGGGTTCGTGCTGATCACGCTGTTCGTCAACGGGCTGTCGCTGCGCTACCTCGTGCTGTTCCTCAAGCTCGACCAGTTGCCGCTGATCGATCAGGCGCTGCGCCACCAGATTCTGGCCATCGGCCTTGGCGAAGTGCGTGACCAGACGCGCGACGTGGCGGGTGAACTCGGCTTTTCCCGCAACGTGACCAGCACGGTAGTCGATGTGCTCGACCGGCGCGTCCATTCGGAGGAACAGGCCAATACATTCGATACGGCACTTGGTGACCGCCAGCGCGTGACACTCGCACTGATCGTGATCGCCAACCGCGAGCGCTCCATCCTGCTCGACCTGTTCCGCATCCAGGGCCTGTCGCGCCGGGTGATGGAAACGCTGCTGCGCTCGGCCGAGGCCATGGTGGATGGCGCGCGCCTTGAAGGCCGCTTTGGCTATGTGCGCGCATTGCGGCGCAGGCTGCGGCCCTCGCTGCGCTTTCGCGTGGCGCAGTTCATCCATCATCGCTTCAATTTCGACACCCCCCTCATGTACTGCATGATGGAGCGCTTCGAGATGCTGATGATCGGCTATTTCGTCTCGCTGTCGCTCACGCGCTTCATGCGCCAGCGCATGGAGCCCACGCTCGGTGTCCGCATCAGCGAGATCGTGGGCGAGGTGCTCGGCCGGCAGTGCAAGCTGCTTGATGAGGCGCTGCAGACCCTGCGGCTGCATTATCATGGGTATTCCGAGGCGCTGGAAAACCGGATGCTGCGCCAGATCGCGCTAAGGCTGGAAGAGGAAAAATACGATACCCTGATGTCGGAATCGCTGCTGAGCGAGGAACTGCACCGCGAACTGCACCGCGATGTGGAACACCGCCGCGAGCAGCTTGATTTCCGGCTCAAGTTCAACATCCGCGCGGGTATTGAAAGCCGTATCCACAATTTCCCTCTCTTCGAGGGCGTGGCCGATGGCGTGCTGCATGATATCGCGATGAAGATGTCGATCCATTTCTCCACGCCGGGCGAGCGACTGTACCGCAAGGGGCAGAAGGTGCGCACGGTCTACTTCATCAGCGCGGGCCTGGCCGAGACGCATTACCCCAAGCATGACGTGCGATTCGGGGCAGGGGCCGTGCTTGGTGGCGAGGAAGCCCTGAAGGACGGACGCGTGGCGGCGACCAGCCGGTCGTTGCAGTTCGGGCATTTCATGACCATGAGCGCGCGCGACTTCCGCAAGCTGGTCGAGGATTATCCCCATATCGGTGAAAATCTCGAGCGCCTGTTACAGGCCCGCGCCAAGGGCGAACTGCCCGATGCCCAGCTTCTGCCCGGCGATGGCGCGGAAATGGCGGGCCGCACGCCTTCCTATGATGCGATCGACCTTGCTACGGCCCCGGTAACACAGGCCATACCGGTGCGGGGGAGCGGCTCAGGCAGCGCCTGAAACTGCTGAAAACAGCAAAAGTTTTTGGTGAAGCTTTTTTCAAAAAGCTTCGTCAACCGTCACTTTTCTAAAAAGGCGACTGCTTCCCGTGCCCTCCCGCCTGAACATTAGGGTTCAGAACGGGCGGAGCAGGCGGTCGAGATATTCCAGTTCCTCTGGCGGGCGGGTGCGGTCGGCATCGCGGCGGCGCAGTTCCTGCTCGATCTCGCGCGCGCGTTCACGGCTGGCATTGTCGGGCAGGTGGGTGTCGTTATCCATGCCGGCATGGGTGCCACCGCTCTTGCGGCCGAGCGGATCACGATCGCCCTTGTCACCGGCCTGCTGCTGTTCGTCATCCTCATCATCCGGGTCGCCGGACTGGTTGCCACCACTGCCGCGGGAGCCCTTGCCCTTGCCATCGTCAGACACCATGGGCAGCAGCACGCTTATGGTGCCCCTGCTGCTCTGGCTGCGCATGGACTGGCGCATCTGCTGGTTGCCCTGCTGCAGGTCGGCCAGCACTTTTTTCTCCGCTGCCGCAGCTTCGGGGTCCTTGCCCGCGCCAAGGGCGGCGCGCACCGCCTTCATGTCGGTCTGGGCCTTGTCGAGGGCGGGCATGTCCTTGCCCATGGCCTGCCTGAACTCGCGCTGGAGCTCATGCAGGGCGCGGGCGAGGGCATGCTGCACGGCGCGGTCGGCATGCTGCTGGGCCGTACGGGCCTCGGGCGTCTGGGCCGGTGGTGGGGGTGGACCTGCCTGCGGGGCTGCTGGAGCCGTGCTGCCCTGGGGTGTAATGCCCAACTGGCGCAAAAGGTCTGTGGTGGACATGGAGGACAGGTCGCCTTCATCCTCATCCATGTCGGTCTGGCGGCTGGCGGCCTCGCGGTCACGCTGGTGCTGGTCCTGGTCAATGCGCGACTGGGCATGATCGAGCAACTGCGACTGACGGGTGACCAGATCGCGCAGGTCACGGCGCAGTTCGCGCGCCTGCTGGCGGGCCTGCATCTGCTGGGCCAGCTGCATCATGTCCTGCGGGGTTGCGTTGCGGATTCCGTCGGCCATGTCCTCCATCTGCTGGAGTTTCTGCATGGCATCGGCATTGCGGCCCGATGCGGCATCATCCTGCAGCTGCTGCATCATCTGACCCAGATTCTGCTCGCCCTGCTGGGTCATTTCCGGCATGGCGGGAATGGCGGAATGTTCCCGCATGGCCTGCTGGCCCAAAGCCTGCATCTTGCGCGAGATCGCATCTTTCAGTGCCTGCATACGGTGCTGGAGTTCGGCCTGCTGGTCGGCATCCTGCCCCTTTGGGCCCATCTCGCGCATATGCTCAAGCTGCTGGCGCACGGCTTCCTGCGCGGCCCTTACGCCAAAATCCGCCTGTTCGTTATCAATATCGCGGCGGTTGTGCTCCACATCGAGGGCCAGAAACCACAGCCGCGCGGTGGCCTGGGTAATGGTGGCTTCATCGCTCGTATCCTCGCTGCCCAGCAGGGCGGCAGTGCTGGTCAGGGCCAGCAGCAGCCCGATATGGTGCGTCAGCACGGTATCGGCCTGCCCCAGGCCCACAAGTTCGCGCGCGGCCTGTGCGCGGTTCTCGCGATGCAGGGCGAGGCGCTTGCGAATGTCCAGAATCGCCTTGGCGACCGGGTTATGGAACGCGCGCGCGCCGATGCGCAGCTTTATGGGGGCAGAGGTGGCAGTGGTGCCGCTGTGGCTGGTGGCCACAAGGCGGGCGGTCACGTCCTCGCCCGCCCATGGGTTGTCTGACAGGTCGGGCGTTGCCACGCCATCAGCCGTGCGGGGCTGGCCGTTGAGCGGCAGAGGCACGCGCAGGATGTCGCTCGCGCTGTCAGGCATGACCAGTTCGGCATGCAGGCTGGCAATGCCGTAAGGCTGGGCCACATGGTAGGGCAGGCGCGTGCGCCATTCTCCCTCGCCGCTGCCGGGGTTTGGCCCCCAGGCCACATCCGGTGGCGGGTTGGGGGTTACGTGCAGGCTCCATTGTGCCAGCGTGCGCCCCCGGCCACGCAGGCGCAGCGTGCCGCTTGCCAGAAGGGTGGCCTGGGCACTCCAGCTTGCCTTGCCCAGTGCGTGAAAGGCGTGGGGGCCAATGGCGGGAGCCGACTGGCTGGCCTGCATGCGTAGGGCGGGCGTACCGTCCAGCCCGTTTAGCGTAACGCTCAGCACGGCCCCTGCGGGAATGGTGGCGGTGGCATGGGTGGCATCAAGAAAAACGGGCGCGCCGGGCGCGTAGTCGGGCAGGGTGATCCAGGCATTGACCTGCGGGGCGGGGGTATCGGCATCATCCATGCCGGGCAGGAAAGCGGCCGTGATGCGGCTTGCGGCATGGGGGCCGGTCCAGACGAGCCCTCCGGCCAGCAGCACCGCGAGCACGGGGGCCGCGCGTACCCATTGCGAGGCGGGCAGCCGCAGATGCGGCCAGCCGCCGCGCAGGTGATCAAGGGCCGCCATCGTGCGGTGCAGATGCAACTGCCACAATTCATGCAGGGCAGGCGTGCCGGTATTGGCGGGCTGGTCATGCAGGGTGCGCAGTGGCTGCCCCGCCAGGCCGGAGGCCTGCTCCACGCGCCGGTCGGTTTCAGTGGCGGTCGGCGCGTTGATACCCTGCCACAGCCGCCATGTACGCCAGGCAACGGCTCCGCCCAGCCCCAGAAGTGCAAGTGCGTGCACGCTGTCGGGCAGGCGCTGGGGTATGCGCGCCAGCCCCAGCAGGGCCACGCCCATGGCTGTGCTTGCGGCAGGCAGCATGAGCGGCCACAGGCGTTCGGCCCACAGGGCACGGCGGGCCTGTCCGCGCGCGCGGGCAAGGCGTTGCGGCAGGTCGCCGCCCGTCCGGGTGCTGTCCTGCCCGACGGTCATAGGCCTCCGCCAGCGGGGGTAAGGGTCTGGTCCACCCACTGGGGAACATGGTCGGCAGCCCAGAGTTCCTCAACGGGCTGGCGCGGGCGGATGACGGCCCAGCGATTGCCATCAACCATGACCTGCGCCGCCAGCGGGCGGTCGTTATAGGTGGAGCTCATCACCATGCCATAGGCGCCGCAGTCCAGCAGGGCCACGCGCGCGCCTGCCTCCATGTGGGGCAGGGTGCGGTCGTGGCCGAAGCTGTCGCCACTTTCACATACGGGGCCGACCACATGCACTGTCTCGACCGGGGCTGTGGCCTCTTTGGCCGAAAGCGGCAGAATGCCATGCCATGCATCGTACAGGCTGGGGCGCATGAGGTCATTCATCGCCGCATCAAGCACCAGGAAGGGGGGCATGCCATCATAGCCGCGCTTGCGCAGGATGACGGTGCTCAGCAGCACGCCCGCAGGCCCGGCCAGCCAGCGGCCCGGCTCTATGGCAAGGCGCGTGCCCAGCCCGCCAAGTTCGGCCGCAATAGCGGCGGCAAGCGCTTCGGGCGCGCCTTCGGTTTCATCGCGGTAGGAAATACCAAGGCCGCCGCCGCAGTCCAGCGCGTCGACCACCAGCCCGCGCGCGCGGATGGCATGCACGAGTTCGGCCAGCCGGGCATAGGCGGCGCGGTAAGGCTGCATGCGCACGATCTGGCTGCCGATATGCATGGCCAGCCCCACGGGGCGAATGCCGGGAAGTTCGGCGGCGCGGGCATAAAGTTCAACGGCGCGATTATAGGGAATGCCGAATTTGTTGTTGGCCAGCCCCGTGGTGATCTTGGCGTGCGTTCCCGCATCGACATCGGGGTTGATGCGCAGGGCCACCGCCGCCTCAAGCCCTTCGGCCTGCGCCGTGGCGGAGAGGAGTTCGAGTTCCTCGGCACTTTCCACATTGATCTGCAAAATGCCCGCGCGCAGCGCCAGCCGCATCTCGTCCGCGGTCTTGCCCACGCCCGAGAACACGATCCTGCCCGCCGGAATGCCCGCCGCCATGGCGCGACGCAGCTCGCCGCCGCTCACCACGTCGGCCCCCGCGCCTTCAGCCGCCAGCGCGCGCAGCACGGCCAGATGGTCGTTGGCCTTTACCGCGAAATGGATGGAAACCGGGCGGCCCGTCGCCTTGAATGCATGGGCCAGCCTGCGGTAGCGCGCGCGCAGCGTACCCGCACTCATGACCCATGTGGGCGTGCCCAGCGCGTCGGCTATGGCGTTGAGCGGCACGTCTTCGAGCACGAGCCCGTCCATGGCGTGCATTGACAGCGCGGGACGGACAGCCAGAAGGTCGGCAACGGAAGGGTCCTGTCCGGGACAGGGGAGGGGAGTATCAGCCATGATGCCTGCACGATACCGCCTTGCAGCATCCCTTCCAAGGTGGTTGACGCAGGAAAGAACAGGTAAGGACAGGCCCATCATGAATCACGACCCCGTGGCACGGGCGGCAATGGCCGTACGGGCGCATGCCTATGCACCCTATTCCCGCTTTCAGGTCGGGGCCGCGGTCGAGGCTGCGGATGGCCGGATTTTTGCCGGCTGCAATGTCGAGAACGCGGCCTACCCCGAGGGAACCTGCGCCGAAGCAGGCGCCATTGCGGCCATGGTGGCGGCAGGCGCGCGCGAGATCCGGCGCGTGGTGGTGTGTGGCGGCACGGGGGCGGCCTGCACGCCATGTGGCGGATGCCGCCAGAAAATAAGGGAATTCGCACCGCCCGGGGCCGAGATCGCCATGATCTCGCCCCAGGGGGCAACGCTGGTGGTCCATACGCTGGCCGACCTGCTGCCCGACAGTTTCGGGCCGGGCAGCCTGACCTGACCGGCGCGGGCCTTAGCGGTCCTTGTCAGGGTAGGTGTTGTAGATCGCCTTGCTGGGGTGGTGCGGGTTGCCAATGCGCCCGCAGGCGCCAAGTGTCGCCCCCATGGCCGCGAGCATGGCAACCATGAGCATGAAGCGGGGTGCGCCCCGGCGCAGGGTGGTCAGGGTGTTCATTCTTTTGCTCCCAGTGTTTCAAGCCAGCGGGTGGCCTGTGCCCGCACGTTATCGGCCGCCGTGCCACCGTGGCTGGTGCGCGAGGCGATGGAGGAATCGACGCTCAGCACCGAGAAGATATCCTGCGTGATGCCTGCTTCCTCTGCCTGCATTTCCGCAAGGCTCAGTTCGGCCAGCCCCACGCCTTTTGCTTCCGCCTTGCCCACAAGGCGGCCGGTCACGTGGTGTGCGGTGCGGAAAGGCACCTTGAGCACGCGCACCAGCCAGTCGGCCAGGTCGGTGGCGGTGGAGAAGCCGGACCCGGCATAGGCGCGCATCTGCGCCTCATTGACCGTGAGGTCGCGCACCATGCCATCCATGGCGGCCAGGCACAGGGTGGCGGCATCGGTGGCAGCGAAGACGGGTTCCTTGTCTTCCTGCATGTCCTTGGCATAGGCCAGCGGCAGGCCCTTCATGACCGTAAGCAGGCCGACCAGCGCGCCGGTAATGCGGCCGCCCTTGGCGCGCACCAGCTCGGCGGCGTCCGGGTTGCGCTTCTGCGGCATGATGGACGAGCCGGTCGTGAACGCATCCGACAGGCGGATGAACGAGAAGGGGGCCGAGCACCAGATCACGATTTCTTCCGCCAGGCGCGACAGGTGCATCGCCATGATGGACAGGGCCGAGAGATATTCCAGCGCGAAATCCCGGTCCGATACGGCATCGAGCGAGTTGGCGGTGGGGCGGTCGAAGCCCAGCGCATGGGCCGTCATCTCCCGGTCGATGGGGAACGACGTGCCTGCAAGCGCTGCCGAGCCGAGCGGGGATTCGTTGAGTCTGCGCCGGGCATCGTTCAGGCGGCCCCGGTCGCGCGCCAGCATCTCGACATAGGCCATGAGGTGATGGCCGAAGGTCACGGGCTGGGCGGTCTGGAGGTGGGTGAAGCCGGGCATGGGGGTTGCCGCATGCTCGAGCGCGCGGCGGGCGAGCGCGCGCATGAGGGAGGCGGCCTGCTGGTCCAGCCCGTCAATCGCATCGCGCACCCACAGGCGGAAATCGGTCGCCACCTGGTCGTTGCGCGAGCGCGCGGTGTGCAGGCGCTTGCCCGCCTCGCCAATGCGATCGGACAGGCGGGCCTCGATATTCATGTGAATATCTTCCAGGGCGGTGCTGAATTCGAACGTGCCCGCCGCGATCTCGCGGCCGATCTGCTCCAGCCCCTCGGTAATGGCCCTGGCGTCCTCGTCTGAAATGATGCCGGTTTTCGCGAGCATGGCAGCATGGGCCTTCGAGCCTGCGATGTCCTGCCGCCACAGCGCCTTGTCAAAGCCGATCGAGGCGTTGATGTCCTGCATGATGGCCGCAGGCCCTCCGGCAAAGCGGCCGCCCCATTGTGCGTTCGCCTTGTGCGCGTCCTGATCCGTCAGCGTTTTTGCGTTCCCCGGCATCCTGTGTTCCAGCTACCCCAAGTGTGAAAAGGATTATGGCGCGCCTTCATGGCAAAATGCCATTGCGCGCTGCGCACCCTACCGGCGCGGCGCGGCAGATACAATCATGGCGCGCCGCAATCCTGCGCGCATGGGGCGGTGGCGCGGGGCGGGGTTGCGGCGCGTAGCCCCGGCGGGGTCTTTTACTTGGCGGGTCAGGGCTGTAATGTCGGCCCCCAACCCGCCCATGGCAGAGGACGTTACGCCACAATGCACCATGCAGCCCTTGCACAGGAGCCGTCACGTTTGCTGACCCCGGCCGATCCGGCACCGGTCATCCAGTTCGGCCCGTCGGCGCTTGATGGCGTGGCCACGGCAGGGGGGCTGCCCTTTGTGCTGGTCAGTGACCATGCGGGCCAAGCCATCCCCGCCGCATTGGGCGACATGGGGGTGAGTGAAAAGGACCGGGCGCGCCATATCGCCTGTGATCTGGGCATGGCCGAAACCGGGCGCCTTCTGGCCGAAAAGCTGGGCTGTGTGCTGATCGAGCAGGCCTATTCCCGTCTCGTGATCGACTGTAACCGCGCACCGGGGCATCCCGCCTCCATCGTGCGCGAAAGCGACGGCACGCCCGTACCCGCCAATGCCGCCCTGAGCGCAGATGCGGAAGGCTGCCGGGTGGAGGAGATCTTCCTGCCCTATCACCAGAAAATCCGCGGCGAGATTTCCACGCGACTTGAGGCCGGCCTGCCCGTGGTGCTGATCTCGCTGCACAGCTTTACCGATTGCATGAACGGTCAGGTGCGGCCGTGGCATACGGGCGTGCTGCACAACCGCAACCCCGCCTTCGGCCTGCGCGTGCGTGACCTGCTCGCGGCGGAAGACGGGCTGGTGGTGGGCAGCAACGAGCCCTATGCGCTGACGGATGTGAATGACTACACCGTGCCGGTCCATGCCGAAGGGCGCGGCCTGCCGTATCTGGAAATCGAGATCAGGCAGGACCTGATCGCCACCCCGGAGGGGCAGGCCGAATGGGCTGCGCGGCTTGCGCGCATCCTGCCCCGGGCCTGGGAAGAATACCGCCACTGAGCAGGAACACGCCGTTGATGAACAACACGATGGAACGCAGCCTCCGTATTGACGGGCATACCCTGCTTGCGGGGGTGATCGGCTGGCCGGTGGCGCATTCACGCTCGCCGCTCATGCATAATTTCTGGCTGGCGCAGGCCAGCATCAATGGCGCCTATGTGCCGCTGCCCGTGCAGCCCGGCGCGTTTGATACGGCGGTAAAAGGGTTGCAGGCCGCGGGCTTCCGGGGGGTGAACGTGACCATCCCGCACAAGGAATCCGCCTATCGCATCGTTGACCGTCTTGACCGCTCGGCACAGCGTTCGGGCTCGGTCAACACGCTGGTCTTTGCCGCCAATGGCCAGATCGAGGGCTATTCCACCGATGGCGATGGCTTCGTGGCCAATGTCGAGGCGCATGGCGTGGCGGTGCACGGCGGGCGTGCCCTGCTGCTTGGCGCTGGTGGGGCTGCGCGCGCCATCGCCGCAAGCCTGCTCGACCGGGGCGTGAAGGTGATCGTTGCCAACCGCACCCGCGCCCGTGCCGAGGCCCTTGCAGCCGCGCTGGAGGGAATCGAGGTCATTGACTGGGTGCGGGCCGGTGAGGCGCTGGCGGGCTGCACGCTGCTTGTCAACACCACCTCGATCGGGATGGAAGGGGCGGATGACGCCGCGTTTCCGCTTGATCTGGCGCAGGCCGATGCCGGGCTTGTGGTGTGCGACATCGTTTACGTGCCGCGCCAGACCGGGCTGCTGCAACTTGCCGCACGCCACGGCCTGCGCACGGTGGATGGGCTGGGCATGCTGATCCATCAGGCCGGGCTGGGGTTTGAAAAATGGTTTGGCGCGAGGCCTGCCATCGGCCCGGAGGTCGAAGCCCTGCTTGATGCCGATCTGCGCGCGGCCCACGCAGGGGGCTGAACACCATGCGGGTGCTCGGCCTTACGGGCGGGATCGGTATGGGCAAGTCCACCATGGCGACCCTGCTGCGCCGCGCCGGCCTGCGCGTGTTCGATGCCGATGCGCAGGTGCGCGCGCTTCAGGGCCCGCATGGCCGCGCGCTGCCCGCCATTGAAAAGCTGGTACCCGGCAGCGTGCGCGATGGCGTGCTCGATCGGGCGGTGCTGCGACGCGCAGCGCTGGCTGATCCCGGCATCATGCGCGGGCTTGAGGGCATTATGCACCCGCTGGTGCGGGCCGCGCGCACGCGCTTTCTTGAGCGGGCGCGGCGTGACGGATGCCGGTGGGTGGTGCTCGACATTCCGCTCCTGTTGGAGACCGGGGCCGAGCGGATCTGTGACAGGGTTGTGGTGGTCAGCGCGCCTGCTTCCATCCAGCGCGCGCGCGTGTTGAGGCGCGGCACCATGACGCCCGCGCAGCTTGACGCCGTTCTGGTCCGCCAGATGCCCGATGCCGCCCGGCGGCGCAGGGCCGATATCGTGATTGAAACCGGGCTGTCGCGGCATGACACGCTCCGGCAGGTCAGGCGCCTGCTGCGGGCCATGCATGATGCCAGCCCCGCCGCATGGGCGGCCTACAGGGGAAAACCCGCATGAAACGTTCCATCCTGTTCGATACGGAAACTACGGGGCTTGACCCGCTCAAGGGCGACCGCGTGATTGAAATCGCAGCGCTGGAACTGATGGGCGACCTGCCCACGGGCAATAATTTCCATGTGCTGATCGACCCCGAGCGCGACGTGCCCGAGGAGGCATCGCGCGTGCATGGCTTTACCTATGCCGACCTTGAGGGAAAGCCGAAATTTGCCGAGATTGCTCCTGGTTTCCTTGAATTCGTGGGCAATGATCCGCTGGTCGCCCATAATGCGCGGTTTGACTTTGGCTTCCTGAACGCGGAGCTCGCCCGCGCCCGCCTGCCTGAACTTGATATGGGTCGCATGGTTGATACGCTGGACATGGCGCGCGAGCGTTTTCCCGGCATGCCCAACAGCCTTGATGCGCTGTGCCGCCGCTTTGGCATCGACCTCTCGGCCCGTACCACCCATAACGCCCTGCTCGACTGCAAACTGCTTGCCGAGGTCTATCTTGAACTGACCGGCGGGCGCCAGCGCGGGCTTGGCCTGTCGGTGGCTGAAGGGGGTGGGGGCATCGCTACCTACACCTATGCGCGCCCGCCGGGGCATGTGGCGGTGCGCGTGCAGCCCGACACAGCGGAAATCGAGGCCCATCAGGCCTTTGTGGCCGCCCTGTCCGACCCCGTCTGGCTGACCTGAATAGGGGGTATGTAACAAAGGGAGTGGCTGTTCGGGTGGCTTTGGTCTAGTCTTGTCCCTTCACCGGCCCTGATGTGTTGAACAGGAAGAGAGCATTGTCCACGGACGAGATTGTCGATCCCACGATTGCCCCTTCCGATCAGGTCAAGCGTTTCCTGCGGCATGTGGGCGTGCCCGTGGGGTGCGTGGTGGGCATTATTGCCATCATCGCAGGCTTTGGCTGGCACTCCTACCGCACGGTGCGCACCGGCGCGCTCGCCCTGACGCATGAACTGCTGGTCAGCCAGCAGGATTACATCGCCAAGGAAGTCAATTCCTTCCTCGCTCCGGCATCGGCGGGCAGCGTGGTGGCACGCGACATGCTCGAACATGGCGCGCCCGCGGTGGAACAGAAGATCTTCATGGGCTACAGCAGCACCATGCTGCGCAACGTGCCGCAGATCCAGTCATTCTATATCGCTGACGGCGATGGCAATTTCAGCACGCTCGAACATGGCGAGAACGATCAGCAGGTGGCTCTGACCACCCTGGTCCGGCAGGCGGACAAGCCGCCCATCTTCACCCATGAACTGCGTGATGCCAACGGCAAGGTGCTCAGGCAGTGGCAGACCCCCGCAGGCAGCTATGACCCGCGTGGCCATGCCTGGTTTGCTGATACAGTCAAGGCAGGGCAACTGCACTGGACCCATCCCTATATCGTGGAAGTGACCCGTCAGCTGACGCTGACGGCGGCCATTCCCTATAAGGGGATGGACGACAAGACCTATGTCTATGCCATCAACATGTCGCTGGCGCATCTGAACAAATTCCTCAATTCCCTGCGCATCGGTGAGAGCGGCAACGCCATCCTGATGGATCGCGAGGGGCATGTGCTGGCAGGCCACGGCATGCAGGAGGCCGAGGCCGCCGCAGGCGGCGACCCCGACAGGATGAAGCTCGACCCCAAGCACTTTCCGGTCATGACCAAGGCGTTTGACGAATACCGCGTTCATGGCGATGGCGCGCGCACGGTCAAGGTTCACGGCAAGAATTACGTCACCATCACCGCCAACCTGCCGGTTGGCAGCGATAGCTGGGTGCTGCTGCTCGTGGCGCCGGAGGATGATTTCTCGCAGTTTGCCATGGCGGATGGGCGGCAGAACCTGCTCTTTACCGTGCTGGTCGTGATGCTGGCCTCGGGGCTGGGGCTGCTTTTGTTCCTGCAGGCGCGCCGGGCCGACCGCATGCGTGAGCAGATTGCCAGCTCCCGCGCCGTGGCCAATTACGAGAGTCATGCCCTGCAGTCGGTTGCGACCTATCCGGACCTGTTCAACCCGGAAGACAATGCCCTGCTGCTGACCGAGACCCTGGCCGATCAGTCCCATGCCCGGCGGGCCGCCATCTGGCGCATCCTGCATGACGGGCACACGCTGATGTGCATCGATTCCTACGACCGGCAGCAAGATGTGCATTCCGGTGGCTTCGAGATGGCCACAACGGACCTCAAGACCTTCTTCGATGCCGTCTCGCATGGTGATGCGCTGACAACGGAAAATGCGGCGGCCGATGAGCGGGTCGGGTCGTTCTACCGCATCTACATGCGCTCGTTTGGCAGCCGGGCGCTGTTTTGCAGCCCCATCCTGGGCAGCAGCGGCCCGGTGGGCGTGATCACGCTTGAGGATGCGCCGCGGGCGGAGGTGGTCTCCCATTTCGTGGAAATGGTGGCAGGCGTTACGGCGGCACGCTTCTCGGCGCAGCATTACACGGCGGTCGCCGCCGCGCGTGAGGAACTGGAATCCGAGCCTTCGCCTGATGAAGTGGCGCATGATCCCAACCAGGGCTTCCTGCTCGCGCCCGGCAGCCTGGGCATGAACGGCCAGCCTGCGGCGCAGGATCTGGCCAATATGGAAGGGTTCTTCCCTGCCGTAGCCATCATGGTCATCAGCCTGTCGGACATGGTCATGACGGCCCAGAACGACCCGATGGCCAACCTCAAGCTGATCGATATGATGGCAGGCATGCTGCAGGACATCGCCCGTCAGTGCGGGCTGTTCTCCATCCGCATGCTCGGCCACCGCGTGGTGTGCGTGGCGGGCTGCTCACATACACCCGACAAGGGTGCGGTCTTCCGCATGGCCAACGCGGCGCTGATGATGCGTGAAAACACGCTGGCCGTGCTGGCGAAGGAGGATCTTGACCCCGTCTTCCGCATCGGCATTGATGTCGGCCCCGTCTTTGGCGGCATGCTCGGCAAGGCGCCGCAGGCCTTCAACCTGTGGGGCGATGCCATGGGCATGGCCGAGATGATGGCCCAGGGCGCGCCCGATGTCGGCACCATTCAGGTGACGGAGGATGTCTACCACCAGCTGCGCCAGAACTTCCTGTTCCGTGAGCGCGGGCGCTTCTTCATTCCCGGCGCGGGGCTGACGCGCACCTATGTGCTGGCCGGGCGGCGATGACAGAAAACGCTTCCCCGCCGCCCGAACAGGAGGCATCAAGCGTGCTGGCCCAGATGGCCCCGCCAGAGGAGAGCAGGGACACCGGCCGCTTCGCCACGCTGGTCGGGCGTTTTGCGCCATGGCTTGCCGCGCTGGGGCGGCTGACGCGCCATCAGGTCCGCTTCACGCTGCTGCTGATCGGGGCGGGGTGGGGCACGCTGCGCGAGAGCCTGCGCCCCAATTCATGGCGCAGGCCGGTCATCTATGAATTTCGCGCCACCTTGCGGCAGGTGATTGGTGGCGGTTTTCTGAGCATTGTCATTACCGCAACACTCGCGGGCCTCATGGTCGTGTCGCAGGCGGCGTACTGGCTGGGTTATGCTGGCATGGCGCAGATGACAGGCTCGATCCTGGTCTCGGTGCTGGTGCGTGAAATCTCGCCCATTCTCGTGGGGATCATCCTGATGGGTCGTAGCGGCATGCTGTCACTGACCGAGATCGGCATGATGGTGCTTGGCGGCGAAGTACGTGGCCTGCAGGCGCGGGGCATCGATCCCTTCCTCGTACTGGTCATGCCGCGCACCTTTGCCTTTACGGTGGGCGGCTTTACGCTTGGCATGATCTTCGCGGTCGTATCGCTGCTCATGGGTTTCGTGGTGGCACATGCCAGCGGGGCGATCACGTCCTCGGTCTGGACGTTCTTCTTCAACGTGCTGGCCGCCATGACCACGTGGGATTACCTCGTCATCCCGCTCAAATTCGTGCTGGTCGGTTTCTTTGTCGGGCTGGGGGCGTGCATTTCGGGGCTGACCGTAAGCAGTAACGATACGATGGCCACCATCATGCCGCGCGGCTTTGCCCGCGGGATCATGCTGGTGCTGGTGGTCAATATCCTCTTCATGCTGGATTTCTGACCATGGCAGCAAACGCGCCCCTGCTGGAACTACGCGATGCCGTACCTTCGTTCGAGGAAAGCGGCCTCATGCCCGCGCCCTACAACCTGCGCATCATGCCAGGCGAATGCGCGGTGATCGACTGCCGTGACTTCGAGCGCGCCGCCATGTTCGCTGATCTGTGCACGGGCATGATCCCGCTCACGCAGGGCAGCATCAAGTTCATGGGGCTGGACTGGAGCACGCTGTATGACCGGCAGCTCAATGCGCTGCGCGGGCGTATTGGCCGTATCTCGCGCCATGGCAGCTGGCTGAGCCTGTTTGGCACGCATCTCAACATCATGCTGCCACACCTGTACCATACGACAGACCCGTTCGAGCACGTGGTCCGGCGCGCAACCGAGCTTGGGCATACATTCGGCTTTCCCGGCCTGCCCATTACCGCGCCAGACCGGCTTTCAGGCGCGGATCTGGCACGGGCGGCCTGCGTGCGCGCCTTCATGGGGCGGCCAGACCTGCTGATACTGGAAGATATTTCCGACATGCTGCCAGAAGAGACGGTCCTGCCGTTTTTTGAGACGATGACCGCCGCGCGCGACCGTGGCTGCGGGGTGCTGTGGTTCGTCCGCTCCTCTGCTGCGTGGCATGCATATCGCAAGGCGGTGAATATCCACATGCGCCTTCTCGACGAAGGTCTTTTTTCCCTGCGGGTGGTGTAATGGTGCAGAAACAACAGTCAGACGGAATCCGGCAGCTTGTGCGCGTCCGTTACGCCGATGAATGGGTGGGCATCCTTGTTCTGGTCGCCCTGATCATCCTGTTTGGCGCGGTAATCGAGGCTGGCGTGCTGCGCGACTGGCTCACGCCCGCGGGTCGGCTGCGCATCGTCCTGCCAGAAGACGGGGTGAGCGGTCTTTCCGTTGGCGATGACCTTGAGGTGATGGGCATCCATGCGGGCACGGTGCGCCGCGTGCGCATCAACCCGTCGGGCGGCATGTACGCCGTGGCCGAGATCGATCCGGATATCGAACCCTATATCCGCCATGACAGCACGGCCATCATCCGCAAGCGTTTCGTTGTGGCGGGGGCGAGCTATATCGACATCTCGCGTGGCGTGGGCGAGAAGCTGGACTGGAGCTATGCCGTGCTCAGTGCCACCAACGCGCCCAACCCGGCCGATACCATTACCCAGACCTTCAGTGACATCCGCGACCGTGTGATCCCTGTTCTTGATAACGCCCAGCACATGATGGCAACGCTGGATGCCACCATTACCGACATGCATGCGGGCAAGGGCTCCATCGGGCGGCTCATGACCAATGATGACCTGATCCGCCAGGCGGAACAGATGATCACCAGCCTTGACGCCACGGTCAGCCAGTTGACCCCGATCGAGAAGCAGCTTGCCGTCGTTATGGACAAGGCCAGTGCCTCGATGAGCAACGTGCAGAAGGCGACGGGCGACCTGAGCAATGCCACGCCCGCCATTACCGGCAACCTGAAGGATGCCAGCCAGCAGCTGCCGGTCCTTCTGGTGCAGGCCCAGACCACGGCCAGCAGCCTGCAGAAGCTGGTTGACCAGATGCGGGGCATGTGGCTGCTGGGTGGCAGCGGCAACAAGGTGAAGCAGCGCCACGCCCGTCTTCCCGCGCAGAAGGTGCAGCCATGAAGATGAAAAAAAACTACGCGACCCTGGGCCTGGCACTGGCCCTTGCCGCCTGCGGCGGGGCACAGAAGGCCGCCCCCCCGACCGACAGCACCCTGTCGCAGGATATGGATACCGGGCACGATGCCGTAGGGCTTGACCGGCTTGCGGTGGCCGAGCAGCAGTACCGCGCGGCAGGCCAGCGTGCCGTAGCGCGTGATGATGTAACGGCCATAGGCGATGCAGGCTACAATCTGGCCACCGTGCAGCTTGATGAAAACAAGCCGCAGGATGCCTTGGCCACCATCACCTCAACCCGCGCGGCGGTGGCGCTGCGCGGGCAGGCCACCGATGATACGGGGCTGGACCTGGTGCAGGCTGGTGCGCTGCACCGACTGGGCCGCGAGGCCGAAGCCGCGAAACAGGCTGCCCTTGCCGCAGGTGCGCAGGATCCTGACATTGCCGAGAAAGGCCAGTTCATTCGCGGGCTGATTGCCGATGAGAGCGGGGATGGCGCGACACTTGCCTCGGTCGCGGCGTATTTCGAAACACTGACCGGCAAGCTGCCCGATAGCTGGACCGCAGATGGCAAGGAGATGGCGGCCCGTAACCTGCTCGCCACCGGCGGCAGTGCCCAGACCGCCTGGCAGGATGCGCTGCAGGCCGCGACCATCCGCCAGACACAGGTGCATTACCGTGACATGGCCCGCGCCCTTGGCGTAGCCGCCCGTGCGGCGACCAAGGCAGGCAATGTGCAGGCTGCAGCCCAGCTTTATGCCCGCGCCAGCCAGAGCGCGCGGCAGGCCGGCGATACGACGGCAGCCGACCAGTGGGCCAAACTTGCGGGTACGGCCCCGGTTGCCGATCCCTTTGCGGCACCGGCCGCAACCGCGGCTAAAGACACGGCAGGAAAAAGCGGGAAATAGCAGCCCGATGCCCTGTGGAGCGCATGCGCACTGCAGGCAATTTTTTTCGATATAAGGTTAAGGGTGATCGTTCAGCCCGGCAAGGCAACTTCATGACAGATGAACGCACCTTGCCGTCGGCCTTTCGAGGCAGACGGCGTTACGGAAAAGGATGTCTGGTTCTGCCATGACCAGCACCTGCATGCCCAGCTTGCCGCGCGGATCATTGAAGGGCTGGACCTGTAGGGACGGTTTCCGATCGTGCCTTAGCCAGTCAGGCTGACCCGCTTTTCAGCAAGCGGGGAAGGCTGCGTCCCGTGAAGCTTTTTAAAAAGCTTCACCTGCAATTTCTTTATGATTTTCAGGATATTTCCCGGGCGGCCTTTTCAGGCAAAACCCGGGAAAAGAGCAGGAGGGGCATGCAGCCCCATTCTGCTCAGGCCAGGCTGTCCAGTTCGGTATGCCGCTCGATCAGCGTGGTGCTGGCCGTGTTCAGCCCGGTCAGGCGCACCAGCATGCCCTGCGCCTTCATCCGGCCCACCAGTTCTTCCACTGCGCCTGCTGCCGTCATGTCCCACAGATGGGCGTGGTTGAGATCGATGGTGATGTCGCGGGCGGTATCATGCAGGTCGAATGCATCGGTAAACCCGTCCGATGACGCAAAGAACACCTGCCCGTTCACGATATAGGTGCGGCTGTAGCCGTCGGGCGAGAGCGTGCTGGTGACCGACAGCATGTTCGACACCTGAAAGGCGAAGAACAGGCCATTGAGCAGCACGCCCACGGCCACGCCTGCCGCAAGGTCATGCGTGCCCACCACAACCGCCACGGTGGCCAGCATGATGATGCTGGTCGTGCGCGGGTGGTGCGCGAGATCACGCAGCGAACCCCATGAGAATGTGCTGGCCGAGACCATGATCATGATCGCGACAAGGGCTGCCACCGGCACCTGCGCCACCCATGGCCGCAGGGCAACCATCAGCAGTAGCAGGAATGCACCCGCCACGAAGGTGGAAAGCCGCCCCCGCCCGCCATAGCGCAGGTTGCCCACCGTCTGGCCAATCATGCCGCAACCCGCAATGCCGCCAAACAGGCCCACCGCAATGTTGGCCACGCCAAGGCCCATGCATTCCTGCTTTTTGCTGCTGTGGGTGTCGGTCATGTCATCGACCACGCGGGCGGTCATCATGGATTCGAGCACGCCCACGCTGGCCATGGCCAGGGCGTAAGGCGCGATGATGCCTAGCGTATCAAGCGAGAAGGGCACATCGGGCCAGACCAGATGCGGCAGGCTGTCGGGTAGGCGGCCCAGATCGGCTACCGTGTGCAGCGGCATGGGGTAGGCCACGGCTACCGCCGTGAGCACCACGATGCAGATGAGCGGCGAGGGGATGGCGGTAAAAAAGCGCGGCACCGTGTAGATGATGACAAGCCCCAGCGCGATCATTGCATAGGTATGCCACGTGACATGCAGCATGTGTGGCAACTGGGCCGAAAAGATCAGGATGGCCAGCGCGTTGACGAACCCGGTGCGCACCGGGCGCGAGACGTAGCGCATGAGCACGTCAAGCTTGAGGATGCCGAACACAACCTGCAGCAGGCCGCACAGGAGGGTCGCCGCCAGCAGGTACTGCACGCCATGCCCGCGCACCAGCGCCGCCGCTACCAGCGCCACCGAGCCCGCGGCCCCCGAGATCATGCCCGACCGCCCGCCCGTGAACGCAATGACCACGCTGATGACAAAGGAGGCATAAAGGCCAACGGTCGGGTCTACCCCCGCCACGAAGGAAAAAGCGATGACCTCGGGGATCAGCGCGAACGTTCCGACCATCCCGGCCAGGGTGTCGCGCGTGATGTTGCCGAACCATTCGTGGCGGTAGCGGGCGAGTGCTGACATGTAAAAAACGGGGCCTTTCAGGGTAGGATCAGGTGTCGGCTATGGTCATGTCCGCGCGCCGCCACCAGCATTGGGGGGCCGCACGGGGCTGGGGCAGGACCGCGAGCGGGTCGCCGGTGTAACGGACCGTGTTGGTGGGCGTTTCTTGTATTTCGATGGCCGCACAGGTGAGTGCCCCGCCATCGGCGGCAAGGAAGGCATTGAGCTTGGCCATGAGCAGGCAGGCCAGCAGCTCGGTCGTGGGGTCGCCCGGCGTGACCATGATGCGGGCCGCGCGCTGTGGTTCATGCGCGTGGAACCAGCCCAGAAGCGGGTCGCCCTCGCCAAGTTGCAGTGCATGGTCAACATGGTTGTCGATAAAGCCGTGCCACACGCCTTTGGCGCGTTCGAAGGGCACGAGCATGTTGGTGCTGCCATCAAGCGGTGCGGGTGTTGTTGCGCGCAGGTGCACGCGCACATATTCATTATGCCCGTGCGGCAGGGCGCAGCGCTCGCTGCTGCCTGCCAGCAGCCGGTGCGCCATGGAAAAGCGGCGGCTGAAGACCAGTTCAAACATGGTGTTTTTGTGCCATGAACCGCTCCCACCCCGCCTTGCGCAGCAGGCAGGCCGGGCATGTGCCACACCCATGGCCCCATTCATGCAGCACGCCCCGCGTGCCGATGTAGCAGCTATGGCTCTCGTGGTTGATCAGTTGCACCAGCGCATCGCCGCCCATCTGCTCGGCCAGATCCCATGTCTGGGCCTTGTCGATCCACATGAGCGGGGTATGGAGGATGTAATGACTGGCCATGCCCAGGTTGAGGGTCACCTGCAGGGACTTGATCGTGTCATCGCGGCAGTCGGGGTAGCCGGAATAATCTGTCTCGCACACGCCGGTCACGATGTGGCGGATATTGCGGCGCGCGGCCAGGGCTGCGGCGAAGGTGAGGAAAATGATGTTGCGACCGGGCACGAAGGTGTTGGGTAGCCCGCCCTCGGTCAGCGCAATTTCCGCCTCACGCGTCAGTGCCGTGTCCGACACGGTGCCAAGGGCTGCAAGGTCAAGCGTGTGATCGGCGCCGAGGCGCTGCGCCCATGTGGGGTTGAGCCGCGCCATGCCATCGCGCAGCGTGGCGCGGCATTCCAGTTCCACTGCATGCCGCTGCCCGTAATCAAAGCCCAGCGTTTCCACCCGGCCAAACTGCGCCAGCGCCCAGGCAAGGCAGGTGGCCGAATCCTGGCCGCCGGAAAACAGGACCAGGGCCGCTTCGTTCTCGGGCTTCGAGGGGGGAGGGGCAACGCTCATGTTCAGGGGATCCCGATCAGCTTGTGGGTCTGGAGCGACAGCCGCCATTGCGGGTGGCGCATGCAGTAGTCAACCGCTGCCGCCGTGTTCTGGTTGCGGCGCGCATCATCCATGGGCTGGAGCCAGAACTGCCCGAAGTCCAGTCCCGCCACATCGGTGGGTGGCAGGCCGGGCTGGGGGTAGACCAGCTTGAGTTCATGCCCCGATTTCTGCACCAGCTCAGCGCCCGCCTTGGGGCTGACGCACAGCCAGTCTATGCCGGCGGGGGCGGCTACGGTGCCGTTGGTTTCCACCGCGATTTCAAACCCGCGTGCATGCATGGCGGCAATCAGCGCCGCATCAAGCTGGAGCAGGGGCTCGCCGCCGGTAAACACCACGAAGGCCCGAGCGGCATCCGGGCCGGACCATTGTGCGGCGATGGCATCGGCCAGCGCATCGGCATCGGCAAAGCGGCCGCCGCCTGCGCCATCCGTTCCGATAAAATCCGTATCACAGAACTGGCAGATGGCCTTTGAGCGGTCGCGCTCCAGCCCGCTCCACAAATTGCACCCTGCAAAGCGGCAGAACACGGCCGTGCGGCCGGCTTGTGCGCCCTCACCCTGCAGGGTGGGGAAGATTTCCTTTACAGTGTAGGACATGTTCCAGATTTCGTGATGCACGTGGCCGGATTACAGGCCCAGCATGGGAAAATGCCCCGGCCGGACCTCGCCCGGCCGCGTCGGGTTCAGCCCTGTTTGTGGGATGTATGCATGCCCAGCCGGTCCAGCAACTGCCGGTCGCGCAAGGCTGCGGGATTGGGCGTGGTCAGCAGGCGCTCGCCATAGAAAATGGAGTTGGCACCAGCCAGAAAGCACAGGGTCTGGGCTTCATCGGTCATGTCCTCGCGGCCTGCGGCAAGGCGCACGCGGCTGGCGGGCATGGTGATGCGGGCGGCGGCGATGGTGCGCACGAACTCGATCGGATCAACCACTTCAGCCCTGTCGGCCAGGGGCGTGCCTTCCACACGCACGAGCATGTTGATCGGCACGCTCTCCGGGTGGCGGGGCAGGCTGGCCAGCGTTGCGATCATGCCTGCGCGGTCGGTGCTGTCCTCGCCCATGCCCACGATCCCGCCACAGCAGACATTGATGCCCGCATCGCGCACGTTCTCCAGCGTATCGAGCCGGTCCTGGAAGGTGCGGGTCGAGATGATGTCGCCATAATATTCGGGCGAGGTATCAATGTTGTGGTTGTAGTAGTCCAGCCCGGCATCCCTGAGCCTGTGTGCCTGGCTGTTGTCGAGCATGCCCAGGGTCACACAGCTTTCCAGCCCCAGTGCCTTCACGCCTTCGACCATGGCGCACACGGTCTCGAGGTCATGCTCCTTGGGGCTGCGCCAGGCGGCGCCCATGCAGAAGCGCGCGGCACCGGCAGCCTTGGCGGCACGGGCTTCCTTCAGCACTTCTTCCACCGCCATGAGGCGGCTGGCCTTGACGCCGCCATCTTCGTGCATCGCACTCTGCGGGCAGTAGGCGCAGTCCTCGGGGCAGCCGCCGGTCTTGATCGACAGCAGGGTGGAGATCTGCATTTCCGTGGGGTCAAAACGCGCACGGTGCACGGTCTGGGCCCGGTAGATCAGGTCGGGGAAGGGCAGGGCCATGAGGGCCGCGACTTCATCGCGCGTCCAGTCCGTGCGGACGGGGGGCATGGGGGTGCCATGCAACGGCAGGGTATCCGGGCTGCTCCCATCGGGCATCGGGCTTGGGTCCTCTGGCAGGTGTTGGAAAAAAACGCTTCCGGCTGTGCCATACAAAACCGGCGATGACCACTCTTTTATTCCTGTGGGGCCATCGCCGGAAGCAGGGATCAGCCCAGCACGCGGGCCAGTGTCGTGCCCAGTTCGGCAGGGCTGGGGGCGATATGGATGCCCGCCTCGCGCAGGGCCTCGATCTTGGCACTCGCGGTCTCGTGCCCGCCGGTAATCACGGCACCCGCATGGCCCATGCGGCGGCCGGGAGGGGCGGTGGCACCGGCAATGAAGCCCACGACCGGCTTGTGCGTGCCGCTGGCGCGGATCAGTTCCGCCCCATCGATTTCCGACGTGCCGCCGATCTCGCCGATCATGACGATGGAATGCGTATCGGGATCCTCGATCATGCGGGCGAGCACATCGGTGAAGTCCATGCCCTTGACCGGGTCGCCGCCAATGCCCACGCAGGTGCTCTGCCCCTGGCCGATGGCGGTGGTCTGGGCCACGGCCTCGTAGGTCAGGGTGCCCGAGCGCGAGACGATGCCCACATGCCCGCGGCGGTGGATGGGGCCGGGCATGATGCCGATCTTGCATTCATCGGGCGTGATGATGCCGGGGCAGTTGGGGCCGATGAGCAGGCTGCCCGACTGCTCGAGGGCGGCGCGCACGCGCACCATGTCCTGCACGGGAATGCCCTCGGTAATGCACACGATTAGCGGAATGCCGGCGGCGATGGCCTCAAGGATTGCATCGGCGGCGCCTGCGGGCGGCACGTAGATGACCGAAGCCTCAGCTCCGGTTGCGGCCCGCGCCTGCGCCACGGTGTCGAACACCGGCAGGCCCAGATGCACGCTGCCGCCCTTGCCGGGGGTTACACCGCCGACCATGTGGGTGCCGTAGGCCAGCGCCTGCTCGGTGTGGAAGGTGCCCTGCGCGCCGGTAAAGCCCTGCGTGATCACCTTGGTGGATTTGTTGACGAGAATGGACATGGGCTTCAGGCTCCCGCGTTACGGACGGCGGCTACGATCTTGCGGGCGGCATCGCCCAAATCATCGGCGGGGATGATGGTCAGGCCGGATTCAGCGAGCAGCGCTTTGCCGCGATCGACATTGGTGCCTGCCAGACGCACCACCAGCGGCACGTTCAGCCCGGTCTCGTGCGAGGCGGCGATGATGGCCTCGGCAATCACGTCGCAGCGCATGATGCCGCCAAAGATGTTGACCAGGATGCCGCGCACCTTGGGGTCGCCGATCAGGATGCGGAAGGCTGCCGCCACGCGCTCCTTTGACGCGCCACCACCGACATCGAGGAAGTTGGCAGGCTCCTCGCCTTCCATCTTGATGATGTCCATCGTGGCCATGGCCAGACCCGCGCCGTTGACCATGCAGCCGATATTGCCGTCCAGCCCTACATAGGCCAGGCCATATTCGGCGGCTTCGCGCTCACGGGGGTCTTCCTCGTGCTCGTCGCGCAGCTTCGCAATCTCGGGGTGACGGTAGAGCGCGTTCTCGTCGAACGACATCTTGGCGTCGAGCGCCAGCAGGTCGCCCGCACCGGTCACGACCAGCGGGTTGATCTCGACAATGGCGGCGTCAAGGCCCGTGAACGCGGTATAGGCCGCGCGCACCACGGCCTGGAACGCGCGGATCTCGCGTCCCTTCAGGCCCAGGCGCACGGCCAGTTCGCGTGACTGGTAGTCGCACAGGCCCTTCGCGGGGTCGATATATTCCTTGAAGATGCGCTCGGGCGTGCGGGCGGCGACCTCCTCGATTTCCATGCCGCCATCGGGGGATGCGACAATGACCACGCGCCCGGTTACCCGGTCGACCAGCATGGAAAAATACAGCTCGCGCGCGATGTCGCAGCCGGATTCGACATACAGCGTGCGCACGAGGCGGCCCGCAGGCCCGGTCTGCTTGGTCACGAGTACCTGGCCGAGCATGGCGTGGGCGGCCTCGGCCACCTCGGCAGGGGTGCGGGCGAGGCGCACGCCGCCCTTGCCCTCGGGCTTGCCCGCAAAATGCCCGGCGCCGCGCCCACCGGCGTGGATCTGCGCCTTGACCACGGTAACCGGCGCGCCAAGCGCCTTTGCTGCGGCGGTGGCTTCATCGGCCGTGGTGGCGGCATGTCCTTCAGGCACGGGCATGCCGTAGGAGCGCAGGAGCGCCTTGGCCTGATATTCATGAATATTCATGTGGCGACCCAATCTGTCGTTCTTATTGGTGGTGTCGGGCTAGGCCCCTAGCATGATTTGGGCGCGCAATGACAGGGGTGGGATGGTGTCAGGATTGGCGTAAACATGAAACATGTGTCATGTCCTCCTCATCAATGGCACGCAGCGCGCGCCTTCATGGAGAAAAAGCACAAGAGCAGGTTGCGATGAAACACTGGCGCATTGAACAGATGAACTGGAACAGTTTCGACCCGCAACGGGTGGACCCTGACATGATACCCGTCATCAAGGCGGCATCGGTCGTGGAGCGTAATGGCCTTGATTACGCCCGCTACCTGAAGAATGTCTTTGCCGATGACCCCGCTTTTGCCCGTGCGGCGGATAACTGGGCGGAAGAAGAAGTGCAGCATGGCGATGCGCTGGGCCGCTGGGCCATGCTGGCCGACCCGAGCTGGGACTACATGGCCGCGTTCGCCCGCTACCGGCAGGCCTACAGCCTCGACCTTGACGTGGATGCCTCCATACGCGGCTCACGCACGGGGGAACTGATCGCGCGCTGCATGGTCGAGACGGGCACGTCCTCCTTCTACACCGCCCTGGCCGATGCCACCGACGAGCCCCTGCTCAAGGCCATATGCAAACAGATTGCCGCCGATGAATACCGGCATTTCAAGCTGTTCTATGACCACATGCGCCGCTACCTGCGGCGTGAGCGCCTGGGCGCATGGCAGCGCACCCGCATAGCGCTGGGCCGGGTGACGGAAAGCGAGGATGACGAACTGGCCTCCGCCTTCCACACCACCAATGAGTCCGCCTCCATGCCCTACGATCACCGCCGCTGCATCGCGGCCTACATGTCGCGCGCGCTGCGGCTGTACAAGCCGCGCCATGCCGTGCGGGTCACGGGCATGATCCTCAAGACCATAGGCTGGACGCCCCACGGGCGGCTGAACGGGCTGATCAGCAGCGCGGTGTACCGCCTGCTCATGATGCGCCAGCGCAAATTCGCGCGAATGACCGCCGCAGCCTGACCACAGGCAGTTGCATGAAAGGAATGAAGACTGAATGAAGGTGCGTGACATCAGGGCGGGGCAGGCTGCCATCATCGCGGCGGGCTGCCTGTTCATGGCAGGAACCGCGCGGGCGGACGACGTGCCTGCAACGCCCGCCCCGGATGCTACCGTGGCTCCGGTCCCGGCCCAGCCTCCGGTTCCGGCCATTCCTGTGGCTCCGGTTCAGGCCCCGACCTCAGCCCCGGCCGCGCCTGTGGCACCCGTTCCAGCCCCGACCTCGGCTCCGACCGCTCCCGTGAATCCAGTTCCGGCCCCAGCCGCTGCTGCGGCCCCAGCTACGGCTCCGGCCAGCGGGGCGCAGGCGCCCACCGAGCCGCCGGTCAGTGATGCCACGCGCGCCGAACGGCTCATGGCATCGCAGGTGGGGCTGCTGCACTTTACATCGGCGGGTTTTCATAGCGGTCTTGTGCGCCATATCGTCCTGTTCCGCTTTCTGCCCACCATTACCGATGACCAGCGTGCCGAGGTGGTGCGCCGGTTCATGGCGCTGGCCCGCACCTCGCGCCGCGAGGACGGATCGCCCGTGGTGGTCTCGATCGAGACCGGTGCGCAGATCAGCGGCGAGGGCGTGGATGACGGCCTGCAGCAGGCCTTCGTGGTCACCTTCCGCTCGGAGGGAGATCGCAATTATTACGTGGGCCGCCCGGTCGTGACCGACCCGGCCTATTTCGACCCCGCGCATGAAGCCTTCAAGAAATTCGCGGCACCCTATATCGTCAGCACCCTCGTATTTGACTATGCCGTTGCACCCGCGCATCCCGTGCGCAAGGCGCCGGTCCAGACCGGGCGCGCGGCGCAGGTTCCCCAGCAGCAGGGCTGACGGGCCGGGCACACTTGCCACCAAGGAGTGAAACTACATGACCACCGTGACCCTCGGGCACCTTGATGAAACCGTGCAGCAGGCCTCCGCCGCCGCTGTTGCCCGCGTGCTTGAAGCCTATGAGCTGGAAATCGAATACGTCGTCGCCCCGCGCGCTGAGATGATCGAGCACATGCGCCGTGGCGATGTGGACCTGTTCGTCTCGGCCTGGCTGCCTGAGGTGGATGCAGCCTTCCTTGCCCCGGAACTGGGCATGGAAGCCTTCGGCCAGCTTTATCGGCCCGCCTTTGGCTGGGGCGTGCCCGAGGCCGCGGCTACGGGTGTGACCTCGGTAGCCGGGCTTGCCGCAGCGGACTGCCCCGTAAACCGCGAGATCGTGACCCCCGCCTCGCTGCTTGACCGGGTGCGCCAGGTCGTGGCCGCCTATAACCTGACCGAAGCAGGCTACACCATCGCCTCGCGGCCTGATGCGCAGGCCTATGATCACGCAGCCCAGGTGCTTGAGGGCAGCCTGCCCGAGATCATTCCCGCCTGGCAGCCTTCCTTCGTGCATTATGGCCAGAAGCTGCTGTCACTCGATGACCCCAAGGGTAGCTATGGCACGGAGCAGGATGCCCGTATCCTGCTGCGCTCGGCCATTCGTGGCGACATGGACAGCGACCTGCTTGATGAGCTTGATGAGCTGACGCTGGGCAACAAGGTGGTCAGCGCGCTCGACCATGCCATGCGCTTCGAGGGCATGAGCGCTGAAGATGCCGCCGAGGCCTGGCAGCGCGGCAAGCTGCTGCCGCGCTGAGGCCTGCCATGACCCGCGATGAAAGCGCCGTTCCTGCCCCGCATGACGGGCGTGATGCCGGGCTGCTGGCCCAGTACGAGCATTACCCCTATCCCGCCCGCGACCCGCGTGAGGAAAAAAGCAGGCTGCTGATTGGCAGTCCCAGCCACCTGCGCGAGATCGATTACTGGGTGTTTGGTGCCACCCGCCCGCGTTCGCAGAAGCTGCGGGTGCTGGTGGCGGGATGCGGCACGGGCGATGGCGCGATCATGCTGGCTACCCACATGGCGCGTGCCGGGCGGCCGGGTGAGGTGCTGTGCCTCGACCGCTCGCCCGCAGCCCTCGACATTGTCAGCAAACGTGCGGCGGCGCGCGGGCTGGAGAACATGCGCTTCGTGCGCGGTGACCTGACCGATATCGCGCAGGTGGCTCCTGGCCCGTTCGATTATATTGACTGCTGTGGCGTGCTGCATCATCTGCCTGACCCCGATGCCGGGCTTGCCGCACTCGAGCGCGTGCTCGCGCCCGGTGGAGGCATGGGGCTGATGGTCTATGCGCCTTATGGCCGCACGGGCGTGTATATGCTGCAGGACGCCCTTGAGCGCCTCGCCCCGGTGGAGGAAGCCCCCAAAGGGCGGCTCGACGTGGCCCGCCGCGTCATGCGCCATCTGCCCGCCACGGCCTGGTTGCGGCAGAACACCAATTTTGGCGATCACCTGACCGGGGGCGATGCGGGGCTGTATGACCTGCTGCTCAACCCGCGTGACCGCGCCTATGACATTACCGCCTTTCACGCCCTGCTTGACCGCGCGGGGCTTGCGGCAGCGTGTCTGATGGAACCCGCCCGTTATGATCCCGCCCTGCTGCTGCCCGACCCGCGCCTGCGCGAGCGGATCGCAGCCCTGCCTGAACGCGCCCGTCAGGCCGTGGCGGAGGACGTGGCAGGCAACATGGCCACGCATGTCGCCTATGTGCGCCGTGTGAGCGAGCCGGTCACACGGGCTGACCCGTTTGCGCCAGATGCCGTACCCATCATGCGCGAGATACCCGGCCTTGAACTCGCCCGCATGATGGGGGCCGATGACCGGCTGCCCTTTGCGTTCGGCACGCTTCAGGTCGCCATTGCCCTGCCGCCGCAGGCACGTGGCATCCTGCCGCTGATCGACGGTGAGCGCACGGTGGTTGATCTCGCTGCCATCATGGAAACGCGGGGTGTCTCGGCCAGCCGCTTTGCCAAAATCTGGGCGCAGATGTTCACCACGCTGGAATCGCTCAACCGGGTGCTGCTGCGCGCGCCTGCCTGAGCCATGCATACTGACAGGCAGCCTGGCCATGTGTTGGCCGTGGTCATATTCGGGGCGAAGCTGCAACCCGATGGCGCGCCGGGGCGCACATTGTGGCTGCGGTTGGCTGCGGCCCATGCCTTCGGCGTGGCCCATGCCCCGGTGCTGTATATTCCGACTGGTGGCCCCTCCCGCCCTTCCGGCATGCGGGAGGGTGAGGTCATGGCCACGGTGCTCGGGGCCGCGGGCGTGCCGCCTGATGCGCTGCTGGTGGAGGACACGGCCCCCGACACGTTGGCCTCCGTCATTGCCTGCACGCGGCTGCTGCGCCAGCGCGGGCATGAAGGACCTGTGGCGGTGGCGAGCAGCGCCTATCACCTGCCACGCTGCCTTGTGCTCATGCGCATGATGGGCTGGACGGTAGTGCGCGTGCCACCACCACCCGTGCCCGCCGCGCGCCGTTGGGTCAGGCGGTGGTGGTGGCGTATGCGTGAGGTCGTGGCCCTGCCGTGGGATGTGCTGCTGTTGGCTGCCCACCTGCTGCGCGCCGGGCGTGATGGTGATTGACACTGCCCGCCCCAGCCCGCATCACGCGGATGAACCCAAGAACCATAGTTAGTCTGGATGGAAGTCATGCCTGTGCAAGCCTTTGTTTTCCCCGGTCAGGGAAGTCAGTCAGTTGGAATGGGGCGTGACCTCGCCGAGGCCTTCGCCCCGGCGCGCGAAGTGTTTCAGGAAGTTGATGAGGCGCTGGGCCAGCATCTCTCCAAGCTCATGTTCGACGGCCCGATGGAGGACCTGACCCGCACCGACAACGCCCAGCCCGCGCTCATGGCCGTCTCGCTGGCCGTGCTGCGGGTGCTTGAGCGCGAAGGCGGCGTGGACCTTAAGCGTGATGTGGCCCTGGTGGCCGGGCACTCGCTGGGCGAATATTCCGCCCTTGCGGCCGCCGGTGCGCTCGGCATTGCCCAGACAGCCCGCTTGCTGCGCCTGCGCGGCAACGCCATGCAGGCAGCGGTGCCGCCGGGCAAGGGTGGCATGGCGGCGCTGATTGGCGTGGGCATGGACATGGCGCGCGCCGCCAGCCTGTGCGCCGAGGCCGCGACGTTTACCGATGAAGCGGGTAAAACGCACAACCAGATCATCGAAGTGGCCAATGATAATGGCGGCGGCCAGGTGGTCGTGGCAGGCGAGATGGCGGCAATCGACCGCGTGATCGACCTCGCCAAGGCGCAGGGCGTCAAGCGCGCGCTCAAGCTGTCAGTCTCCGCCCCCTTCCACTGCTCGATGATGGAACCCGCTGCCGAAGCCATGCGCAAGGCGCTGGACGAGGCCGAGATCAAGGCTCCCGTCGTGCCCGTGGTGGCCAACGTAACGGCGGCCAAGGTGACCGACCCGGCCACGATCCGTGACCTGCTGGTGCGCCAGATTACCGGCACCGTGCGCTGGCGCGAAAGCGTGGATGCCATGGTGGCCATGGGCGTGGACAGCTTTGTCGAGATTGGCTCTGGCAAGGTGCTGGCGGGGCTGGTCAAGCGCATCAATGGCGATGTCGCGACCCGCTCGGTGGGCACGCCGGCGGATATCGAAGCCTATCTGGCCACGCGCTGAAACAACGCCCCGGCCCGCGTGCCGGGGGCATTCTGATTGATGGATACCGAAGGGAACAGACGGCTCATGTTCAGGCTGGATGGAAAAGTAGCGCTGGTGACCGGCGCATCGGGGGGAATCGGGCGCGAGATCGTGCGCGCGCTGCATGCGCAGGGGGCCACGGTGGTGCTGTCAGGCACGCGTCAGGCCGTGCTGGATGAGGTTGCAGCCAGCATCGGGGCCGAGGGCGGCGCCGAGCGCCTGTATGTCTGCCCCGCTGACCTGTCGGATGCCACGGCGGCCGATGCGCTGGTCGCGGCAGCCGAGGAAAAGGCAGGAGCACCTCTGGCCATTCTGGTCAACAACGCGGGGCTTACGCGCGATACGCTTGCGATTCGGATGAAGGATGAGGACTGGAACCGCGTGCTCGACGTGGATCTTGCTGCCCCCTTCCGCCTGTGTCGCGCTGCACTCAAGGGCATGCTGCGCCGCAGGGCGGGGCGCATCATCAACATCGCCTCGGTTGTGGGGGTCACGGGCAATGCAGGCCAGGCCAACTACGCCGCCGCCAAGGCGGGCATGATCGGCATGGGCAAGTCGCTGGCGCAGGAAGCAGGCAGCCGTGGCGTGACCGTAAAC
Source organism: Komagataeibacter xylinus (assembly GCF_009834365.1). Classification (NCBI taxonomy): domain Bacteria; kingdom Pseudomonadati; phylum Pseudomonadota; class Alphaproteobacteria; order Acetobacterales; family Acetobacteraceae; genus Komagataeibacter; species Komagataeibacter xylinus. The sequence continues at coordinate 3,483,958 of NZ_CP041348.1, read as the reverse complement.
ACGCTGGCGCCGGGCTTCATCCAGACCGCCATGACCGACGTGCTGCCTGAAGCGCAGAAGGAAAAGCTCGTCGGCTCCATCCCGCTTGGCCGCATGGGCCAGCCCGGTGATATCGCGCCTGCGGTGGTCTATCTGGCGTCGGATGAGGCCGGATGGGTCACGGGAACGACGCTTCATGTCAATGGCGGCATGGCGATGGTCTGAGCAATGTGATATTTTGCTGGACAGCGGGCCTGAAGTGACAAAAAAGATAGTCCTGACAGCCCAGCTGTCCCCTTAATTGCGGGGCGTGCGGACAGGAAATGCAAACGCTGCCTTGGCGATTGCGTCAAAACCGTGCTAATCGCCCGCAGCTTCGTCCGAAGCGGGCCGGTGTACATCATTGGTTTGCAGGGACGTTACAGGACGAACACGTTTCGAACCGCCCGTTTCTTCAGGGGCAGACAGGAAGCAGAGACAGATGAGCGAAATCGCCGATAAGGTTAAGAAGATCGTAGTCGAGCACCTCGGTGTTGACGAAAGCAAGGTCACCCCGGATGCCTCTTTCATCGACGATCTGGGCGCCGACAGCCTCGACACGGTCGAGCTGGTCATGGCGTTCGAGGAAGCGTTCAGCGTCGAGATCCCCGAGGATGCAGCTGAAAAGATCACGACCGTGAAGGACGCGATCGACTACATCGAAAAGCAGAAAGCTGCCTGATCGACCCGTTTGTCGATCATAGTTTACTACGAATTCAGTCAGGTATCGTTACTTTCAGGAAGCAGGGCGGGTTGATGCAGTCTACCGGATCAATGTCTGGACAGCGGCGCGTTGTCGTAACCGGTATGGGCATGGTCAGCCCACTCGGACTGGGTGTTGAGCGCAACTGGTCGCGTATCGTGGCCGGAGAGAACGGTTTTGGCCGTATCTCGTCGTTCGACGCCTCTGACCTGCCCGCGCAGGTCGCGGGTGAGGTGCCCGCAGGGCCTACGGAAAGTGGCGGCCTGACCCTTTCGGACTGGGTGCCCGTCAAGGACCAGAAAAAGATGGACCGCTTCATCCATCTCGGTCTTGTCGCGGCTACCGAGGCGGTCGAGGATTCGGGCTGGAAGCCGGAATCAGAAGAGGATCGCTGCCGCACCGGCGTCATGATCGGTGCTGGCATCGGTGGTCTTCAGACCATCTACGAGGCATCCGTGACGGTAAAGGAAGGCCGGGCCCGCAGGCTTTCGCCTTTCTTCATTCCGTCCGCCCTGATCAACCTGGTCTCCGGGCATGTCTCGATCAAATACGGATTCAAGGGGCCGAACCATTCGGTTGTCACCGCCTGCGCCACCGGCGTGCACGCCATTGGCGATGCCGCCCGCATGATCATGCTCGGCGATGCCGACGTGATGGTGGCCGGCGGCGCCGAAGCTGCCGTGTGCCCACTGGGCATTGCGGGGTTCTGCTCCGCCAAGGCGCTGTCCACCCACTTCAACGACACTCCGGAAAAAGCCTCCCGCCCGTGGGACCGCGACCGCGACGGTTTCGTGATGGGTGAGGGCGCCGGTATCGTGGTGCTGGAAGAATACGAGCACGCCAAGGCGCGTGGCGCCAAGATCTATGCCGAGGTGATCGGCTACGGCATGTCAGGTGATGCGCACCACATCACGGCGCCTGCCGCCGGGCATGAAGGGGCGTTCCGCGCCATGCAGAACGCCGTGCGTAGCGCGGGTCTGACTACGGCTGACATTCAGTACGTCAACGCCCATGGCACCTCCACCATGGCCGATGACCTTGAGCTTGATGCCGTCGAGCGCCTGTTTGGCGATGATGCGCGCAAGCTGGCCATGTCTTCCACCAAATCGGCCACGGGTCACCTGCTTGGTGCCGCGGGCGCGGTCGAGGCGATCTATTCCATCCTCGCCATTCGTGACAATGTTGCGCCGCCCACGCTCAACCTCGACAATCCCTCACGCGAGAGCGTGATCGACCGGGTGGCGCACACGGCGCAGGAGCGCAAGATCGACACGATCCTGTCCAACAGCTTCGGCTTTGGCGGCACCAACGCCAGCATCATCCTGCGCGGCGTGTAGGACCGGGGCGCTCAAGGGCGCCCCTTTTTATTTTCAGCCATAGGGTAAAGGAGTGAGTGTGCGCAGGGTTCTGGCAGTATGTGGACTGGCATTTCTCGTGCTGGTTCTGTCAGGTCTTGGCACCTTGTTCATGGGAGTGCGGCAGTACAATGCTCCCGGCCCGCTGGCGCAGCAGCGCACACTGGTCGTGCCTCATGGCGGAACCGAGCAGGTCCTGACCAGCCTGCAGGCTGCGGGCATCATCGAGCAGGGCTGGCTTGCGCAGAAGGTGTTCGAGGCCGCCACCGTGCTGACACGGGTTGATGGCGCTTTTCATGCCGCCGAGCTGGTATTTCCCGCCCATGCCTCCATCCATCAGGTGCTGCTGGTGCTGCGGCATGGCAAGCCGGTCGTGCACAGGCTGACCGTGCCGGAGGGGCTCTCCGCCATCCAGATCGCCAACCTGCTCGAACATGCCCCCTATATGGATGGCAGTTTTCCTTTCCCCAATGAGGGATCGGTCATGCCGCTCACCTATGATTATGAATGGGGCATGCCGCGCGCGCAGATGCTCGCGCGCATGCAGCATGCCATGGATCGCGCCATCGATCAGGCATGGGAGGGCCGCGTGGTGGATCCGGCCATCGTCAACCGCCATGACCTGCTGGTGCTGGCCTCCATGATCGAGCGTGAAACGGCCATTGCATCCGAACGCCCCATGGTGGCGCGCGTGTTCCTCAACCGCCTGCATCAGGGCATGCGGCTTCAGTCCGACCCGACAGTGGTTTATGGGCTGAACAGGGGGGCAGGCCCACTGGGGCATGCGCTCTCCCATGCTGACCTGCAGCAGCCTACGGCTTACAACACCTACGTGATTGTTGGCCTGCCGCCGGGGCCGATCTGCTCACCCGGCATGGCAGCACTTTATGCCGCAGCCCATCCGGCAGAGGGCGACCAGCTTTATTTCGTGGCCAATGGCCTGGGTGGGCATGATTTTACCAGCACGCTTGATGACCATAACCGCCATGTGGCGGCCTTCCGGGCCAGCAGGCGCGCAGCGCAGGCCAGCCCGCGCACGAATGACTGAAAGATTTTGGTGAAGCTTTTTTCAAAAAGCTTCAAAAGAAATGCCGCCTTTTGGAAAAAAGGCGGCACCGGACATTCCCGTTATTTTCAGACAATCTTTTACTGAGCAGGCAGGCTCTGGCTGCTGACCGAGCCAGAAGGTGCGGTTTCCATCGGCTGCTGGGGCTGCGTCTGCGTGGTGGGAGTGCTGGTCTGGCCGTTCTTGTCCGGGCGGCTCTGGGCGGCGGCCAGCACTTCTGTCAGGGCGGAGCGCAGCGGGTCAGCCCCCGAATTGTTCACCCGCATGGACACCACGATATCCTCAGGCCCTACAATCTGGTTGTAATAGGCACGGTTGGCGGCACTATTGACCCGCATCTTGGAGCCACCAAGGGCGGCACCGGCAAACAGGCCCTTGGATTTCTGCACGCCCTTGATGGAGGTATTGTGCTCACCTGCCGTGCCCGCTTCAAGTCCGGAGCCGGATGAGGCGAAGGACGTGCCGACATCTGCGCTGAGTTTCATCTGGCTGTCGAGTAGCGACTGCACGCCCTGATCCGTCATGACGAACAGCATCACCTGCACATCCTGCATGCCAAGCTGGAGGCCAAAATTGGCTGATGACATGCGGTAGAAGGCCGGGTCGGACCATGAGCCATGGGCATCACGCGTAAGGAACACGCAACCGCCGCCGCCGCCGCCAAAGGCGATCGACATGCGGAACACAGAGGGGCAGACAATCACGCCACGCGATTCGGCAAGGTAACGGGTGACCTTGCTCCCTGCCGTGGCACCCGAGAACATGTCGCGCACGGTCAGCGTGGCGCGGTCCACCAGGCTCTGTTCTTCTTCCATGCTGGCGGCCATCGCGGCGTGCAGCGGCATCATCAGGGCCAGCGTGGTGAATGACGTCCTGATGAGATGAAACTTGTGCAAACCCATGCTCCCTTTCCGATTCGTCACGGCAGATCCACCAAAACGGTCCGTGCACTGGAGTGGTCTGTGTTCATGGCTGAATCATGGCTCTCTAGGCAAGTCTGTGTGGCATGATCCAGCCCTATATTGCCGTTATTTAAGGGAGACGCCCACCGCCTGCGACAGGGCATCGGCAATGCCGGGTGCGGCAGCGAGGATGTGGATGCCATCTTCAAGCCCGCCATCGCGCAGGAAGGGAGAAACCTTTGCACCTGCCTCCTCCAGCAATACGAGGGCGGCCGCTACGTCCCACAGGTTGATGCGGATTTCCAGATAGCCGTCCTGCCGCCCGCACGCGACCTCGGCCAGGGCGATGGCACCTGACCCGCCCGAGCGCGGCATGGCGCCCAGCCCGAGTATGGCATCGATTTTTTCCTGGAACACCCCCGGGGGCACGCGGTTGCTCCAGCCCATCTCGATCAGGGAGGTGGCGGGGTCGGTCACGGGGGAGGCATGAATGCGCTCGCCATTGAGGAACGCGCCATGCCCCTTTACCGCCGTATAGGTCTCGCCCAGCATCGGGGCCTCGATGATGCCGGCCACGGGGGTGTCGCCATCCATCAGGCCCAGCGAGATGCACCAGCGGTTGCGCCCGCGCGCGTAGTTGGATGTGCCATCGATCGGATCCACCACCCAGCGCAGGCTGCCGGTGCGGGTACGGCCTTCTTCCTCGCCCTGAAAGCCATCTTCGGGGAACAGCGTGCCGATTCGCTCGGAGATGAAGGCCTCCACCGCGCCATCGGTTTCGGTCAGCCAGTCCTGCGCACTTTTCTGGGTGCCCTTGGGGCCGCCCGGGGCGGGGCGCATCTTCATGGCAAGGGCGGCAGCATCGCGCACGACGGAGCGGGCGGCTTCAAAACGGGTCAGGATGGCCTGTGACATGGGTAACCTTTCTTGTGGAACATTCTATTCTACACGTAACGCCGTTTTCACCGCATGTTCCACCTGCGGCATGTCCACCCGACCCAGCCTTTCGGCAGCCTGCATGGCAAACTGCAGCGTAAGCTTGCGTCGGCGCGCAGCGGCAAGCGGGCTGCGCTGCGGGTGGCGGATGATGGCGCAGTCCATGCAGGTAGCCGCCAGCGTGGCAGCAGGGTGGGTGGCGGCAATCACCAGCCCGGCAGTTTCAGGCAGGATATGGCGGGGGAAGTCCTGGTTGACCGCAAAATAGAGCTGGTCGCACCATTGCAGGTAATCGGGCCATTTATGGTCGGCGCGGAAATCTGGCAGGCCTGACTTGATCTCGATGCACAGCAGGTCGCCCTGGGGTGTCAGGGCCATGATATCGGCGCGCCTGCGATCGGGCAGCACGAATTCATGCAAAACCGCCCATCCATGCATCCGGCACATCTGGCTGACGCCCGTGCGGATGGCGGACTGGAGCTGTGGCGCGGATGGGCGGTGCATGGCGTAAGGGCGTGGGCCTCAGGTCGCGGGCAGGGGGCTTGATGCAAGCAGGTGCGTGACAAGCTCAAGGTCGGCGGGCTTGTCCACATCCACGGCGGCGCGCCCGTTGGGCAGCGCGATCATGGCCACCCGCGCGTGTGAAAGCTGGCCGATGCGGCGGCATACATCAGCACGGGTCAGGCGGCGCAGCACAAAGCGCAGCAGGATGCCCAGGCCAAGCGTGCGCGCCATTTTAAGCGGGTTCTTGCGGTCGGCCTCGAGCTTCTGCCACAGCCGGATCACGCCGGTTGCGGCAGGTGTGCGGAACAGGAACATGTTGCAGCCCGAGAAAGCGCCATCGGCCAGGCGGATCATGGTGCGCCTGGTGCCCGGCACATCGCGCAGGATGTCGCGTTCCATTGCAATGCCTGCGGCTACGTCGGCCCCGCTTTCCTGCGCCTTCTGCACGAAGCTGCGCACCCAGGCGGGCTCGAGCAGGGCATGGTCTGCGGTCGTGACCAGCAGCGGCGTGCCCAGCGTGTCCAGCGCCTTCATCACGCTGGAACTCGGCCCCGAAGCGGGCGGGATGAAGATCACGTTGTCCGGCACGATGCCCGCGAGCACCTCGGGGCGTTCGATGCAGATGGCTATCTTGCCAATGGCCTCGACCGACTGGAGGGCCGTGATGACCCGGCTGATCATGGGGCTGCCACCCACCGGCAGCAGGGCCTTGTGCGAAATACCCGCCGCCTGCGCCATGGGGTCGGGCCGCCCCGGCCTGCTGCCCGCCAGGATGAGAACATTCAGTGCCATGTCCGTGCTCACGCCGCGTTGCGGGTGGTGTTGGCACCATCGGGGCGGTCGCGCGGGGGGGCGCCGGTCTCTTCCATCACCCAGGGGTAGCGATGGGCTTCCTCGATGTCATAGCCAAGGTTGAACACGGTGGGGCTGCGCGGGCAGCCACGGGCATCGGGGTAGTAGCTGTGGAAGATGCGGTCGGCCACGAAGCTGGTAATGCCGTAATTGCCATTCTCGTTATGGAAGTGATGCAGCACGTGGCGCTGTTTCATCAGCTGGATCCAGCGCATGCGCGGCTTGTAGTTCAGGTGCTGGATGCAGTGGAAGAATTCATAGATGCACGTAATGGTCAGCCCCGCGCCAAAGGCGGCACCCGAACCCGCCAGGCCGCCAATGGCGTAGCCGATGGGAATGGTGACGATGGCAATGGTGGGAATGGTGTTGAGCGGCGAGCCGAACAGCACGTCAAGCAGGTGGGGGTCCTGGTGGTGATCGAAGTGGATGCGCTTCCACAGGGTGGCGCTCCATTTCATGCGGTAGAGAAACCGGCCGTGGAGGATGTAGCGATGGATGCCATACCATACCAGCGGGTAGACCAGCATCACGGCTGCGATGCTGATGGCGACCGGCACGAATGACGTGTAGGCGTACACCATGACCGCGTAGCTGGCGATGGCCAGCACGAAATACAGGATGATGGTGGGGTAGGTGAGGTAGGCAATCCAGAGCTGGGACAGGTTCATCTTGCCCAGGTCGAAGCTGCGGCCTGTGCGGATGGAACTGTTCTTCAGGGTATTTGTAATCATCGCTCTTCGATCCTCAGTAGCACGGTGATGACGCCAAGGATGAAAATCAGGATCCCGACGAATATCGCCATAAGCGAGGGCAATGTTCCCGCATTGCCAAGCGCGCGGAGCAGCCCCTGGAACACGACAAACAGCAGGCCCGCGCCGAGGCACCATATGGGCAACCAACTGCGCGTGCCAGCCCGGGGGGGGATATAGACCACCGGCACGGCAAGTAACAGCATTACCGCGAACGTGACCGGTAACATGATGCGTCCCAGTATTTCGGTTATGAAAAACGAGGGCGACTGGCTGGAAGGCAGGCTGTCGTTCTGCTCGGCCAGCATGGTGCCGATGGACTGGGTGAAACTGACGGTAATCTGCATCAGGTAGCCCGGCGTGAGCGTATCGGGCCAGTCAAGGCGCACGGGCTCCCCGGGCGTGTCGAGCAGGTCGACGCGGGTCGGGCTGAGCACGCTCAGCACCCGCGTGGGCGTGCCATACCAGTGGCCATGCGTGTAATGCACGTTGCGCAGGGTGGTGACTTTCTGGAGCAGGCTCTGGTGGTCGCGGTGGTAGACCGTGACCCTGTCAAGCACCTGTCCGCCACCGGAAAGGTAGTTGATGTTGATCAGGTCATCACGCGCGCGCAGCCAGTAGTTGTGCCATACTGTCGCGGCATCGGGTGTTGTGGCGTTCCACCATTGGGCGAGGCGCTGCTCCGTGCGTGGCGTGACCTGGTCATTGACCAGCCCACACAGCACGCCGAGGCCGATGATGGTGGGCAGGAACAGCTTGATCAGCCCAGGCGTGGACAGGCCGGCCGCACGCATGATCGAGATTTCGTTCGATGTTGTCAGTTGCAGCAGCGTAAGCAGCGCGCCAATCAGCACGGCAATGGGCATGGCATTGCCGAACAGCAGCGGCAGGTGCATGACCGCGTAATACAACACCCCGGACAGGCCGAGATTGCGGTGCATGATTTCCGTCACCTGTTCCAGCAGGGCCAGGATTTCCATCAGCGCCACGACGATGATGGTCGTGGTAAACACCTTGGCCAGCAGCTCACGCGAGAGATACCCGAGCAGGACCGTGCCGCTCGCCAGGCGCAGGCGGCGCTTCATGCCTCTTTTTCCTGCATGCGCCGGGGCAGGCCATCTGCCGAAAGCTGGCGTGGCGGCAGGCTTGGCCCCTGAGAGAACAGGGTGCGCAGGCCCCCTGCCTGCCGGATCAGCATGCCCACGCACACTCCGGCGAAGATGACCGTGGGCAGCCAGATGACCAGCAGTGGAGACATGTGCATGTTGGCGACAAAGCTCATGCCCATCTGCAGCGTGTGGTCAAAGCTGACCAGCGTGATGGCGGCGATGGCCAGGCCGGGGTTGCCCTTCTGGCGCTTGCGCACGCCCGCAAGCGCGCAGGCCAGAATGGGAATGAACGGAATGGAAGCGGTGCGCGCCAGGCGGAAGTGCAGTTCAGCCAGCATGTAGGACGGGCTGATGCCGGGATAGCCATGGCGGAGGCCATAATACAGCTCGGGCACGGTCAGTTCGCGCTCCGTCTCGCCGCGTTGGCGATAGGCTTCATCATCCAGCTTGGCCTCGCCGGAAATGAGGCGGGTGGTGCGGGTAAAGCCGGTAATGGAGGGGGGCTTGTCATGCGTGTCGGTCACGATGGTGCCGTTGACGAGGTCAAGCCGCATGCGCGAGCCGTCAGCCGGATTGTACAGGTAGCCCTTCTGCGCGGTAATGTAGCGCACGCGCGTCTTGTCCGAACTGTCACGGATGAAGACACGGAACAGCCGCGACCCCGCATGGTCCACGTTCTCGGCCGTGAGCATGATGTCATCGGAGATGGCGAACATCTTGGATTGCAGGTGCGGCGTCCAGCCCGCATGGCTGGCGAAATAGAAGGCCGAGCGGTAGTCATAGCGTGCGTAAGGCTGGATAAAGCCATAGAGCGAGAAGGCCAGCACGCTAAAGACCGCCCCCGTCAGCACGAAAGGCTGGCAGATGCGGAAGATCGAGACCCCGCTGGCCGTCAGGGCATCGATTTCATGGTTGGCGCTCATGCGCCGGATAATGGAAAACACGCTTACGCACATGGCCGCCGGAAGCGCCAGCCCCAGGTAATGGGGGATCAGGTCGCTGAGCAGGCCGAAGAATGTTTTCATGGAGCTGCCATTGGCAGCCAGCATGTTGAACAGCACCAGAAGCCGCTCCAGCAGCAGGGCGGACATGACCACACCCAGTGCGATGGAAAACGGCGGCACGACCTGCCGCAGCAGGTAGCGGTCCATGGTATTGGGACGCAGCTTGGCCAGAATCCCGTGCTGTAAAGACATGCGGCTCATCTAGGCGTGCTTATATCCGAAAAACGATACGGGGGAGGACTCATTCAAAAAATAGTTTCCTGCGTTGTACCCACTGCCCCGTCTGCCGGAAAGAAACGCCTTGTAACACCAAGCGTATATCCTCCATCGCGTGGTGTGACGGTAATCCGATTCCATGCCGCCGCGCGCAGCGGATCACGCGACCGTGCCGACGCCGATGCAATGCCCAGAACCGGCACGGCGCCAGCAGGGCCGGGCAGGGAAGACAGGGTGGAGGTATGGATATGGCCATGGAGTACCATCTCCGCCCCTTCGCGTGCAATGGTGTGGGCGAAATGCTGGGGATCCCTGAGCGCCTTGCGGGCAATGGCAAGGCCCGGCACGGGCGGATGATGAATCATGACAATGCGGCACAGTCCCTGCCTGCCTGTTTCATGCAGTATTGTGGCGAGGCGCGCGGCTTGGCGCGCACCCATGCGGCCCGTTGCCCTGAACCAGGGCGTTGGCACTGCCGAACTCACGCCGATCAGCGCAACCGGTCCTATCTGGCGCACGAACGGGAAGGGGAGCGCGCCCATCCATGGCTGCCACAGGCCTATGGTCTGCTGCCAGTTATCATGCACAAGGGTGTCATGATTTCCCGGTATGACTGTGCAGGGGGCAGGCATCTGTTCAAGCCAGCGCAGGGCGTGGCGGCATTCTCCCGGCAGGCCCATATTGGTCAGGTCGCCGGTCAGCGCGATCATGTTCACATGGGCGCTGCCAATGTCGGCCATCACACGGGCCAGAATTTCCGGGCGGTGCAGGAAACGGCGGCGCCGCTTCCATGAAAGATGGCTGAACAGGCGCTTGTTCAGCTTCTCGCGCAGGCGCGGGGGCGACATCTCCGTCGGCAGATGCGGGTCAGAAAGATGGGCTATGGTGATGGCGTTCAAGCTGGTGTCTTTCCCTGCATCAGGCCGGTCGGTAACCGGGCCGGGCCGTGTTATGCCTGCCGGTGTGGTGATGCGTTCCATCGTTTCGTGCCTTGCAATAGAAGGCAGATGGTTGCTTATGGCCTGTAAGTCAAATTTCAGACAGGGATGGAATCATCAGTGACCGGACGTTTTGCGCTTGTTTATAACCCGCGCAGCCGGCGGAACATGGGCGACAAGAGTTCGTATGCCCCGATGGCCCGTAGCCTTCTGGGAGAGAATTTCATTGATCCGGCCGACCGTTCCCTTCTCGATGCCGCAATTGCGCAGCTGGCCGCGCGCGACATGGGCTGTATCGTGGTCGATGGGGGAGATGGCACGGTCAGCGATGTGCTGACCGCCATCCATCGCCATTATGCCCCTGAGCGCTTTCCAGCACTTGCCATCCTGCCTTCGGGCAATACCAACCTGATCGCGGGTGATGTGGGCTTTGGCCTGCGCGGGCAAAAGGCGCTTGACCGGCTGGTCAGCCTTGCCGCTGCCGATAAGCTGCGGAGCAGGGTGCGCAGGCGCTGCGGGCTGGTTGTTGAATGGCCCGAGGCCGAGGGCAAGCCTGCGGTCGTGGGCATGTTTCATGGGGCAGCGGCCTTTACGCGCGGCATTGAACTGGCCCACCAGCCCGCCATCCTGAACAATTATTCCCATGAAATGGCGGTTGTCGTCTCGTTCCTGTCCTCGGTCGCGCATCTGTTCACCCGTCGCTCGCGGCGGGAATGGATGCAGGGCAACCCGATTACGCTCAAGGCAGGTGAGCGGTCGGTGCGACATGGAAACTGCTTTCTGTTCCTGTCCAGCACGCTCCAGCGCCTGCCGCATGGCATATGGCCGTTCTGGAATGTGGCGGGCGGGCGCAGCGATGTGATCAATTACCTGCATGTGGCAGGCCAGCCCTCGCGCCTCGCCGCTGCCGCCTGGGCGTTGCTGCGGGGGCGGCACCCGGCCTGGCTGCGCCATAACCCCGATTACTGCAGCGGTTGCGAAGAGCGGATCGAAATGGCGCTTGAATCCGATTTCGTGCTGGATGGGGAAGTCTTTTCTCCCGGCGCGTCTGGCCGGATCATGCTGTCCGCCACAGCACCCATCGACTTCATCCACGCCTGAGGAATGCTGACCATGGCTGATCCTTCCAGCCGCCTTGCCGCGGCAGGGCGCATTGCCCATACGCTGGCCAATGAACTGGTCCAGCCCGTTCCTGCCTTTGTCACGCAGTTCGTATGCGACCTGCTGGGTTCAGCGCAGCCTCTGGGCGTGCTCTTTTACGGCTCCGTGCTGCGCGAACCCGACCCCGATGGCGTGCTGGATTTTTATGTCATTGTAGAACGGCTGGAGGACTGGACCTCAGGCTACTTCGCGCGTGAGGCCAATCGCCTGCTGCCGCCCAATGTTGAATATCATGAAATTCCGGTAGGCGGGCGCATCATCCGCGCCAAGGTTGCCATCCTGTCGATTGCCCAGTTCCGGCGCATGACGGGGCGGGCCACGCTCGATACCACCATCTGGGCGCGGTTCTGCCAGCCGGTCAGGCTGGTCTGGGTGCGCGGGCCTGAGGCGGCTGATGCCATACTGGGCTGCCTGGTGCGCGCCATGGGGCAGGCCGGGCGCTGGGCGGCGGCTCTTGGCCCGGCGCAGGGCACGGCGGATGAATTCTGGCTGGCGCTGTTCGCGCATACTTATGGCGCGGAACTGCGGGTGGAAAACGGGCGCAGGCCATCTGCCCTGCTGGAAGGGCGCGAGGCGCGTTATCGCGCGCTGCTGCCCGATATATGGTTGGCCGATGGCCTGCCCTTCTCGCGTGATGGCGCGCAGCTTGCCCCCCGCCTGACACCGCAACTACGGCGCAGCATGCAGGAGGGCTGGTGGCTGCGCGGGCGGCTGGGGCGGGTGCTCAATGTCAGCCGCCTGTTCAAGGGCGCCTTCACGTTTGAAGGGGGCGCGCGCTACATTGCCTGGAAGATCAGGCGGCATTCCGGCATTGAACTGCCACTTGGGCCGTTTTCCGAGCGGCATCCGCTGATCTGCCTGCCGTACCTGTTATGGAAGCTACGGCAGGCAGGGTTCTTCAGGCGGCGTGGTTAAGACCCATCTCGCGCGCTACTGTTGCGAAGATGTCCACGGCCCTGTCAATTTCCGCAGGCGTATGCGTTGCCATGACGGAGGTGCGCAGCAGCGGGTGCTGGTCCGGCGTTGCGGGCGGCAGGCTAAGGTTGACGTAAACCCCAAGGTCAAGCAGCCGGTTCCAGAACGCCACGGCAACCGCCACATCATCCAGAATGACCGATACGACCGGGCTCGCCTGGGGGCCGGTGCGCAGGCCCGCCGCCTGAAGGCCGGCATGCAGCCTGCGGGCATTATCCATCAGGCGGATACGTAGCTCGGGGTGGTTTTCCAACTCGGTCAGGGCCGCCATGGTTGCGGCAATGACCTCTGGCGGCAGCGAGGCCGTGAACATGTAAGGCCGCGAACACAGGCGGATCAGATCCAGCCCGTCATGGTTGGAAACGCAGTAGCCTCCCACCGTGCCCAGGCTTTTGGAGAAGGTGCCGACCACGAAGTCCACATCATCTTCCACGCCATCGGCTTCGGCCACGCCGCGTCCGTGCTCGCCCATCACGCCCACGGAGTGGGCCTCATCGGCCAGCAGCCAGGCTCCGGTCTCGCGCTTGACGGCGGCAAATTCCGCCATGGGCACCACATCGCCCATCATGGAATAGATGCCTTCAACCACAACCAGCTTCGCACCCGGCGTGCCTTCAAGGCGGCGCAGGCGCTTGTGCAGGTCATCGGCATCGTTATGGCGGAAGCGGATCACCTGCGCATGGCCAAGGCGGCTGCCATCATAGATGCTGGCATGGCTGTCGGCATCGAGCAGCAGGTAGTCATCCTTGCCCGCCAGGGCGGAAATGGTGCCAAGATTGGCCTGATAGCCCGTGGAGAACACCATGCAGTGCCTGCGTCGGAAGAAGGCGGAAAGCCGTTCCTCCAACTGGCGGTGCAGGCCCTGCGTGCCATTGGCAATGCGCGAGCCGGTCGTGCCCACGCCATAGGCCTTTGCCGCTTCGACCGCGGCATTGATCGCTGCGGGTGACTGGCTCAGCCCAAGGTAGTTATTGGTACCGAACAGCAGCGTCTCGCGCCCTTCGATCAACCCAACCGTTGAGGAAATGGGCTTTTCGATCACGACATCGAAGGGGTTGCGGCCGCCGCCAACGGTAACGGATGCGAGGGCGGAGGCGAGACCTTCATATTTAGAAAAAATCGACATGACGTGTCAGGAAGCCTGCTTGAGGGAAACGATGCAGGCCGCCAAGTCATCGATGGTGCGGATATCAGCCAGCCGGTCAAGTGGCACGGAAACATCGAGGGTATCCTCGATTTCCATGACAAAATTCATGACGGCCAGTGAATCAAAGGCCAGATCTTCAACGATCTTGCTGCTGCCATTGATATCACGGGGAACCTTGGGGTTCGCCAGCAGCGTCTTCACGATCAGCGCGGAGACGCTCGCTACCGTTTCACTCATTCCTACATCCTTATGGCATGTCCAGCCTGCCAGGGGCAGCGGATCAGCATGAATGGTCGCCCCGCATGAGCGGGGACGGGGACTGCAATCCGTCCCCTTATTGCAAAGCCTTATGGGCGAAAAACAAGTTTTTGGCCAGTCCTGCTTTCCACCCTGAACTGACGTGCCAACGGCGATAGACGGTTCGCCAGACCTGTCAGACCACGGAAACGGAAGATGATGTTTCCAGCGGCTGGAACGCCCCCGAGAGCAGCATGGCCCGCGCCCGCGCCCGTGTCAGCTTGCCCGACGAGGTCTGCGGCAGGGTATGGGGCGGCACCAGGATGATGGACACATCTACCCCGTGCTGCCGACGGAACAGGCTGGCCGTTTCGGTTTTCAGCGTTTCACGGGCTTCGGGGGAGGTGGCGCGGCACTGCACGAGGGCCACGATCTTCTCGCCTTCATCCTCATCAACCGAGAATACGGCCACGTCACGGCTGCGCAGGGTGCTGATTTCGGTCTCGGCCGACCATTCCAGATCCTGCGGCCAGATGTTGCGGCCATTGATGATGATCAGATCCTTGGCGCGACCGGTGATGACCACCTGCCCGTTGAGCATGTAGCCAAGGTCGCCGGTATTGAGCCAGCCTTCGGCATCGACCACGCGGGCGGTTTCCTGCGGGCGGCGGAAGTAGCCCTGCATCAGGCTCGGACCGCGCACATAGACGGTGCCGATCTCGCGGTCACCAAGCACATGGCCCTGCGCGTCACGTACTTCGAGTTCGTGCTGCGGCAGCACTTCACCACACAGCACGAAGGTGCGCAGCGCGCGGGCCGGATCGTTGGAGGGTACGGCCTTGCCCTGTGTCTCGAGCGCGCGCAGATCGATCGTATCGGTGCAGATGCCCGCGCCAAGCGGGGCGAAGCTGATGGCCAGCGTTGCCTCTGCCATGCCGTAGCTGGCGGTAAAGGCTCCGCTGTCAAACCCGGCGGAAGCGAAGCGCTGGGCAAAATCCTCAAGGATATGATAGCGGATCATGTCGCCGCCAATACCCGCCACACGCCACGATGAGAGATCAAGCTCGATCGAGGTGGCGCGACGTGCGCACAGCTCATAGCCAAAGGAGGGGCTGTAGGAGATCGTGCCGCGATTGCGGCTGATCAGGTCCAGCCATACATGGGGGCGGCGGGCGAACTCGCGCGTGGGCAGCATGTCAACGCTGAGCTGGCAGGTCATGGGCGTTAGGAAAAAACCAACGAGTCCCATGTCATGATAGAGCGGCAGCCACGATACGCAGCGATCGCCGGTTTCGCGCACCTTGAGTCCATTGAGCGCAATGGCGTGCGCATTGGCCATGCCCGAGCGCTGGGTTACGGCAATACCCATGGGGAAACGCGTGCTGCCCGAGGAAAACTGCAGGTAGGACAGGTCGTCCGGCCCGACCGGGGGCAGGGTTTCAACCGTAATGGGCGTTTGCAGCAGTTCGGCTGGCGTGCCGGAGAATTGCAGGTCCAGCCCGGTGGTAATCTCGTCCGTCCAGGATGCGATGATCGAGGCAATGACCACGGCTGAGGCCGCAGCCCCCTCAATCATGCCGCGCAGTGTAGCGACATAGCCTTCGCGCCCGCCAAACGCCACGGGCAGCGGCAGGGGCGCTGGCACCAGGCCTGCATACTGGCAGCCAAAGAAGATGCGGGCGAAGTCGCCATCGCTTTCCGCCACGATGGCGACCCGGTCACCCGGCTTCAGCCCAAGCGACAGCAGGCGCCTGCCGGTCTCGATCGCCTGTTCGCGCAACGTGCTGTAAGGCAGCGTTTCGAGCAGGACGCCCTTGCCGGAATAGATGTTGAAGCCGCTCTTGCCCTGGGCGGCATAGTCCAGCGCAGCCGGAAACGACGAAAAATCGCCGTAACGACGGGGCAGACCAGAATCGGAGGGGGTCGGGAGGCTTATCATTTCCGGTAATTTGACTTCCACAGACGTATCTTGAAACGGCGAATGGGCGGTGTTCAACCAATTACCCTCAAAAAGTCAATAATCGATTTCGCGCCTTTGGCCGCCGTATCCGCTGGCGGCTCAAACCCGAATGTGTCGCGTATATACTCTTTTTGCCGATCAAGGAAATTTGCATGTGACAGGAAAGCATTGTCAAGGTCATTGCCTGCTGTCTCCACGCTTTCCACGACGGGGCCAAGGGTCCAGCTCTCATAATTGGGGTCTCCGCGCCACGAGGTATGGTGCGCGTTGAGGAACAGGCAGGGCCGCGGTTTGATAAGGAATTCACTGACCTGGCTACTGACATCCCCCAGATAGAGGTCAGCAGCCATGGTATAGGTCATATCCACGCTTTTGTCGCTGCCAGGGTCAATGATCACATGGGGTAATTTGGTAAAGGGCGCCAGAATTTCCATGCTTTTCTCACGATTTGTATCGAAAAGCCGGTAATGCGGGGCAAAGATGAGATTGTATTTTTCCTGCCGCGCGAAATATTCCAGCACTCTCATGCCAAATCGTGGCCATGAAGACAGGCTGCGACTGAAGTGCGGGTTATAGAGAACCGTGGGGCGCCCATTATCAAAAAGTGGGGGAAGCTGCACATGAAG